>JBEKPX010000020.1:0-12206 GCA_049520335.1 Candidatus Micrarchaeales archaeon | reverse complement strand
GTATCATCTTGTTTGTTTCATTATGCCATATGGCAAAATTGAATTCCCCCTAAGCCACTATATTAATCCCGTGTTTATAAGCATTTGTGATAAAACTGTAGGCGAGTTCTAGCTAGAGTACATATTAATTCATACTTTGGAAAGCGGACTTCTACCCGGACGGCCTGTGCCTCCACGGTTTAAGCGGTGATGTTCCTTCCGTATATTCCATCAATGGTAAACACACGAACCTTGTTCTTTTTTCTAAGAGTTATTCTGTACACAGGAGAGTGCACAATCTGAAAGCTAGTCATAATTGAGTTTGGAAATATTCTACTTATGCAAGTCGCTGCACGTTTTTTGTTTATGTTTCCATCAATTATGCTTTCTTTTGAGGTCTCTACCTGATTAAATTGTGGAAACTTTTTCAACGCATATTTTTTGTGGTTGGTTCTGTTTCTCTCATTTTTGCTTACAGCCAAGAACTTTATGCCCTTGTTGATAAGTGTAAGTTCATACCTGCTGTTGAGCAAGCAGGCATATTCATCGTACTCGTTCCTGCGTCTTGTAGGTATTCTTATTACACATAGGCCAAGTGGCAGATATTGGAGCATTATTGAATCTATCCTTTCGTCAGTGTTACCGAAGAAGACGAACTTTTTCCTTGAGATTCTCTCAGCATAGCTTTTTGCATCCTCAAAAGAGAACTGGAGGGGTATTGCTTGTATGCGTGATGTGGAAGATTCGCCGGGTCTTTTCTTCAAAGAGGTGTCTCCTTTCAGCTCCTTAAGTACAGTGATTAGGGCGCTGCTTGAGGGACGGTACGACTCAATCGAGGGGGTTGCTCCCATGTGCCTTGCACTTCTGCTCTTTACCCTGAACTGCATTTCGTAATCCAATCCGAAGGGCAAGAATTCACCGGTATGAAGCCTAGTTATCTGCGTGAGCCTGCTCCTGTTTCCGAAAAGAATTCTTATGGCATTCAGGTCATTCTCTATCGTTAGTTTGCCTATGAAACCATATGAGCACTGAGCTAAAACGTTTTTGCTAATGTTTGCCGGCCTCTGCGTCGTTATGAAAATGCCTATGCCGCGCTTTCTTCCTCTTATGCTTATCTCCTCGATCATGTTTGTACCCTTGCCCACTACCTGGGGTGCAAACTTGTCAGCTTCTTCTATAATCAGAAGGTACGGCTTGTGAATTTTGCTCTCCAACTGATACAGAGCCTGAAGGGCATCGTAGACTGCCTCCTTCTTATCCACAGCATCTGAGACGTCTAGTATAATCGGAAGATCGTTGGAAATGCTTGCGTCGAAGAGCCTTGAAAAATCGACATCCAGACCAACGTCTTTCTTGTCTCCGCCTACTATTATGATATTGAACAGATTCCTTAGAGAGGCATACTCGCCCTCAGTGTCAACCACACAAAAGGGCATTCCTGCCTTTCCAAGCTCCTCAGCGATTACACCTGCCAAAAAAGATTTTCCAGATCCACTCTGACCTATTGCGCAGCCCCTTCCCGTCATTATAGTCTGCATGTCAAGGTTTATCCCCTCTGCAAGATTGAGCTCCATCGGACCATCAGAGTAGATATTGCTTTGAGATTAAAATAATATGAGTATGGTTCAAAAAGGAACGCCTATGCGCTTCTCTGTGCTTCCACAGATGTTTCGTCATAGTAGACGTTGGCTTGGATAGATTCTCTGGTATGTTGTTGAATATATTATTATAGAAAGTAGCCTTAGTGTTTATACGAAAAATTCGAGCCTGTCTGTAAGACTCTTTATCTCGTGCTGTAGCATTTTCTTCTCGCTATTCGTCTCTCCTGCCACGTGCACAATGAACTCATATTTTTTGTTCTTTCGATCGGACGCTTGTGAATCTTCAATTCTTGTCGGTTTGATTGACTGGTTCTTATTTTCAATCATGACCCATATCGTGCTAATTCTCCCCGATGGCTTTTCATTCTTAGTCGGCCTCTTAAGTTTCCCCTGCAGCCAGAGAATAAATGAAAGTTCTCCAAGGCCTATGGCAAGAAGTCCTAGCGGGGGAACAAGGAAAAATAGCACTAATCCAACTACTATGGTGGACAAACCTGCAATCAGACGTGTGTTCTTATGCTCTTTCTCCACGATTTTCTTTACTCCTGTGATTGTCATGTTCATGTAGTCAGATTCTTTAAGTTCCCCCTCCCGAATCTTATTGTCAAGTTTATCATCGATTTTATAACCAAGTTCTTCAATCCCAATTACCAGGTTTCTAGAAAAACGGGAAGGACTCACGGTATCCACCTCCTTCTTCATGTAGACATCCTTTCCTCCGAGTTCGGAGCCAGTGGATTTGCGTAAAACTTTCTTCATGCTGGTTGTCTGTTCTACCATCAATAACCTTTGGATTATGTGATTTAAACATTTTTGCTTTTCAATCAGCGTGAAACAAATTCAAAGTTTTAGCGGGAGATAAATTTCAGATACTTTATTCATTAACTTTTGGTAATCCATTTTAAATTCTAGCTGCATAAAAATAAATGAAAGGAAATGTGCAGAATGTTCATGTATTATGGCGACTCTGTAAATGAACTGAATGCTCTCAAGGATGCTTTAATCGAATCGGCAGAGCACGACAAGCTAAGCAACGGAATAAAACATAGCGACGGCTATGGCTATGTAATAGTCACGAAGAACAGGACATATTATCACAGGAGCACCAGACCGATATATGAGGACAGGTTTGAGATTCCGGAGATATCGGGGAATTTCCTTGCGATATTCCACGCGAGGAGATCATCAGACGGCCTGATAGGCAAAACTAAGTTTACACATCCATTCTGCGAATCTAGCGGCACAAGCACGATATATCTGGCGCACAATGGTGGAACATGCAAGAGCAGACTGTCGGAATCGCTGTGCGTGGACGGGGATGAGATCGTCGATTCCAAACTCGCCCTCGAGTTCATAATAAAGGAGGGCGGCATAACACCGGAATCGCTCGAGAAACTGAAAGGTTTCACAAGGAAGGACGCAGCGCTGAACCTCTTCATCTGCTCCATAACTGGCCAAAAGGTGGAGGGCTACTACTACAACTACTATCCTGACCCTGAGAACTGGGATTACTATGCACTATATACCGCGAAGATGGAGAGAGGGAAAGCTGTATTTTCATCCACGCTGAAAGAGTGCAATCTGGGGAAATGCGAGATTGCAAAGGCAAAGAAAGAGGAGCTCATCAAGTTCGGTGAGTTCTCTATGGAGCCGAATATCGAGGTTCCGCCTGTCAGTACAAAGGAGGCGCAAGATAGTAAGAAACCTTGACTTTGGACTCCAATCTTTCTTTGTATGATATACAAACCTTCAGAAACTTAATTTATTCTACTTCTCCTGTTTTCGGAGTTCTTTTCCATGAGCCGCGCTTGAACAGCAGGCCCCTTAATCCGCCATATGCTACGAAGGGAGCCAGCGTAAGACCTACAAAAAACAGGTAAATGCACCATGGGAAACGTGAGATTTTGCTCTCTCTATAGAGTGCAATCAGTGAAGAAACGATAACTGCTAGCGGTATGTAGACTGGCGCAACGAAGAATATCATAAACTGGCCGAAGAACCCGAGACCGAGTATGAGGCTCCTGTCCACTCCCAGCGTAATTATTATTCGCGCATTTATCAGCAGGACTATCGCAAACAGCACATATGACGCAGAACCCATCACTCCGTTGAATGAGCTGAATCCGCAAAACAGGTAGTCGAGCTTCTTCATCAGGCTCACCCTCGTGCTCGTCATCATTGTCATAAGATGGTTTTTCGTGTCTCTTGTCACGCCCTCGGCCCAGCGGATCTGCTGCCTCAACAACACTCTGAAGGTAGTCGGACACTCGGCAGGCACGCTTATGCGTTCGTCAAACAGTATCTCGTACCCCCTTTCAGTGAACTTGCTTGCCAAGTCCCAGTCCTCAGTTATAGAGGATTCATTGAATCCGTTGACATCTTCCAACGCTTCTCTTCTCACCATGAATACGCTGCCGAATATCGGGATGAACCCGCCGAACTTCATCTTTGCTGCCATCTCGACAAGGCAGTATGTTGAGAGTGAGAGTGATGCACTCTTCGTTATGAAGTTTTTCGACGCGTTCAAACTCTGCTGTGTATAACCCTGCACGGCTGCAATCCGCTTTTGCGAGAAATCACTAAGCATCTCCCAAATAACCTTCTTGTGTGGAATGTAATCTGCATCGAAGAATGCGATATACTCGCATCTGGGGTCTATGTACCTCATCGCGTTGTTTAATGCACCTGCCTTGTAGCCCTTTCTTGTGCTCCTGTGAACCACCTTTATTTCACCTTTTCTTCTCCAATGCTCAAGCCGTTTTGCCATCGACTTCTCTGTCGAATCATCCGCGACTATTATTTCATATCTTGGATAATCTATTGCTGTCGCTGCTTCGAGCACCCTGTCGATGACGCGGGCTTCATTGTAGGAAGGGATCATTATTGTTACGAATGGCTTCCTCTTTTTTCCGATATCAGCTTTGAGCACCAGCTTCTTTATCTTCCCCGTCCCAATCGCTAATGCCGAGTCGATGTATATCCTTGTCACTGAGATTGCTATAACAGACATGGCTATGAGCCAGAGTAAGGTCTCCACAAGGTAAGGACCGAAGAGCATGAATAGAAATGGCATACTCAATATATAAAATCAGATTGTCTTTGCGACATCGCTATTCTTCATGAACTCATTGATGAGCACAGTGGCATATGCGCCCTTTGGCAGAGAGAAACTCAGTTTTACGCCACCCTCGACCGCATCGTATGAGAGTTCTTTCACAGGCGCAAATAGAGACCTGTATGCGCCTTTCATCCGCAACTCCGGAACGCTTCCGATTTTGAACGACTCTTTTGCTATCCCTAGATCTCGCATCGATTCCCTTGCGTAGTCGCTAATCTCCTCCTCCTTCGTCTCATAGCCTATCAGAGGTGCGAGCGCAAATTTTCCCTCGATACCGCGCTTTTCTAGGTTGGGAAATCCATAAGAATCGCTTTCCGCGAATATGGCTGAACTCAGGTCGCTGCCCCTTATCCTGTCATCGAGTTCACTGTTGAATATCTTCGCCTGCACAGAATGTATGAACATAAGTGCTATGCCTCTCGGCAATGACCTGATTGCATTTGCGTAGTTTCCCGGGTGTTTGACGAGCGAGTTCAACAATGTCCTCTCGCCCTTGAGATATCTTGGGAAGTAGTCGAGCGCATCGCCGAAGTTCATCTCGTTCCTTAACCTAGTCCGTGCGTCCTTTACTCCTTCATTCCTCTCATTTTCCGTCCCTGTAAGATACTCTAGGGCAGCACCCTCCAAGTCGCCCATCAGAATAGAAATGCCTATTTTAGGATTGTTGTCGCGCTCTCCGAAACGCTGCTCTCCGAAGTAGTTGGGCATCATCCCGTTGAGCTCCTTTGCTATCCCTGCTGCTTGACCTTCATCCGAAACTTCCCTGATTATCACATCGAAGGCGTTGCCGAGGTTGCTGCTCATCCTCACGCCATCGCTCCTCCAGAAGCCGTTTATGTTTATGTCCTTTATCCTTACGCTCTTCATGTCAAAGTAGTTTGTATTGTATATGCTTGCGAGCTGGACTGTTATTGCTTTTTTGTCCTTCGTGCCCGCATAACCTATTGACTTCCTGCCATGCCTCATGTTCTTTGCGATTGCAAGGAGAGCATTGATTGTGTTCCAGTCCTTTTTCTGAAGCACGAACGTTATGTGCTTGCCCTCCTTCGTCTCATTGATTCCCAGAGATTCTGCACTGTATTCGATGTCAGGTTCTAGTATGCTGCCGTTCTGCATTATCTCCTTGACTATGAAATCCTCAGGGGTCTGCTTTATTACACCTCCAATCCCTCTCCCCTTCGTCAGCGTGAGCATGCAATCATTCAAAAAGCTATTTATACAATACTATAGTTAGTATAAAGGGGTTTCCGTTGAAGGACTATGCGATAGCGGAACGTATCCTCTACCGCCTCATAAAGAAGCATATTGCAGGCACTACGATGAGCTCTGCGATAGAGAAAGCGAAGGAGCTTAATGGCAAGAAACTGCCGGTCTCAATCGGCTTCCTCAGTGAGAATGCCAGCGACAGCGCTAAGGCAAGATACGCCACCACGACGTACTTGGAGCTGATACGGAGGATATCGAGGATGGGACTCAAGGCCAGCGTACAGGTACCCCTAAGCCAGATAGGCATCGACATATCCGATGGAATTGCGGACAGGAACATGAAAGATATCGTCAGCACAGCGAACAAGCACGGTGTCTTCGTC
Organism: Candidatus Micrarchaeales archaeon; assembly: GCA_049520335.1. Lineage (GTDB taxonomy): Archaea > Micrarchaeota > Micrarchaeia > Micrarchaeales > CABMGC01 > JAJYVH01. The sequence goes on along the minus strand of JBEKPX010000020.1, from coordinate 5,919 downwards.
TGGATCGAGATGCAGCACGAGTTTAGAATACCCAAGTTCCTGCAGGATGCGAAGGGCATAGGCTATGCTGTTAGCGTCAAGGACTCGGAGGCATACCTCAGAAGGAACAACGACTACATACGCTCCCTCAAGGTACTGTGCAGCGAGAGGGACGGAGTTCCCGCTGCTGACGGCAAAAAGATGTCGAAAACGCTAAGGGCGGCTACGAAGATAGTGAAGAACGCTGTCCTGCAGTCGGTCCCCGAGAACGCAATCAAGGAGCTTTTAAATGGTAATGCATCCAAGAAATTCTTGATATTCGAGTTCCAATTGGGCTACAGCAGCAAAAAGATAAGCAGCATGGTGAAGAGAGGGATGAAGACGAGCATCTATGTGCCTTTTGGAAAGGACTGGAAGCACTATGCTGTGACCAGGTCGCCTGGCAAGTACTCGCGATTCCTCGCGACAAGGATTCTTAAAGAGACCTAGGCATGGAAGATGAAGACGAATACTGGAAATGAGACTGTTCTTGTGACAGGAGCCACCGGCAGGTTGGGGAGAAGGCTCGTTAACAGGTTTATCGATAGGGGCGACACCGTGAGAGCCCTCGTGATAGGGAAGGACGAGATAAACAGTCTCACCCCGGGGGTCATACCATTCATAGGGACGCTCAATGACGTCCACGTGCTTGACGACGCATGCAGGGGAGCGGACATAGTGCTCCATCTCGCTGCGGCATTAGGCGAGACCAAGGCCATGACAGGCGAGCTCGTGAGAGTGAATGTTGAAGGAACTCACAGGCTCCTCGAATCATGCAAGAAGAATGATGTCAAACAAATTCTCTTCACCAGCACGGTAGATGTCTACGGGCGGAAGAGGAAGGGCACACTCAACGAAGAATCCAGCCTTATTCCTACGGACAAGTACGGCTACAGCAAGATGCTTGCGGAGCATGAGATAATGAGAAGCGGCGTCCCGTACACGATATTCAGGATAGCGACCATCTACGGTCCGGGCTTCGAGCATTCTTTCTTCAAGATGTTCAGAGTAATCCATGAGGGCAGGACTGCAATAATCGGATCAGGCCAGAATCACCTGACGATGGTGCACGTCGACGACGTGATAAATGCAATAATGCTTGCAGTAGAGAATCCTGAGATAAGCATAGGGAAAATATACAATGTCGCTGATAACACGCCCTTCACGCAAGAGGAGTTGATCGACCTCGCAGCAAAGATGATGAATGTGAATAAGCCGAAAAAGCACGTGAGTGAATTCCTTGTGAGGATGATAGCAAGGCAGAGGAACCTGGACAGCGATGAGCTCAGATTCATAACCTCGGACAGGATGATAGACACCTCGAAGATAGAGAAGGAGCTGAAGTTCAGGACGAAAGTCGAGATAAAGGACGGAGGCAAGGAGATGGTGGATGCGTTTCTGATCAGGATGAAGAAGTAGTGGTTGCATGATTACGAAAATAGGCAAGACCGAGAAATATATACATGAAACATTGCGGGAGAAGGGAGCGATGCTTTTCATGCTCATAGACCCCGTAGACTACAGGACGCCGAATGCTGCGATAAGCGCCGGAGTCGAGAGCATCGAAGGCGGCGCAGACATGCTGTTGATAGGGGGCAGCATAGGGGCGCAGGGAGAGCTGCTGGAAAAAGTGACAAGGGAGATAAAGGAGAAAACAGGAAACATACCCGTCGCGCTCTTCCCGGGAAACATAGCCACGCTGACGAAGTACGCTGACGCCGTATACTTCATGTCGCTGCTTAACGCAAGGAACCCATACTGGATCACGCAGGCGCAGATGCTAGCAGCGCCGCTCGTGAAGCAGATGGGAATAGAGCCGCTTCCAGTAGGCTATATAGTGATCGAACCCGGAGGGACTGTGGGCTGGGTCGGCGACGTTAACATGGTGCCAAGAGCCAAGCCGAAGATAGCGGCAGCGCTCGCGAATGCGGGGCAGTTCCTTGGCAACAGGCTCATATTCACGGATGCAGGATCGAACCCTCAGCTGCAGCACTTCGGGCCAATACCTGCCGAAATCATAAGAGCAGTGAGGGATGCGATAACTGTCCCTTACATAGTCGGCGGCGGAATAAAGAATGCAAGGCAGCTCCGCACCGCTTACATTTCCGGAGCTGACATCGGCCAGATAGGCACAGCCCTTGAGGACTCGCGCAGCGTAAGGAGGACCGTAGAGGAATTCGCGAAGGTCGCGAAGGAGGAGGGCGCAAAGAAGCGTTGAGCCATTGATAGGATGCGCGAGATTGCAGCAATAGAGATCAGCGCCTTGGTCAGGGAACTAAACGACAGGTTCTCATCCTCATATTTCAAGAGTTTCTATGAGATCGGCGATAACTCTTTCCTCATTCTCTTTTCCAAGGAACGCAAGGACATTGCAATGTATATAAACCTGACAAAAGCGATAAACGAGACCGAGTTCAGGGAGAAGGCGGAAGCTCCAAGCGAGTTTGCGCTCGAGATGAGGAAGAGGTTGGATGGCTGCAAGTTGAGGGGAATCAGGCAGCACAAGAGAGACAGGATAGTGATAATCGAGCTCACAGGAAAGGAAGAGAGGAAGCTCGTGATAGAGATGTTCGACAAGGGCAACATTCTACTGCTTAACAAAGATGGCATCATAGATCTCGCTTATGTGAACAAGAGCTTCAGGAACAGGAGCGTAAGAAGAGGCATGACCTACTCTTTCCCTGAGAGCAAGGCCAAGAACTTTGAGGCAAACGGAGAAGGAGAAGTGAAATTGGAGCTGCAGGAATTGAAAGGAAGCGAACAGAAGCTGATAGTAGCCCTATCGCATGTTTTCAATCTTGGTCCGGCTTACTTGGAGAGCGCGATATCCAGGGCAGGGCTTGATGCGAACGCCCCTGCGAAATCCCAGGAGATTGAGAAGGGCGGACTTTCGAAGGAGATGGCACGCCTGCTGAGCGCGGTAGACATGCCCGAACCGACCTTGTACAAGAGGGATGATGTCTGCATTGACTTCGCCATAGCGCCACTTGCGAAATATGAGAGCGATAAGGGCGTGCAATCAGTCAAGTTTGAGACCTTGGGAAAGCTTCTCGACTCGCTGTACATGGGCGAGAGGGCAACGAAAGTGGACACGGAGAAGGCGAGAGAGATAGAGGAATTGACGGCCAGCATAGAGAAGCAAAGGGCGCAGATAGAAGAGCTTAAGGCGAAGGCGGAGGACTACAAGAGGATAGCAACGAAGATATTCGAACACATGAACGAGATAAACGTGCTTCTTGACGAGGCGAGGAAGAAGAAAGCCAAGAGTGCGGCAGATATCGGGTCGCAGTTCGGAAATATAAATGTGAAAGGAGTAGACCCAAAGAGGAAGAGCATCAAGATAGAGATGGATTGATGATAATAAAGACGATTTTCCTGGGAACAGCGGGATCGGCGCCCACGAGAACTAGGCGCATGCCCAGCATGGCGGTCATTTACGAGGGCGACATCCTGATCTTCGACTGCGGGGAGGGCACGCAGTTTCAGCTGCTTGAATATGGGATAAGCCCGCTGAAGGTGAAAGCGATATTCTTGAGCCATGCGCACGGGGACCATAGCATAGGCATAGCAGGCCTGGTCAGGACGATGGCGCTTAACTCGAGAAAGGAGCCCTTGCTGATATTCGTCCCATACGGCTATGAGAAGGCGATAAGGAGTCTGATAGTCTTCGACAATGTCATAATCAACTATCCGATCGTGATAAAAGGAATCAGGTCGGGCGTGGTTTACGAGGGAAGGGGCTACGAGGTGAGCGCGTTCAAGGTTAAGCATACGGCACCAACATACGGCTATGTCTTTAAAGAGAAGGACACGCTCAGGTTCAGGAAGGAACTTGCGCACAAACTTGGCATCCACGGGGCTATGTTCTCAGAGATAAAAAAGAAAGGATACGCGAAAATAAAGAACAAAAGGATTGCGCTCTCGCAGGTGACTTGGAAGCAGGAAGGCAAGAAGATAGTCTATGCCACAGACACAAGACCGACGGGCTCAACGCTTTCAGCGGCAAGGAATGCCGATCTGCTCGTGCATGAAGCCTCGTACAAGGACGCGGAAAGGAAAATGGCGGTGGAGAGAAAGCATTCGGCATCCGGCGAGGTTGCACTCTTGGCGAAAAGGGCGCATGTGAAGAGGCTTGTGCTCACGCACATAAGCGCAAGGCATAAGACAGACACCGAACTATTGAGAGACGCGAGAAGGGTTTTCAGAAATTCGGTCGTGGCGAAGGACGGCTACACTCTGTTTATTTAACTTTAACGACAAAAAACAAAATAGAGGAGGCATCGTCTAGTGGTAGGACGGCAGATTGACATTCTGCAAGCACGAGTCCGATTCTCGTTGCCTCCATTCCTTGCTATTGCTCAAGATACGCTTATGGGAGGGGTAGAGCCATATGAGTAGTTAAGCATCTGACCATCTCCGCCTGCGCCACCTGATTGAGAGTGTGCGCCTCCGTTTCCACCATTCACGTAGTACTTTCCAGGAGTATATCCACCGCTTCCGTAAGCGAGAATTATTACCCCTCCGCCACCGCCTCCGCCACTGTCAGACTGGCCAGATCCGCCCTGCCCGCCGATAGTACTTATGCTTCCGGCCAATATCCTGTTCGCCTGTATGTAAACTCCATATGCTCCAGAGCCACCTGAGCCTCCTCCGATCCCGGCGCAGTGTCCATGGGTGTCGTAGACCCCTCCTTTTGCAATAGTGCTTCCTCCGCTTGCTGCGTAGCTGCCTTCCAAGCAAGAGCCTCCGCCTCCGCCACCTGTCAGGTAGTTGCGCATTGTATTCTTGTACCAATTTTCAAGCTGCGATCCTGTCAATTTAGGAGCAGCAGGGGTTGAACCGCTGACAGGATTTCCATCCCCTCCGCCTCCAGAGCCTCCGGAACCCGCATAAGAGGCAAGATAGCTTTTCCCGTCCTTGCCTGCACGGGCGCTGTCTCCAGTAGTTCCGGTAGCGACGCTTCCGAGATTTTCAAAAGTGCCATAAGCTATTATGCTGTAACCGTTTGTTGTGAGCTGCACTCCTTTCTCTATTCTTATGTCGCCTCTGGTAGAGATATCTCCAGTGAGCGTGATGTCTGATTTGTAGTCGAGGTTGGCGACGTAGGAAGTCCCATTAGATGGGTCGAGCACAGTTGGAATAGTCGTAGTTGATGTCGAGGTGGTGCTTGTGGATGTGGTTGTTGTGAAGATCGAAGAAAGATATGAGGAAGCTTCCCTCCCTACGAAGAAGAGCACAATGACCAGGAGTACGAGGAAGAGGAGGATTAAGAACTTTCTCAGATAGAGATGAACTTCATCTTCTTCATAAATCACAGGCTTCTTATCCTCGAGTGGCTCTTTGATTTCGCCATATCTGGCGGTGCGGTCTACGCCACTGCTTTCCTCCTTCATGGCGTCTTTAGATTCTTCATGTGCTTCTTGTACTACAGCCGCTTTCCCCTTGCTTCGTAGCCCGGTCTCTTCCTCTGTTTCTTTTGAGCGTGAAATTTTTTCCGACTCTTCAGGTGTCTCATTCTCTTGAGCCTCTTCTTCAGCACCTTTGTCGCTCTCGATCTCCTCCTTAGCAATCTGCGAGTGTGAATCTTTATATGACTTTTTTGGTTTCTCAGGTAGGTCGGCTTTTTCTTCATAGTTTCTAACGCTAGTTTCTTCCTCGGCATTCTTTGGCTTTGGGCTTCTTTCTGATTTTCTAGATTTATCGTGCGTGTCCATCTCTTTCTTTGCACTTTTGCTGCTGCTTTCTTCTGAGGTACTTCTAGAGCGCGAGATCCTATCTGGGACCTCTTGTTCTTCTTGCGCCTTATCATCCTGCCTCACATCATTGTAATGTGGAACTCTATCTGATTTTTCAGATACTTCGCGTGCGCTTGCTCCTTCCTTTGTTTTCAGGTCTTCTTTC
>JBEKPX010000019.1:0-12370 GCA_049520335.1 Candidatus Micrarchaeales archaeon | reverse complement strand
AGCCGCTGTTATCAGAACTGGGCCGCATCGAACCAAGTCTGCGTTTTATTCGAGGCGTCAATTATGGCTATAGCATTTTCCGAAATGGTGTAGACCGGAGCTACGACAGTCGCGTGGATTTTCCTTAAGAAAATCGACATCCACCAGCTTCAGAAAGTTCACAGTATTTCGGAAAATGCCTTAAACCGAATCAACGCAAGTTTTTTAATCACCAACTACCTAAGTGTATGCTATGGATCCACACACAATAACTACTTGTATAGATGACTTGATCAAGTACCTGAATGAACACGGAGAAACTGATTCTAAATCCCTCGCAAGCGCGTTAAACGTCAGCGAGGAGATGATAAATGCATGGGCGGATGCCCTGGAAGAGGCACATGCGATAAAGATAGACTACAAGCTCGACAAGATGTTCATATCTTCAACGACAGAGATGAAAGAGGAGGATAGGGTCGCAGACAAGATGACTGAAGAAGAGAAGAAACTCATCGAGACCGGAATAATCTCACCTGAGACCATAGAACAGGCAAAAGAGTTCATGCAAGCAAATATTTAGCACCGCCGGACAGCTCTTTAATCCTGCAACAGCATGTAAAAAATTCTAATTCTGGATTCGAAACAATTATAAGATACAAAATTGTTGTCCTACTATGAAATATGTCCTCGAATGTGTTTTGTGCGGGGAGAAGCACCCAAACTCCTATAAGAAGCAAGTCTGCAGCAAATGCGGAGGCATTCTTGAAGTTGTCTACTTGGAGAAAGCGCCCAGAATCAAGGGATCAGGCAGGTTCTGGGATTACGAGGCTGTGCTGCCTGAATGCGACTACAAACACTATGAGCTAGGCTCTACAAGACTGATAAGGAGCCACGACCAGAATAATGTTTTCCTCAAGCTGGAGACCGACAATCCCACTAGGTCCTTCAAGGACAGGGGCTCAATAGTTGAGGTAAGCAAGGCGCTCGAATACCAAAAAAGGGAGATCGCAGTAGCATCCACCGGCAACATGGCCTATTCCATCGCATATTACGCGAAGCTCGCCGGGCTGCAGGTAAAGACATTCATAAGCATCGGCGCGAACAGGAATAAGATAAAGGACATAAGGAGCGAGGGCGACTCGCGCATGGACTTTGTGAGCGGGGATTTCACAAAAGCGCAGAGGCTTGCGGAAAGGTATGCCAGGAAATCCGGCGCTTTCCTTGCAGGGGACTATTGTTACAGGAAGGAGGGCCAGAAAATCACGGCGTACGAGATAATTGACCAGATGCCGGGTGTGACGCACATAGTCGTGCCAGTGGGCAATGCGACGCTGATAAGCGGCATCTTCAAGGCGCTCAGGGAGATGCAGTCTGCCGGAAGGATCAGGAAGCCTCCGAAGCTGATAGCAGTCCAGTCCAGGGGCAGCGATCCCCTCATTACTGCCTTCAATGCAAATAGAAAAATAAGATATATTGCGCCTAAGACAAAGGCGGATGCGATCGCTGTAGGATTTCCGACCTTCGGCGACGAAGCTATTGAAGCGCTAAGGGCGACCCATGGGAAAGCGATATCCGTGAGCGATGAGGAACTGGAGAAGGAGAAGGACGCTTTCTACGAGAGCTATGGGATAATAGCAGAGCTGGCGGGCGTTGCGGGAATCGCTGCAATAAGGAAGATGAGGTTCAGCAGCAATGCTAAGATAGTCTCAGTTGTTAGCGGCGGGAATGTGTAATCGAACCCGCACAGCTAAAGCTAAGGTTAACTAGCGATACTTTTCTTAAAGATAAGAAAAGTAGACTTAGGCTGCAGCAGACCCTTCCGGTTCTCCTATTGCGAACCTTGTCCTTACGTCTGTTATTTTCACTGTCAGCTTGTCTCCAGGCTTTGCGCCCTTGACAAAGATGACAAAACCGTCTTTCTTCGCTATTCCGTCTCCTCTGGATGCCTGACCTTCTATAGTCACTTCCAGTACATCTCCGACCTTCACAGGTTTTGGCAGGAAATAGTTAGGGTTCATGCCCCTTCTTTCTCCTCTATCTCCTCTCTCTCCTCTTCCTGATCCGCCGCTTTCTTCATCTCTTCCATACATGTTGTATTTTCCTCTGCAGAAATTTATTCTATCTGCATCTGCTAATTAGTTTTAATTCGTATATAAACCTTTGTTTTTGTGGTATTGCCAACAGGCTCGACACATAAACCATGCTGTTGCATTCGGCACCTTACGAAATCATGGAAAAACATATAATTTTTGACAATGAGATAGGTTTAGTGGTTTGATGGGAGATAAGGATTCGGCAGAAATAGAGCGGAAAGCCAGGAAATTTGATGAGTTAGTCGCAGGAGCACATGCACACTCTACTCCAGAGAGAGTTAGAGAATCCCTAAACCTTTTGTGTGATAAAAAAACGATGGCTGCAATTAAAGAGATGAGAAGAAATAGAATGCGACCACAAAAAATAAAAAATACTTCCGATGTATAAAGCAAATTAAGAGGCATAGGTGAGATTGAGTAACTAAGTTTTATGAGGCTTAGTAATCTTTATGATTCTGGATTTATCTCTGGAGAGCCTCCAAAAACTCACGAAGATTCCTGAATAGGTATGTTGGTTTCGTATCTTTCAGCAGCGCTTCCGAATCCACTCCATCAGACACGGCGCACGACTCCATGCCGGCGAATTTGGCAGTCAGCATGTCGGAAGCCATGTCTCCGATGTATACGCTCCTTCCTCTTGGAATCCTGAGTTTGTCGGAGATGAGGAACAATCCGGATGGATCTGGCTTGTATCTGTCAATAGATTCTGCGCTGATTGCGCAATCAAGATACTTGATTACACCGAGCTCCCTGGTCTCCTTGACCAGTCTATAAGTCTTCGAGTCGCTGAATATTGCTATCTTCTTGTGCTTCCTCCTGAGGAGGTCGAGCAACGCAAGCGAATTTTCCTTAAGTTTTGGTCTGAACAGCAGGAAGTATATATCATCAAAAAAAGAGTAAAACCTGCTAACGTCCTCGCTTATCCTTATGTTCCTTATCGCATTCCTCGGGTCATATTCCTTCTCATAGCTCTTCTTGTTGAGCTTTCCGTAATTTTTGTTAAGAGTATGGATTATGCTGACGAGTATGGTCGAAGTGGTGAGCGTATGGTCCCAATCGAAGATGAATAGGTCATATTTCGAAAGAATCTGCATAAGGTTAATAATCCTGTTCACGAATAAAAATACATATGATTAGACACGCCACTGCCACATCTGGCAGGGCATAGGGTGTGCTGCCTAATTGTCAAAGTGTTTCGAATGCATGTTGGAGGGAGTGGAGTATTGAAAAGGCTCGGGAAAAACTCGATACTCGTAACCGACATAGCGAACCAGTTCTGGTGCGAGAGGCAGATGGAGTTCAACTACCTCTATGGCAAGAAGTACACGAAGGAGATGGCGAAAGGGAAGGCGCTCCACAGCGAGCTCCAGGATGAGGTCTATATACCCCTGGCCATAGAGCCCGTCACATATCAGGACTACATGTTCAAGACTGCTTATGAGAATTACAGGTCGCTGAACTCGTTGATAGAGAAAGGGATGTGCAGGGAGCTCAGGGTCTACGGCTCTCTGAACGGTTACAGGCTATCCGGACAGATTGACGAGATGAGGATAAAGGAGAACAGGGTGGAGATAATCGAAAGGAAGACGACGGACGCAAAGAGGCAGCTTAGTGAGGTGTACACCAGGCCTCACCGGGTCCAGGTCCTGCTCTACAGGAAGATGCTTTCCGACATAAAAAACAAGAGCTACACGCAGGAGAACCTTGTCAAGGCCTACGGTCTCAACGGCCAGAGACTCTCCGAAGTGTTCAAGCGGGAGCTCCATGCGATCGGCATCAGCGACGAGCTGGTGGACACTCCTGCTATGTTTAAGAAAATGTTTGAAGAAGTATACTTGATGCCGGAGCTCAGCAGCAAGGTAGAAGTCGCATACGTTGACAGGTTCAGCGGAGCTCAGATAAGCAGCATGCGGATAGAGTATGTGGACTATGAAGTCAACAAGTACATAACATACGCACTGCAGTTCTGGAATGGCGAACGGGAGTCGGCACCAGTAGTCAAGGAGGAGAACAGGAAGTGCAACTTCTGCAAGTTCTTCGGAAATGAGTGCAAGGTATGGTGGAAACAGGCGAGCCTATGATAAGCATCAAAGTGAAGAGGCTGAGTAAGGCAGCATTACGGAAGGAGTTCTCGAAAAATCCGAAGGCATATTACTCTACTAAGTTATTCGAGAGAAAGGGCTTTGTGAGACAGAGATGCAAGATCTGCGGGAAGAACTTCTGGAGCCTTGCAGAGACCCATGATTGCGGTGACACCTCGCATACAGCCTACAGTTTCTTCAAGGAAAAACCGACACAGATAAGCTATTCCGAATTCTGGAAGAGGTTTTCAGCCTTCTTCAGGAAGAACAGGCACGAGATAATAAACAGGTATCCTGTGGTAAGCAGGTGGAGACAGGACCTCTACTTCACCATCGCAGGCATACAAGACTTCCAGCGAATAGAGAACGGCAGATTGACATTCGAGTACAGTGCAAACCCTCTGCTAGTCCCGCAGATGGTGCTAAGGTTCAAGGACATAGAGAACGCGGGCGTCACAGGAGAGCATTTCACAGGGTTCATGATGGCCAACCAGACTGCTTTCAACTATCCGAAGGAGGGCTACTGGAGGGACAGAACCATGGAACTAAACTTCGAATTCCTCACAAAGGTGCTTGGACTTGAGGAGGACAGTATGACATATCATGAAGACGTCTGGGCAATGCCTGACTTCTCAGGCTTCGGCCCGAGCCTTGAGGCATTCTCGAAAGGCGTCGAACTCTGCAACAACGTGTTCACGCAGTTCGAGCTCACCGAGAAGGGAATCAAGGAGTTGGATACCAAGGCAGTAGATGTCGGTTGGGGCTTTGAGCGCAACCTATGGTTCTATACGGGAATGAGCAACGCATACGAGGCGGCATTCAGCAGCAGCCTGGAGAAACTCAAGGGAGAACTAAAGCAGGATATGGACACTCGACTATACAGGAGGTTTGCGAAATATGCTGGTGAGCTGAACAAAGACGAGGTCAGGGACTACGCAGAAACGGAGAAAAGGATACTCCGACTCACAAAAATCAGCGTTCAGGAGTATGAGAAGAAGATAAAACCGATCCAGGCAATCTATGCGATACTCGACCACACTAGAACGCTTATGTTCGCTATAGTTGACGGTTCGCTTCCTTCGAATGTGGGTGGAGGCTACAATTTGAGAATATTGCTCAGGCGTTCCTTTGATTTCATAGAAAAATACAATCTGAATATAAGCCTGCCCACGTTTGCGGAGTTTATAGGCAAGGAGCTGAAGGAAACATATCCCGAACTGATGACGAACCAGGACATCTTCTCCAAGGTCGTGGATGTCGAGAGGGAGAGATATGAGAAAGCGAAGATAGGAGCGAATAGGGCTGTGGAGCTTCTGCTCTCCAAAGGCGAAACTATAGGCAAGGAGCAGGTGAGGACGCTGTATGAGAGCAATGGCGCTACTCCGGAGCTTATAACCAACGTTGCACTCTCGAAAGGGGTGAAGCTGGATCTGGAAGAGGGCTCATACACCGAGATGGTCAAGGGGGATACTGTGAAAAAGGAGAAGCAGGAGAAAAAAGTGATCTCAGTGCCACCCGGCATAAAGGAAACCAAGAAGTTGTATTATGACTCAGTCTCAGAATCGAAAGCAAAAGTGCTGTTTGATAGGGGCAAGTTTCTCGTGCTGGACAAGACACCCTTCTATCCTGAGGGAGGAGGGGAGGCTGCGGATACAGGAACGGTAGATGGCATAAAGATAGTGGACGTGCAGAGCGTCGGGAATGTCATAGTGCATATCGCGGAGAAGAACACACACTTCAAGAAAGGGCAAATTGTTGATGCGAAAGTCGATAAGGAGAAGAGAAACGCGATAATGGCCAATCACACCGCGACGCATCTAATAAGCGCTGCAGCAAGACGAATACTTGGAAAACATGCATGGCAGGAAGGAGCGAAGAAGGAAGCGCATAAGGCGCACATAGACATAGCGCACTATGACAAGCTTAGCGAAGAGAATGTCAAAGCAATCGAGAACACCGTCAATTCATGGATCTTCGGAGGAATAAAGGTAAGCTCGAAGGAGATGAGCAGAGGCGAGGCTGAGAGGAAGTACGGATTCACGATCTATCAGGGGCATGGCGTTCCTGCGAAGAGGATGAGGATAGTGGTCATACGCACCGGAAACAATGAACTCATCGATGCGGAAGCATGCGGAGGGCTGCATGTCGTTGGTAGGGAGAGCCTGCTTGGAATGGTGAACATAATAGGCACGTACAGGATACACGACGGCATAGACAGGATAGAGTTCGTCGCAGGTCCCGCTGCACTGAAGCGTTTCGAGACGATGCACGATGCGATTAACAAAGTATCAAACATGCTTAATGTAGAACCTCTTGCAATCGCGAAGAAGGTCGAGGAGCAGCAGCAGGAGCTTAAGGCGATGCACAAGCTTGCCGAAAGGGACAGCGAGAAGGTTGCAACCAGCATAGCAGAAGCGACGCCTGATGAGGAATTCATAGAGAAAGAGTTGGATGTTGACAGGAAGATGATGATAAGGATAGCCGACCTCATTATCAAGAGAAACCACAACTGCACTGTGCTGCTGAAGAACACGGAGGGGTATGTGATTTGCATGTCCGGGAGTGCATCAAACAGGAGTGCGATAGAGACGCTCAACTCGAAGCTTGAGGGCAAGAAGTTCAGTGGCGGGGGCTCCATCAGATTTGCTGAAGGGAAACTGGAAAAAGGATAGGCAGTATGCCCACAGACCTTTTATACACGCTGATCATCTATCCTATTATTTTCATACTCCCGTCATGGGTCGCTAACGGTGCACCTGTAATATTCGGAGGCGGAACCCCTCTCGATTTTGACAAAAAATTCATGAAGAAACCGATCTTCGGAAAACACAAGACAATCCGCGGCACTGTATCGGGTCTCTGCGCCGGATTCTTGATCGCATTCGCTGAGTATCCGTTCCTAAGCTACATGCTGCTCACAGGAATCATGCTAAGCATAGGCACTATCTTGGGCGACCTGCTGGGCAGCTTCATAAAAAGAAGGCTGAGCATAAAGGAAGGGGCCAGTGTACTTCTGATGGACCAGTACCTATTCTTCGTATTTGCGCTTGTTTTCGCGTCTCCTTTCGACAAGTTGCCAATCCCGCCGGGCATAGTCGTGTTGATTGTGCTTACCGGCGTGCTGCACAGGCTCACAAACATGCTTGCGCACAAGGCAAAGATAAAGAAAGTTCCTTGGTAAGGCATCGCCACTAAATGCTGACTCCGAAGTAGAGCTTTGCGAAGATTCCGGAGAGTATAGTCACAAAGGCTACGCCTAATGAGATTGCAAGCATCTCGAACACCCTTCTTCTTATGCTGGTCCCGCTCATTATTGCTACCACTGATGATGATATTGTCATGGCCACGCTGATGAGAAATATTGAGAGAAGAACACCACTTATTCCATTGAAACCGGAGATGAATGGCGATATTGTTAGTATCGCACCGATCAAATACCACATTCCTGCATAGTATGCCTCCTTCTTTGCCATCTCCGCCCTTCTCTTCCCTCCCATTCCAATCAAACCTTCTGATTTGGATGAAAGATATACGCCTGCCGACATTGAAAGAGTGCCCGCCATTCCAGCTATAAGTCCTACCATGACAACTACTATGTTTGTGGCAGCTACCATTGCTATCCCGGCAACAATTGCCAGTATCTCGACGATGCCATCGTTCAGGCCGAGAATTATAGATTGCGCATAAAGCAGGTCTCCCTTGTAGATATCCGCCTCTTTCATCAGAGTCTTCTCATACATGACCCCGTCCTTTATTATCTTGATTATTTGTTTCTTGTCCCTGCGTGCCAAGGACTGTTCCGATAGCGCTGCCCTGTGTCTCTTGAGGTCATTCTCCTCGTGTCGCTCAAGAAACTTCACTACAAAAGCTATGCCGAGAAGGCGCCTTGCCAGAAGCATCTCGAGCATCTTAAATCTGCCTAGTAACGATTTTTTCACTCCTTCACCCTTGAGAAGCTTTCGCCATGTTCTTGCATGGTCCCTCTCAGTGGCAGCGAACCTCTCCAAAAGATTCTTTATCTTTTTATTCTTCTCGCTCTTAGCCATTCTCGAATAAATCTCACTGTCGAGAGTCTCGTCTCTGAGAAAAGTCTTTTCCATCTCATTTCTGCTTGTCATACAACCCTTTGGTTTTTACACCAATTAAAGCATATGCTTATTAAGACTATGTAGAAGCATTGCAATCATCGAACTCATAAGACTTCCGTCTACAAACAGGCATTTTCGGGCTCTGTAAAAGGCTCTTTCGGATATAGTAAGATATTTAAACTTTTTTATCCTAATTCTTATTCACGTGTTAAGGTGCTTCTTATCTTATCCCCACCCACCACACCTTAACACATTTTGCTTTCTTAGTTAAAGCCAAACTAAAATATCCTTCATAAATATCAGGCCTTAATACTTCTTAACTGAATGAACTTAGTTTTGCTTAAAAAGCTTAGTTGCCATATCCTATTGATCAAATGCTCTACGATGAGCTTGCTGATGATTACTTTGAGACGAGCCTCGGAAAGATACACTATAAACAGAGCGAAGACGGGATAGAGAAGATAATATTTCTCCACGGCTTTGGGTCGAGCACAAGGTCATTTTCTAGATTTATCGGGCAGATTCCGGACGACATCTCAGTTTATCTTGTGGATCTGCTGGGCCATGGCGATTCTGATGCGCCTGAAATCGATTACACGCTGGATAAGCAGGTTCAGGTTGTTAGGGAGTTTATCGCTGGAAAGAAATTAGGCAAGAGTTATCTCTTTGGCCATTCATACGGAGGATGGATTGCAGCTGAAATTGCACAGGATGCCTATAAGGGCAAGGGCGTCATACTGGAAGACGCAGTCGGACTGAGCGAGTACTTTGAGGACGTCGAAAAAGGAGACAGCGAGAGTTACAAAGAGGAGGTGTTAAAGGAAGCGTTGCTCATGAATGCGAGGGAGCAGGTGATAAGAAGCACGCTTGAATCAAACCTCCAAAGCTCCTACCTGACCAGTAAAAAGCTGAACAGAATATCAGTACCTACGCTCATACTCTGGGGAAGCGAGGATAAAATTGTAGACGTGAAGTACGCCAAGCTGTTCAATGATTACATAAAAGTAAGCTCCCTGGAGATAATACAGGGCGCGGACCACACCCCGCACTACCTTCACGCAAACGACGTCAAGGAACTACTGCTGAGATTTGTTATCTATCATACATGGTGATTTGCCACTTCGTCTTTACTTACCACTATGACACCCTGATACTTCGGAATTCTGCTCTCAAGCATTCTTTGGGTCTCCTTATCATCTTTCAATCCAGTCTCATACTCCACCGCATACCTCTCCCTGCCCTTAAATGCTATGATATCAGGACCGTATGCGTTGTTGTATATCCTGTTCCTTATTCCATTATTTGCCAGATGTCTGCTGATCAGGTTCACCATTATGTCGTGTTCAGCGCTGTTCCTCGGCATCGATATGTACCACACGCCACTGTATTCATCGTCCTGCACCATGTGATACTCCAGCATGTGCTCATCAACCAATTTCTTCATGTCATTCATTATCGTTTCCCTTTCAAACCCCTCTTTTTGTAATGCACCAAAAAGTTCATTTTTGCTTATTGCGCATCTGGCCAGGTCCATTATTCTGTATCTGGAATCCCTGCTGTCTCTCTCATGCTTCTGACAGCTCACCACCACAGGATTTCTGATTCCATATGCCTGCACCAGCGCTTGCCCTCTGCCTAGATTCCTGAGCGCCTTCCTCACTTCCATGAACCTGTTGTACTCGTTGCCTCCTGCGATGAGGTTCGCGACATAGTTCTGTTCCTCGGGCTCTTTCTGCGAGAATGCTATGACGGTTGAGGTATTGCTTCTGATCTCTTTGTCAAGCGCCTTCACTCGCTGTGAGATCGCTATCATGCCTATTCCGTACTTCCTGCCCTCCGCAACGAGCCTTGCGACAACTGCACTGCTCTGAAGCTTCTCTGCCTCATCAATGACGATATAGAACTTTCCTGGTCCTTTATTTCCGCTGAGCATCATGCTGTATATCTTCTTTAGCATGCTCTCTATGTAAACGACCTGCGCCTCAGGCATGTGGAGATGGGAGAGAGCAAATATGCTTCTGCTACGCATCACGGCATCGATGCTGACGTTCCTGGCGAAATTCTCGCCTGTTATAACCAGCAGTCTCTTCTCCAGAGCTTCCAAAGTGTTCTCCTCCGCACTGGCGGAATGCTTCTTGAAGACTCTTATCGTATACACAAGGTCGTGTATATTCGGAGTTCTTCCTCTGGAGTCGCATACCTTGTATGTGTATGCGATGCACTTGTAAAGCGTGTATGCCTGCACCTCACCAAGATGGAAGATCCTCCTGAACATCCCTGTAACTTCTGCAGTTCGTTCCCTTTCTGTCAGGCCGTCCAGGTCAAAGGGATTCACGCTATGCATGCTAGCATCGTATACCTTCGCTCCAAATTCATTGGCATCCTCAACATACTCGCTGTGGGGATCCAGTACAAGGAAATACGCTCCGCACTCCGAAAGTCTTTTCAATATCAGCTTGCACACATTGCTTTTTCCCGAACCGCTCTCGCCAGTTATCATCACATGCTGATTCAGCCCGTTCGTAAGATCTATCCCGAGGTTTCTGAAGAAGGACCTTCTCCAGCGCCACCTGACGTTCCCAAACCGCCTGCAGAGATTAAGCTCTTTCTCAATTCTTCCTATTCTTATCATATTTTTCTTTTTGAAAAACATAGCATCACCTATTGTAGATTCAAGAATTCGAAGTCAGAAAACGGCACGCGCCTAACTTGCTGTCAAGGAAAACAAGTCCCATCCTAATTACTTTATCAGACTTTTCACAAGGTCAATCTCCTCCCTGTCTGTCCCGAAGCTCCTCATCGGAGTCTCCATTATCAAGGGCTTTCCGATGACTGCCTTGTGATTGAGGAATGTTCTGAAGCCCTCTTTGCCTATGAACCCGAAGCCTATGTTCTCGTGCCTGTCGACCCCTCTCCCAAGCTCGTACCTAGCATCATTAAGATGTATCACACGCACATTCTCCTTGCCGAGTGCATCGAATATCTCAGATACTACTTCTTTTTTGCTTATGTCATAGCCCGCTTCGAAAGCATGGCATGTGTCCAGGCAGAAGCCGAGATCGACACCGCTGACTTGTCTGCTTATTCTTTTCTTTAGCTCAACCAAGTCGTCCAGCTTTGAGCCTATGCTGTTTCTCTGGCCTGCCTCGTTCTCCAGCAGAAGTGCAGTTCTCTTCGCATAGCCCTCAATCTTCTTTATAGCAAGGACTGCCCTGTCAAATCCTGCCTCCTTCCCTCTTCCGAGGTCGCTTCCAAGGTGCATGACCAAGTGCCTGATATCCAGGATGCTGCATCTTTGCAGTGCCGACTTCAGAGCATTTACTGACTTTGTGTAGGCAGGCTGATTTGGTGAAGCGATATTTGGAAGGTAGGTCATATGCGCGAAGACAGGAGATATTCCAAAGCTTCTCCCTTTCTCCCTGAAGGACCTTATCTCATCCTCTCCAAGCTCCTTTACGTCCCAGCCACGGGGGTTGCTCAGGAAAATCTGCATGGATGTGCAACCTATTTCCCTAGCCCTATCAAACGCAAGGTTCATACTTCCTGTTATCGAGACGTGATAACCTATCCTAAGCATGAGCTGATTTCTCATCCACGCTATTAATATCATTTGTAGTTGGCTGTACCAAAGCTTGCTGGGAGGCCGCGGAGCCTCGGCCTCTACTTTGACCTTCTGCCATTCTCTGTTCCTGCTCTTCCTTATGCCGTCTGGCCCCACATAGATGCATGCCCTGTACGCCCGTCGTTCACCGGCGCGTTCCCACGCCTTCGCGACAGCATATATCTGCGCTATTTCAAGCAGCATCTCATGCAGTTCCCTGGCCCTTCGGAAGCAGTCTTCACATTCTTTCTCATCGCTGTGCGCAATCAGGCACGACTCCGCAAAGATGCCCTCAAGCGCTTCTTGGATTTCCTGCTTTTTCCTATCCTTTCCATAGTTTCCACTACTTTTCATTCTATCACCTAGAAACAGAAGCGGCTAAGCCGATGGCTTTCGCCATGTCAGTTTATATAGCGCATGACCAACGCTTTGCTGTGATCTATTTATCAAAGTAAAACTATATATATCTTACTCCCGATTCAGGAATAAGGTATATAAGCTTTGATGTACATAATACCTATCGCCAGC
>JBEKPX010000018.1:0-13260 GCA_049520335.1 Candidatus Micrarchaeales archaeon | reverse complement strand
AGCGCACATGGTGGATATATCCAAGGCCATAGCTGAAGTTCTGCATGAAAAAGCAAGAAACTTAAGAAGATGAAAATGAAATCCTGAGAGAGCCTATCATTTCCCGAGAGAGGAAGTCTGAGGCTGAAAAACCAAAATCTGACCAAAAACCCTTTAAAGAACAAGCATAATCCCTTTTACTTCGATAAATAATTCAGAAATCGAATGATCTTTCAGGTAGTGCGGGTTTCAGATGTTTTCTTCATCTCGAATTTGCAAAAGGTATTTATACTTTTTCACAATAGCTTAATTAGGCGATCAGAGGTAGAAGATATGACTGAGTTTGAGAACGAAATTTTGGGAACTGGTGGACAGAATGCTGTTCCTCAGATAAAGATTGTAACAATCGGAGTCGGAGGTGCGGGAAACAACACAATAAACAGATTGTTGAAAGTTGGGGTTAAGGGCACCGAGTTGGTTGCTGTTAACACCGATGTTCAGCACTTCAAGATAATAGACGACAGAATAAAGAAAATACTCATAGGCAAGACGATAACCAAAGGCCTGGGTGCAGGAGGAGACCCTGACATCGGAATAAAGGCGGCTGAGGTCGACAGGCAGGTGCTTGAAGAGGTACTGAGCGGCGCACAGCTTGTATTCCTATGTGCAGGAATGGGAGGCGGAACAGGAACAGGTGCATCACCTGTAATTGCGCAAATAGCAAAAGAAGCAGGCGCGATCGTGGTCGCGATGGTCACTTATCCTTTCGACCTTGAAAGAGTCAGGAAAGTAAAGGCAGATGAAGGCATACAAAACCTGAGGAAGTTCTGCGACAGCGTCATCATAGTTGACAACAACAGGCTGGTCAGGCTTGTACCGAACCTGCCTATGAACGAGGCATTTGCAGTAGCGGACGATGTGTTGGCGAAGGCAATAGGCGGACTTGTTTGGACAATAACGCAGCCTAGCCTGATAAACATAGACTTCGCTGACGTTAGGGCAATAATGGGAAGCGGAGACGTTGGTTTCATATCAGTGGGTACAGGAAAAGGTACCGACAAGGTAATGAGCGCGAGCGAATCTGTGCTGAAGAACAAGCTTCTTGACGTGGACTTCGAGAACGCGAAGGGAGCACTGATACACATCTCCGGAGCATCCGACCTTACCCTAGGAGACGCGATAAAGGCTGGAGAGATAATAACAGAACGCATGGACCCTAAGGCGACGGTAAAGTGGGGCGCAAGAATAATCCCTGGATACGAAGGGCAGCTCGAGATAGTGGCCATAGTGACTGGAGTGAAGGGAGAAAGCATTATGGGCAAATTCCAGGAGAAGAAGGAGCGTTCTTACACTGGCATTGACTCAATATAGAGGGTGGTCAAGTGATAGAACAATTCGACTACGATTCCTTTACTCCGAGGGTTGCCGTTGTGGGAGTGGGCGGACAGGGAAGCAACCTGGTCAACAGGTTGTACATCAATGGGATACAGAGCGCTACTACGATAGCAATAAACACCGACCTTGCGCACCTTAACCTGATCAAGGCACACAAAAAGGTGCTCATAGGCAGGGAGATAACCAAGGGCCTGGGTGCGGGAGGATACCCTGAAGTTGCCGCGAAGTGCGCGGACATGAGCAAAGGCGATATCGAGAAGGTACTCGAAGGATACAACCTGGTCTTCATTTCCGCCGGAATGGGAGGAGGCACAGGAACAGGTGCTTCGCCTGCGATTGCGCGCATAGCAAAGGAGAGCGGCGCAACCGTCATTGCAACAGTGACATTCCCGTTCTCGCTGGAGAGAAGCAGGATGACAAAGGCGGAGTGGGGCATACATCAACTGAGCAAGGAAGCGGATGCAGTCATAGTAATAGAAAACGAGAAGCTCCTGAGCTATGTTCCGAACCTGCCGATGGAGAAAGCATTCGAACTCTCAGACAACATAACAGGCAATGCTGTCAAGGGAATAGCCGACACGATAATGTTGCCCAGCCTGATAAACCTTGACTTTGCTGACCTCAGGACGATTGTGAAAAACACGGGCACTGCAGTAATCAGCATAGGCACTGGGAACGGAACTGATAGGACCGAACAGGTTGTAAGATCAACAAGAACACACCCCTTGCTATCAGTAGACTATGAAGGAGCGAAGGGCGCACTTGTCCATGTATCCGGAGGCGGAGACTTAACGATAAAGGAGGCAACAAGAATAGGAGAAGGCGTTACTGAGAGCCTGGCACCCGATGCGAATGTCATCTTTGGGGCGAGGCTGATACCTGAACTCAGGGGCCAGATAAGGGTGATGTCGATAGTCACCGGAGTCAAGGCGAAGTTCGGGCTGAAGACGAGGATGGAGATGACTCCGGCCGAGCCGCTCAGGATAGAAAATATAGAGAGAATATTCTGAGCCTGCATTGTTCGGCGCTAATGCAAGGTATTTTTAATTTTCTTAGCTTATCTTATCCACTTAGACCTTAGTGGTTAGATGGCAGAAGAGGATTCCTATACTCAGAGATCTGTGAGTGACGTAAGCAAAGGAAGTTTCATACTCATAGACGGCGTGCCGTGCAAGGTGGTCGACATGGAGACCTCGAAGCCCGGCAAGCATGGATCCGCGAAAGCAAGGATAACCGCGATCGGGATATTTGACGGTCAGAAGAAGACGCTGCTCATGCCCACCCATGCAGATGTTCAAGTCCCTGAAATAAAGAAGAGGCGTGCGCAGGTGGTGTCCATCACTGTGGAATCCGCACAACTGATGGATCTTGAGAGCTATGAGATCTACGATTCCATCATACCTGCTGAGCTCAAGAGCTCGCTCAAGCAGGGGCTGGAGGTCGAGGTGCTCGAGTGCATGGGCAAGAGAGCAATAACAAGAGTGATCGGAGGTGGTTGATTGAGAATAAAAGATATGAACATCGAGAAGGATTTCAACAACAAGCTGCTCAAGAGAAGGGAGCTGAATGTTGCAATAGAGTATGAGGGGAGCACCCCTTCGAGAGAGGAGATAAGGAACGGCGTTGCGGACAAGTACAATATGAAAAAGGAGTGCTTGCTTATCATCAAGGTAGAACAGCTTTACGGAGCTAACAGGGTTAACGCGCTGATTCACGAGTATGTGGATAAGGAGGCGCTAGGAGCTGCGCAGAAGCACCTGTTCGAGAGGCCGCACAAGGGAAAGAAGAAGGCTCAGGAGGCGGAGAAGCAGGAGGCCGCTCCGAAAGAGGAGAAGAAGGAAGAGGCAAAGACTGAGGAGAAAAAGGAATAGGTGATATTAAATGGCAACAGAGGAGAAACCGAAAAAGGAGAAGAAGAAAAAGATAAAGGTCTATAAGCCGGCCAGCAAGTTCTGTCCGAAGTGTGGCTCAAGGATGGCAGACCACAGCAACAGATATGCTTGCGGAAAGTGCAACTACACTGAATGGAAGGAGAAGAAAGGTTGATTTCTCTTGAGAAGGCAGAAAAGAAAGATAGGCATCATGATACTACATACTGTCTACTTTACCCTCCTAACCATCGCAGTCGTATTCGTCTTCACACTCTTTCCCTCCGTCCTTTCCATCTATTCACTCATAGACACCAATACCTTCTATTTCATGTCATATGCCGCTCTCTCTCTTGCGTTCCCAGCCAGCGTGATTATCTACCTGCGTTTCATAGACAAGAAAAAGGGAGGAATCGCCAAACGCATAGGCCTTGGAGCGAAGAGCTTTTCAATAAAGAATGTTCTGATAGGCGTGTTGATTTTCATCATCATCCTCGGATTCGAGATTGCCGTAGGGACGATAAGCGATGCCACCGGGATACCGATAAACACGAACGTAACTTCGGTCTTCGCCGGCGCCCCTCTCTGGTTCTACATATTCACATGCGTGCTGGCTCCCATAGATGAGGAAGTGCTTTTCAGGGGTCTTGCTGTGCCAAGAGTAGGAATCATCCTGAGCGCGGTGATTTTCGGTCTGCTCCATTACAGCTACGACTCCACATACGGAGTCGAGATAATAGCCGCGGCGATATTCGGGCTCATAGCGGGCTATTTCTACAAGAAGACAGGTTCGCTCTATCCTTCGATAGTAGCACACATGATGGTAAACATATTCACCATACTTGCGATCCTTTCATTCTGATCCGGGTGCGGAGATGCAGGTAAAACTCATAATACTCGAACCGAAGTACCAGGTAAACCTGGGATACATCGCTAGGGTGTCGATGAATTTCGGAGTCAGAAAGCTCTTCATAGTCAGACCCAGGGCGAAGCTTGACGGGAAGAAGGCGAGAATGTATGCGAAGCACGCCTATTCCCTTCTCGAGGGAGCGAGAGTCTACAGGAATCTTGACGATGCAATAAGGGGCTGCGACCTCCTCATAGGCACCACTGGCATAAAGGAGAAGGCGAAGGCGAACTTCCGCAGGATCTACTTCGCGGAGGATGCTGTCGAACGGATGAAAAGATTAAGGAGCGATTCCGTTGTCGGGCTGCTGATAGGCAGAGACGACATAGGGCTGAGGAGAGATGAGGTAGAGAAGTGCGACATGCTGGCCTACATAAGCACCGATCCCAATTATCCTGTGCTGAATGTCTCGCATGCTCTGGCGATATTCCTTTACCTGATCAAGAGGAACGGACTGAGGACACTTTATGAAGAAGGTTTTAGAAGGGGAAGCCTTAATGAGGACGAGATGCGCGCGCTGCTTTCGCTCTTCAAAAGGCTGATAGACAAGAAAAGCGTAAGGGACAAGGCTGCAGTCATGAGTGTCTTTAGGAGAATAATAAGAAATACCCAGCCCAGCAAGCAGGAACTTCACGCGCTGATAACAGCACTGAAGTAGCTATTTATTATCTGCCGAAGTCCTCCTTCTCTTTATTATCTTGACCTTCGCCGGAGTCAGCATTATCCTTGTGTCGTCTATCTGCGCTATGTCCCCATTTATCTTCGTGACATAAGCCTTCAAGGCGTTTATCACATTGTTCTTCGTAGTCGGTCTCTTCGCAAGCTCCTCTATGTTCAGGAGCAGTATGTTCCTCTTGGAGAGCTCATCCTCTATGATCTTCAGCTCATCCTCGCTCACAATCGAGACTGGCTTTACGTACATGTCCGCTGGCTCGTGCATCACGTCAACGTTTTCCATCTCCGCAGAGTTCATGTATTCCTCTATGTTCATTTCCTTGGATGAGGAAACGCCAAATGCTTGTCCTAGTTTGTCGAAAACTCCCATATATTCACCGGTCGCTGACACTATATGGTGCATCAGCTTTTTATTCCTTTCTCTCTCAGTCGCTTTACGAGCAGAATCATACATCCGCTATTCTTCGTTTATCACGATGGCAAAGTCTTTACCAGGATAAACAGACCTTGTGTGTTTGATACTTGTCCTAATTCCCGTGTAAAAATTAAAGCCAATTATTATAAATGGGAAAACAGAAGGATATTTGGTGAAATCGTGTCTGAACTTTTAAGGAGCGCAGCTGCTCGAAAATTAGCGACCGGAGAGAATAAACTGGAAGGCATAGAGGGAATAGGAAGGACTTTATATCTTAATATCAGTTTCAAAGACGAGGCTGACGTAAAGAAGTTCGTCAGCGACTTGAAAAAAGAGCTAGTAGATGTTAATATAAGACAGTCTATTTATTATCCCGAAGAATTAGAGATAAATAATGCATTTTTTACCGGAGGGTGCGTTGTGCTCGGAAGAGACTCGGGTGGCCGAATAACACTAAGAGCCACTACCCATCAATATGATCCTGAAGGTGAAGCTAGTTCCGAGCTCCTAGATAGGATGATGTGGTCTGAAACGCTAAGCAGCAGATTATTGGCCGAAGGTCCTTGGAAAGGAATAAGCTCAGAAGAACTGGAAAGAAAACTCACTGTTATCGCACCTCTTGCCGGAACTAAGAGATAGTTTCTAGTAGATTTGAGGCATGCAAACATTCACGTGCTTGCTATCTGCTCCAGTATCTTCTTGGCTATCTCCTTCCCGAAGAGCGACTCGACCTTTTCTGCAGAACCGCTCAGGCGCAGATCAGAAACGCGCTCTATCCCGTTGTCATACATCAGCCTCGCCCTTACCCTACCTACTTGCTCCAATCTTATCAGGTCGAGCAATTCCTTCCTTATCCCGTATTTCGTCCTTACGCGCAGCTCGAGCAGCTTCGTGATCTTGAGATGAAGCAGCTTCGAGAGCTCTGAGCTCGCGTAGAGAAGCCAGTCAGCATTGTTGAGCTTTGTGAAAAGCGATCCCGGAGTCGTCCCGTATTTCCTGACTATTTCCCTCTCAGGTATCTCATTGATCCAGTCCCTGAGCATCAGCGCAGTGCTAAGCGGCTTCACCGGGTCATAGTAGCTGGTGGCATCCGATCCGAAGCTTGCGCCCACGCCTTCCAGAAGCCTCTCGTAATCAAAGAAGAGCTCGTTAGCCTCCTCAGTAGCCCTGACGTAGGGCCTCATCTCAAGAGTGTTGCAGACCATGAAGAGATTAGAAACGTCATCGCTGACCCTCGGAAGCGTATCGATCAGCCACTTAGCCGATAGCGGGTCGATGTAAAGTTCGCTTATGCGTTCCCCCACTCTGGTCGGATAGTAGAGGCTGCCCTGCCTCGCCACGAAATTCCAAGATTCAAGTTCCTTCAGCACATCCTTAAGTATTTCATTCAGCTCCCTCATGTTGGCGAACTGGTAGCCGTAGAGGGTCTCCTTCAGGAACTCAAGTATGCCTTCCTCTGTCTTCAGCATCCTTGCAGAGATGAAAGCGAGCACATGGGTCCTCAAGACAGGAAGAACTCCAAGCTTTGAGCTTATCGGCTCAAGGTCAGCATCTATGTATCTCGAATACAGATCCATTATCTCGCTCCTTGTTCTGGCAATGAGCAGTGCCCTGCCTTCAGTATCGTACTTCGGCCTTCCAGCCCTTCCGAATAGCTGTGTTACTTCATTCACGCTGAGCTTCTCAGCTCCGGCGACGTCGCTATATCTACTCGTGTCCCTCACGAGCACTGTATGCGCTGGCATATTTATTCCAAGGCTGAGAGTCGGTGTCGCACAAATCACCTTGAGCAAATTGTTCCTGAAAGCACCCTCGATCAGATGCCTCTGCTCATTGACAAGTCCGCTGTGATGGAATGCGACGCCCTTTGCCGCAACCTTCGCAAGCCTCTCGCATTGGACAGTAGGCTTGCTGAGTGCGTGGAGCACATCATCGCTGAGTTTTGCAAGCTTTGCTTTCTCCTCTTTCGTAAGCGTTTCCTCGACAGCCTGCCCTATCCTCTCGGCGCTGGATTCGGCATTGCGCTTGGTTCCGTAGAATATGAGTATCTGCTTCTTCCTGTTCAGCGTATCCTGGGTTATCCTTATCTCAGGTATGCTGCTGCTTCCCGAGAGTTCCTCATTTTCCTCAAGATAATATGCTCTGTTGTTGAATGCTACGCCCTTCTCGAGCTTCACTGGCCTGTAATCGCTTTCCACCAGCTCCGCATTCAGCCAGTCCGCAATCTCTCTTGCGTTTCCGACAGTCGCGCTGAGGGCAATTATCTGCGCGCTCTTGCAGAGCCTCCGAAGCTTTGTTATGAGTATCTCAAGAGTCGGACCCCTGCCGGGATCGTCGAGCATGTGGATCTCGTCAAACACGATGCAGCCCACATGGTCTAGCCAGTTCAGCCCATGCCTTATGAGGCTGTCAAGCTTCTCTGTTGAAACAAGTACTATGTCATAGCTTTCCAGCCACTGGTCCAGCGAGTCAAGATCTCCTATGGACATGGCTATCTTCAGGAAGGGATACGCCTCCTTGAACTCCTCATATTTTTCGCTCACTAGAGCGCGCATAGGCGCTATGTAAATCGCTTTCTTCCTGTCCCATATGACTGACCTAACCATTGCCATCTCTGCTATGAATGTCTTTCCGCTTGCGGTAGGGGATGCCACGACCATGTTCGATCCCTTCAGTACTCCGCGTTCTATTGCAAGCTCCTGCGGCGGGGTCAGGTTTTTCATCCCGCGCTGGCTCATGCCCTCAAGCAGCTCGTTAGGAATAGAGCCTTTCAGCTCGCTGAGTTGCATGCATATCTCATTATAGATATGGAAAAGGAGGATAATAAGTCTTTTTGATGCTGGAACTCGCTTTTAAGTTCGTGACATTTTGAAAGGTTCGATCTCTCTAACAATTCTTGTAATATCCTTTCTTAGCTCACTCGTGCCCTGATCACCAAAAACTCCTTTGAGTTCTCTAGATAAAACCTTCAGAATGAACTTTCCCCCATCTTGTAGCCTAATCCTAGCGCGTTCTGCGACAAGAATAGGTGTAGGAAGATCATCATCAGTTCTCCACAAAAGTGATAACGTATCATGTATTTCCAAATCTCTTTGCAAGCCCTCAGACCATGGTTCGTCGATTAGCATATTAGTGAACTTATAGCCCATTGTCCGGTTATATTTTTGCTCGAGAACTTCTTGCAATTTATCGATGGTTTTATGCAGCGTCACAAGACTCGGTCCTTTCGAGTCTTTATCTTTGTTTTCCTTTTCAAAAGTATCAATTACGACTAGAACTAACAAGGTTTTTGTAAAGTTATCTATTTCCTTAGGTTTCTCCTTTGTGATTTGTTCGGCGGACATTCTATTCTATTAGTTCTAGAAAGTTTTGATTATAATACCTTTGTATAATTTCATTCGGATAATAAACTCCTATAGATTTTCAGTGTCTCATTGACCGTTTTCTCCCAAGTGAAACTCCTGGCGTAGTCAACTGCCCTCTTTGGCGCCGGGGTCGGGTTTCTGGCAAGCTTGACCATAGTAGCCGCAGCATCATTTTCGCTCACCCTGATCGCATACTTGCGTATCTCATCCGGAATCATGGCGTCCTTGAGCGTTATCGCATTTGTTCCGGCAGCGATCGCCTCGAGTATCGGCATTCCCTGACCTTCGTGCTTGGTCAGCTGGAGGTATGCAGCCAGTTTGGGCAGGTACCCTGCAATCTCGCTGTCCGAAGCCCTTATATGGAGGATCACGTTTCTATTCGACAGGTTCCCGAAGCGCTTCATCTGTTCGCTCAGAAGTTCTTTGGCATTTGGGCTGGAGGTGAATATGTACAGTTTGAAATTGCCGCTTGCCGCGACCTTGTCGAAGACGCGGAGGAGCCCCTGGAGGTTCTTGTGCTTCAGGTGGATCGAACCAACATAGGCGAAGTCCTTTCTGCTGCCTTTCCACATTTTCGAACCAAGAAACGCCTTTTCCACTCCAAGTGGAGTTATCCTATACTTCTTCTTGCCGTCATACAGCCTCCTTGCGGAGAAGTAATCCTTCAGTTCGTTCATCGTCTGGCTGGAATTGAATAGGTCAGCGTCGCTTGAGGCATAGTTCTCATACCCCCATTTCCTGATCAGCGAGTTTGCTATGTTAAGCCTCTCGCTGAGTCTCGGTTTGTATCTATATTGGCTTTCCGCAGAGTATTTGCTGAACAGCCTTAGGTCATGCCACATTATGAGCATGCGTGCATTTCCCTTATCTACCCTGGCAGCATCAGGATACATCAGGTGGACTATGTCGAAGTTCTTTGCATTTATCTTCATGAGGGCTCGGACGGGTCTCGGCAACCTCCCAGTAGCTATGGTCTTGACGTCAGCGTACTTTCTGATGCCATTGTATATCTCGAATGAGTACCTGCTTATTCCGTCTCCGGCGCTGAAGTCGAAGTCATGGCCTACCATCAGCACTTTCATCCTAATCAGCTGTTACAACTTCACTTGCAACTTTTATTAACTTGTTCTCTTGTTCAGCTCAAATGTAGTGAACTACCACTGCCTAAAGGCAGTGGCTTCTTGTTTCATCGACGGCACATTAGCCGTCTCGGCAGAGGCCCATTCCAGGCCTTCTGAAGCCTTCTTCAGTATGTTTATTGCGGAGTTATGGTCCCTGTCCATGCTCATATGACACGCACTGCAATCATAAGTTCTTGCATATAGCGGCATTTCCTGTATGTTGCCGCAGTTGCTGCATGCCTTGGACGTATTCCTAGGGTCCACTTCTACCACTTCGCAACCAGCGCTCTCAGCCTTGTAGCGAAGCACCTGCAGAAACCTGTTCCATGATGCATCTGCAATGTTTCTTGCATTATAATGAGGCTCCTCCATCATTTCCCTTATGTTAAGTTTTTCAACTGCGATGAAACAATTCTGCCTTATCAACGAAGTCGTTGTTTTGTGTATGAAATCCTTCCGTATGTTTGATATTTTTGCATGCAGTTTCTGCAACCGGAGTTTCGCCTTTTCCCTGTTCTTGCTTCCTTTCTTGCATCTTGCGATATTTTGATGAATTTCTTTTAGTTTGCCAAGATGCCTCTCCAGTGTTTTCGGATTGTCTACCTTGTTTCCGTTGCTTTCGGTAAGGTAGCTCTCTATCCCAAGGTCAATGCCTGTTCCTTTGTTCCCACATTTGAGGAAATCTCTCTTTGCGTCGGTCTGAAGTATGAGATACCATTTTCCGCATGATCTTTTTATGATAAGTTGTTTTATATTTCCTGATATCTCCCTGTGAGTCTTTACTCTTATCTTGCCTATTTTTGAAAGATTAATCACGCCTTTCTTCTCAGTTACCTTGGCGAATTCAAAACCTGAGTGGTTGTAAACAATAGTATTGAACCATTGTTTTCCCTTGAACCTCAATTTTCCTACCTTCCTGCCCCTTTTCTTAAGTCCTTTAAGCACGGAAAGGTTTGAGAAAAGCCGGTAACACTCGTACTGCAGTGTCTTTGAATACACCTTGTCAAGTTCCGGATGCTGGTCCTTCAACTCCACTATCTTGTGTTGTATCCTTGATCTGTCTATCGCGTCCTGTTTCTGCAATTCCTCAAGCAGTGAATTATATGTGAACCTGCACAAATCGAAAGTTGTCTCCAGTATGCCTTTCTGCTCTTTGTTAGGGTAAATGGGGAAGGTATAGGAGAGCATTGTCGTCGATATTTATATCTGCATATAAGTTATTATACTTTTGTATATGAAATTTTTCAGCTTTTTCATTCTCATGCCTAAAGGTGATGAATTTCAAAGCCAATCAAATTAAAAAGGTTAAACTGCAAAGAAATTTGTTGAAGAACGCCCCTGTAGCTCAGTGGTAGAGCGACTGACTTGTAATCAGTAGGTCGAGGGTTCAATCCCCTCCGGGGGCTGACTTGATAACGTTCAAGCCCCGTTGTTCTTTGCGAAGTAGATTTTTAGCGATTCTTTCAAACTGCTTCCCATCCTTTCTGGCTGTATTTCCACAATCTCCTCGAGCTCCTGAATGCTGTAAAACTTTATCGATTTAACTTCCTTCGGATCTATTTTGAAATCAGTAATCTCATAGTTTCCTTTCGTTTCGAACAGGGTTACGAATCTGTAACTGTCTAGCCTGTATTTTATGATGGCCTTGAAATCATCTGGCTTTAAGTCAAGGCCAATTTCCTCTCTGGTCTCCCGCACTATTCCGTCAAGATAAGTTTCGCCGGATGGGAAATGGCCTGATGCGGAATACTCGAGCTTTCCCGTATCCAGCCTTTCTTGAATGAGAATTTCACCCTTCGCATTCATTACAAAAACTGACGCCTCCCGATGAAGCTTCATATCCTCATGTGCTTCTTTTCTTGTAATCTTTCCGATGACATTATCTTTCTCGTCGACCAGGTCAAGTATTTCATCAGGATCGTGCGCTTTTCTCATTAGAATATCACATATATTTTTAAATTATCACATATTTATAGCCCTCCCAGGGCTTCCATCTAGGATCGAAACCCATCACTAAAAGCATCAATATTTTTCGAAAGTTAATCTATAAATATAAGAAATTCCTAAAGTTTTCTGATGAAATGAGAGAAATAACAAAAGAGCAACTTGATTGCATGGGGAATATGAAGAAACTAAACATTGCTCTTAAACAAAAACTGAAAAATTGCAGCGATTCTTTCAGAAGCAGAGAGGAGCTTCTTAAAAAAGAAGAAGAACTTGAAAAGACAAAAATATTACATGAAACCGCTCAAAATATGGCTAAACTTGAGCCATTCGTAAATAAAAATTCGTTGGAATCGCAGATGCTGTTCGCACTGCCAGAAGATAGACAGATCAATTTAAGTGAATTTAGAAAACCTTTTAGGCACGAAAATCCAGAAGAATTTATTCGAGCATACCAGATGCTCGCAGCAGTTTCCGAATTGATCTTCGACAAAGCGGTTCCGCACAATCCCATGCATTTTGGTGATTCATACTACTCAGATATTAATGTTGGACTGACGCCTTTAGGAATCGAGACCGTTAAATTACTGAAACAAGAAACTAGCACTTTGGTGCGCAAATAAAAACAAACCAAACTCAAAATCGACCCAAACTTAAGACGGGTTTTAATGTAATGCAGTAAACCTCCCGAGGCTTTGAACTCAGGATTAAATTCCCTTAGTTTAACGAAATAACAGATTTTCTGAAGATATGCTTTTTCACTAATGTTTAAATAGGTAGAAAATAGAGCACTTACTTGATGAGACTATGAGCACGAGCCAGAAGCAACAGACTAAGAGCCTAACGCTAGATGAAAGACTTGAAAGACTAGACAACGCAAAACTCACGTATGGAGACCAGGCATACGATATAATTACGGATTTCATGCTGAAGAAACACCTCAATGACATGAACTCACAGTTTGCAGCAAAACACATCTGTTTTTCCAGAGGAGGGGCCGGCCCCGGTTGGGGTGATACGTCAATAGTAGGTATAGGAATACCAATGGACAAGAGTGCAAGCTGGATACTCAAGGTCATTAGACCAATCAAGACAGCTGTTATAGAAATCAAACTGCGCGAGTGGGGAGCAAGCTTGGTCTATGCTGCACCATATAAAGAATATGCAGAAAAAATAAAGCAAGACTACGATCAGATATTGGAGCCAAGGATGTGCCTTGAGATGAGTTTGGTCGAGAAGCCACTAAAAGATGCAAGGAGGCAGCAATAGCTTATCTATTTTTAACTCTCACACCTCCTAGGATATTGAGGTATCTAGGGTTCGTTATCCTGAAGACTTTAACCTCCCAAGATTTATGCTGCAGCTATACGCTATCCTAAGCCATAGGCGAGGGCTGCTTAACATCTAACTACTAACCTTCCAAAGTTTCTCACTAAAGGTCCATGTCTGACAATGATTATTATTGTTTTCTGCGTCTTATCATCATGCAAAAGGAGATACTGCTATTCTTCGCGATAATGGATCTCAGCTTCTCCTATCTCACATTCACCAGCGCACAGTATTTCTCGCAATTTTACATGCTTCTTATCCT
>JBEKPX010000017.1:0-13794 GCA_049520335.1 Candidatus Micrarchaeales archaeon | reverse complement strand
GTGCTCCGACCGGGATTTGAACCCGGGTTGCAGACTTGAGAGGCCTGTGTCCTTGACCGGACTAGACGATCGGAGCGTCTTTATACTTTCTTTACTCAACATATTAATATTTCATTTGCATAGTGTTATCATGCTCCTTTACGAGAAATACACTCCTTATACTCTCAACGGGCTGATAGGAAACAAGCTCTCGATAGAGAAACTCAAGCAGTTCGGCATGAACGCGCAGGCATGCAAGAAACCAAAACCCATAATGGTCTACGGTCCTTCTGGAACGGGAAAAACCTGTGCCATCAGAGCGATCGCATACAGCAATGGCTTCGATCTTGTGGAGTTGACCTCCAGTGACTACAGGGATGCCGATACGCTTAGGAAGAAACTGCTCCCGGCGGTCAGCTGCAAGTGCCTCTCCGGAAATATAAACCTTATACTCTTCGACGAGATAGATGAGCTCTCGAGCAAGTTCGACAAGGGAGCCGAAAGCGTGATACTCGAGATGCTGAAGAAGGCAAAACAGCCGATAGCATTTACATCAAATGACTACTGGGACCAGAGGATAAGCTTTCTGAGGAATCATGTCGAGAAGGTCGAGTTCAAGAAGATAGAGATCAGGGAGATAACAGAATACCTGAAGAAAGTGGCTGAGAAGGAGAATATGCCTGTTGATGATGATGCGATAAGGGAAATATCTGCTAGGTGCGACGGAGACGTAAGGAGCGCGCTCAACGACCTCCAGATGGTGATGCTAGGAGGGAAGAACATAATAGACAACTTGGGGATCAGGAACAGGAAATTAGAAGTGTTCAGGGTGCTTGACAGGATATTTCTCACAAACGACTTCGCGATGGCCAAGAGCGCTATCGACAGCAGCGAGCTGGAAATCGATATGCTCATGAATTGGGTGGAGGAGAATATACCAAACCGCTACTGGATAAAACAATTCATAGGTAAGGCTTATGCCGAGCTCGCGTTCGCGAGCAGGTTCCTCGAGATGTCGGAGCGCGTCAGGTATTACGGCTATGTCAAGTATGCATCTACCGGAATAGCGGGAATCTCCATCTCAAGCGGAGGAAACACGAAATATCTCAACTCCTACGCATTTCCATCGAAGGTCAAGTATCTCAGCATTACAAAGGAGAACAGAGGGATCCAGAGTAGGATAGCAATCAAGCTCTCGCCTCTGCTCCATACCAACAAAAGGGACATAATAAACTCATATCTGCCGATGTTCAGGAACGTTCTGACGAAAGGGAACGAGGAAACGAAGAAGATGGCCAACGAGTTCTTTGAGTCTCTTGAGTTCGACAAGGAAGAGATTGCTTACATGAAAGGCACTAGCTTAGCATAACTTCCTTTTTCTATTATTTAAAAAATAGCCCGCCCGATAAAGCGTTGGATAGGTCAACACTTTTGCCAATCTCCACGCTGTTCAGGTTCATGAACACAGGATTGCTCTGCACCAGAACGGTATCCCCGTCTTGGAGTCCCATGACAATCGCGTCTGCTTCTGGAAAGAATAGATATTCCTTTATCTTAGCATCAATAATGCTAACTACCTTAGCAGCAAGTTCATCGCTGAGCCTTCTGACCGATACTATGCTTCTAAGGAGTCCTTCATCGTCCCTTCTCTTGAGGCGTTCCGTCTCAAGAAGCGTCTTGTTGTCCCACTCCGCATTCTTTAAGTAAAAAAGAGAGCAGGTCCTGTCTGCTATTTCCTCATCAACAGAGTAGCCCCTTGGAATCAGCATCCCAATGTTTTCGGAGCCGCGGAAGACTTGAAATGAAGCAAGGTCGATGCCTCCAAAAAGCTGGCTCTTCCTTCCTTTCACCATGCTGCTGTCCGTAAGCACGAACGAATTGTCGCAGATTCCCACCCTCTTGAAGACGCTATGGAATTCGGTCACAAGGTCATCTTGTTCAGGTCAATCTCAAATGCTGTCACAGGTTCTTCTATTCCGAAGCTTATCAGTACTTCAGGATGAATCTCTCCCAGAAAGCCTATATTCTTTTTGTCCAGCATGATCTCTGCACACCTGCCTTCTATGAAGCTCTCATGCCTCGCCCTCTTGAACTCAAACGCTATTCCCAGCCTCTTTGCAAGACCTTCCACTGCTGATTTTGCATCGTTGAAATTAGCATGCGCATCGCATGTCACTGCAGCAAGATGGTACCTCTCTTCCGTCGCATCTCCCTTAAGCCCGAAGGCCATGTCCAACTCGAAGATGTTTATCGGAAGCTTGTCGTGCATCGACCTGCTGAGGTTCCTCATCAGGGACGGCAAGAGCCATGTCCGCAGCATCGTCATATTCTCTGTTTTCGGATTTGATATCGCTATATAATCGTCGTGCTTCTCCAGTCTCATGCTTTTGAAGTTCATATCCTCATTCGTGAGGTATGAGTTCATCATCTCGCTGAATCCCAGTCCAGCCATCAGCTCGCTTATTCTTTCCGTCTCCTTGCTTATCCTCTCCATATTTCCTGCCTGCGCGGACGGAACTGGTATAGGCCGTATGTAATCGTAACCGTATGCTATTGCAATATCCTCTATGACGTCTTGTTCGTTTATGACATCAAGCCTGTATGGAGGCACTTCCAACCTTATTTTTGTTCCTATGCGTGAGGCTTCATAGCCCATCTTGTTCGCAAGCAGTATTGAGTTATTTGGGCCTATCTCCACACCTATCTCCTTCTCTATCTGGTCTACAGGTATGCTTATCCTCCCGCCACGCATCTTCGGAATGACGCTTACGCTCCCATTGTAGTTTACCCTTATCCTGCTGACTTCATAGCCCATATCCGCAAAATCCGCAGCCAGCAAATCAGCTGTCTTCTCGATTGCATACTTGTTTACTCCTGTTATATCGACAAGCATGTTCTTCGTAGTTGCGGATACCTTTGTCCTCTCGGAGTTCAGCACAGGTATGAGCGACATGGTTCCATGCATGTCTTTCAGCGCGACGTACCTTTGTTCCATCTTGCACAATCTTCCATATTCATTGCCCTTGCTCTCCCTCTCAATTACTTCGCTGTATCTCATTGAGTTCCGTTTCTCCAGCGGGACAAATTCCTCATTTTCATAAGCGTCGTAGTAGAATGGCGGCTTCACGTTCTTCAGGTCATGCAGCCCAAGCGCTATCTGCTCCCTCTTCCTCCCATAGGTTTCGCTGAGCTTTTCCGTGAAGTTTATTATCTCCAACAGATCGTCTTCACCGAGTTTCATGTTCCTGACTACGAGGCCCGAGATGAATGGTCTTATCTTCCCCACGTTTGCGCCAACATTTATGATGAACTCATTTTCTTCCATCCCAAGTTTGTATTCGAACTTCCTGCTCCTCCTCATGAAATATCTTATTGCCCTTGCAAGTCCGATTGTGCTTATCAGGTCAGGTCTGTTAGCCGGGAATTCGATATCTATCTCATCCTTATTGGTCCTGTCTATGCTCAGACCCATCTTGTTTATGTTCCTGAAGAGCTCCTTGTCGTCGACCTTGAAGCCCAGCCTTCTGGCAAGATATTCCTTGTTGTATTTTGATACGGTCATTGAACCATCACGTTTTCATATTCCTCAGCCAGCCTATGCTGCTATTGAACATGTCTGCCACGCTCTCTATTTTTTCATTCTTCAGCAGCATTAGCCTGTCCACTCCAGGCCCCCAGGCAAGCACATTTATCGACTTTCTCTCCACGCCAGTTATCTCCTTTCTTATTATCCCGGCTCCGAATAGCTCAAGGTCCTTGCCTCTGAACTCGGTGTAGCACTCGACCCCAGGCTCCACGAACGGGAAGTATGCAGGTCTGAAGTTTATCTTTATTCCGAGGAGCGAGTAGAGCCTTATCAGCACGTCGAAGAGGTTTGCAAGGGTGAGCTGCCTGCCTATCACCATGCCATCCATTTGGTAGAAGTCCGCCAGGTGTTTGTAATCCACGTTCTCGTTCCTGAACACCCTGCCTATTGAGAAGAACTTTATCGGGAGTTCGTATCCCTTCGGATTCTTCTTTATCCTGTTTATCATATCATTCATGTACCTGCCTGTTACGCTGGTCATGTGGGTCCTGGGAACTGCCTGCATTGCTATCTCCTCCGACCACTCGTTATGCCATGCCTTCTCATGCTCCTCCTTGATTCTTTTCACCAACTCTTTATCCTCAATCTGCAGCATGCTCGGCCTCGAGAGGAAGAATGTGTCCTGCATATCCCTTGCGGGATGATGCTGCGGAACGAAAAGATAGTCGAAGACCCAGAAAGATGAGTCTATGATAGGTCCCGACACCTCAGTGAACCCGAGGCTGAGATAAGCGCGCCTGACCTCATCGATGAACATTCTGAGAGGATGCCTGACAGCCGCTTCTTTCGCCTCTACCGGCGCCTCGACATTGTAGGCCTTGAACCTCCTATTCGACCAGGCCCTGCCCTTGATGATGTTTCTGTCGAGAGCATCGATCTCCGAAGGTTCCGACTGCCTCTCCTTGGCAAGTTCCAGTATGCCGCGCTGCGTTATCTCAACTTCCTTTATCTCTGTCTTGCTGTTCGTCTCGATGAGCCCTCTCTTCACGAATTCGTCTATCTCTTCCTTCCCTCTGTATTTCGCATAGCTGGATTCGTCTTCGTTCAGCTCCTTGAGCACAGCGTTCTCATGAATCCCCTTCTCAGAAGCCTCACTCCCTTTCCGGGTGAGCTTTAGATAATCATTTTCTATCTCGACAAGGCCTTTCTTCTTTGCCCATATGAGCCCTATCTGATCCTCTTTCTTCTTCAGTGTCGAGACATGAACCCTTTCTTTCTCCAGCCGCTTCACCAGCGTCTCCTCTGGCAGACCTTTCTTTGCATACTCCTCTCCCTCAGGTGTCAATGAGAATTCATCCGTTTCCTCCCTTGTTATCGTTACAGATCCCGCATTCGAGAGGTTGCCTATCGCCCATAACGCCTCGTCCTTTCCTATCTTCGCCTCCTCGAGCAGCTCATCTAGGCTGAGTTTCCTTGATATCTTTAGTGCCTCAAGCACCGCTAGCTCATGTCTGTGCAACAATTTCACCTGAAGATCTTCACGTAGATGTAGAGCCCTATCGCGACTATCGCGAGCAGGATTAGCATGTAAATCAGGCTGGTGTAAGTGCTATATATGTAGTTGAAATATTGCACCACCTCCTGTTGCGGCGTCTCCGTGACTATGTACGTGAAGGTGAACTTCTTCAGCGGCTCTCCAGAGAACCAGGAGAAACTAGTAGAGTTGTACTGGCCTACGGAGTTCTGTTGCGGTGAATCGGGCACTGGATATATCGCTGCTATCTGCGCCCCGATGGGCACAGTTATGGTGAGTTTCGCGTTGGTTGGCAGGCTCTGTCCGCTCGCAGTGTGCAGGAAGTTGAATACTGTACTGTTGAACGTGTATTCGAACTTCCTCGGAGCGAGAGCAATTATGCTTGTAACGTTATATGCCTCATAGCTTATTGTGAGTGATGCATAGCCTCCTCCATTCCCCACCAGAGCCAGCGGACCGGGAAGGAATGTGAAGTTAGAAATGCTCCCTTTTGGGTTCAGTATGTGTTCTACAAGGAATGGGGAGCCTATCGCCTTCTGCCAGTCATTAAGCGAAAGGTTGAACGCCTGCCTGTCCTGGTTGTATGCGCTTACTGAAGAGTTGCCGATATAGAGCTGTATGCTCTCAACCACACGCGCAGTAGTGGAGTTGGTGAGGAAGACGGTTGTTGTAAGGTAAGTTGCATTGAAATAGGCATTAACCTGCGGTATGGTTGCAAGTAGTATGATAAGAAATGCGAATGCGATGTGACCCCTCATTACCAAACCCTGATTAGCTTAAGAAAACAAAGTATAAAACCCTATAGTTTCATTTGGGAGGCTGAAAAGATGTCGGATAAGTATATTATTAAAAGCTTTTCAACCAAATATGTATCAGCGCGTCCTTATGGTTGAAAAGAACAAGCTACTAGCAGTAATAAGAGTCAGAGGAAGGGTCAAGGTCAGGAGGAGCATCGGCGAGACACTCGAGAGGCTCAGATTGAGCAGGGTGAACAACCTGGTGCTAGTGAGCTCGAAGAGCGACTCATACCTGGGAATGGTCATTAAATGCAAGGATTTCGTCACGTTCGGAGAGATAGACAAGGATGTGCTCTCAAAGCTTCTTGCCTCGAAGGACGTGAATGCAGGCGAGGAAGCAATTTCGCAGCTCTTCTCGTGCGAGAAGACTCCGAAGGAGCTGAAGATATAGATGCCTTTGAGGATGCATCCGCCCAGGCACGGCTATGAAGGTATAAAGAAGGATTTCAAGAGCGGCGGAGCGCTTGGCTACAGAAGCAACGGCATAAATGAGCTGATAAGAAGGATGATTTGATATGGTTAAAAGGATAAAGAAGAGCAGGAAGTACTTCGGCTCGAGGAGCTGGGGGGCGGGAAACATAAAGAACAGGCGAGGTTCCGGAGACAGGGGAGGCGTTGGCAAAGGCGGGAGGAAGCACAAGATGACGTACCTTGTCGTGTATGAGAAGGAAAGCCTGACTCATAAGGGCTTTGCGCCCTGGAGGAGGAGGGAGCTGATGGAGATCAACCTGGATGCTCTCTCAAAGAGGGCGGAGAAGTCTGAAGAGCAGAAGCCCACCATGGAGCTGAAGGGCTACAAGGTTCTGGGCAACGGTAAGGTCACAAAACCTTTCATAATAAAGGCAAGCGGATTCTCCAAGAATGCCGAGAAGAAGATAAAGGAGGCGGGCGGGGAGGCCGTAAGGCTCTGAGTGTTAAGATGCAACATTACAACATAGCTTTCTACTCCGATACCTATCTGCCTGCCGTCGATGGCGTTGTGACCTCGATGCTTGATTTCAAGAAAGAGCTTGAGAGGAGGCGACACAAGGTCTACATCTTCGCCAGCTGCAATATCAGGAACAAGAAAAGGTATGAGACGAAGGATGTTTTCCTGTATTCCGGCCTGGAGTTCAAGCCATATCCGCAGTACAGCGTGGCGCTATTCCCGTACTACTCGTCACTCAGGCTGAAGGAGCTTGGGATAGACATCGTGCATGCGCAGACTCCCTTCATAATGGGGTTCAACAGCCTGATATCTGCAAAGCTTGGGAGATATCCACTTATCGGATCGTTTCACACAATGATAAACAGCAAGTCCCTCGGCACCTACTACCCCAAGAACAGGACTCTGCGAAAAATCTACACGAGATACGTCTGGAAATATACGAAGTTCTTCTACAGGAGGTGCAACGTCACGATAGCGCCTTCAGAAACGATAGCTAGGTTCCTGAAGATGCATGAGATAGGGAACGTACGCGTTGTCCCGAACGGGATAAACACGAAGAGGTTCGACTACAGGATAAGCGGGGAAAGAATGAGAGAGGACCTCAAGCTCGGTTCCGGAGACGAGGT
Organism: Candidatus Micrarchaeales archaeon; assembly: GCA_049520335.1. Classification (GTDB taxonomy): domain Archaea; phylum Micrarchaeota; class Micrarchaeia; order Micrarchaeales; family CABMGC01; genus JAJYVH01. The sequence goes on along the minus strand of JBEKPX010000017.1, from coordinate 6,404 downwards.
GATACTCTACCTTGGCAGGATGAGCAGGGAGAAGAGGATAGACGTCCTGCTAAAGGCGTGCAGCATAATCTTCAAGAAGAGAAAGAACAGCCACTTGATAATGGGAGGCACAGGCCCCGCAGCCGAGGAATACAAACGCATGGCGAGGAGGCTCGGGATACAAAGCAGGGTGAAGTTCCTGGGGCTGGTCGACAGCAAAGTATTGCCTGAGGTGTATGCTGCGAGCGATCTCCTCTGTCTGCCGTCAACGTTCGAGACGCAGGGAATAGTCTCGTTGGAGGCTATGGCGATGGGGAAGCCCGTCGTAGGGGCGGACTATCTTGCCTTGAAGGACCTGATAGTGAATGGCAAGAACGGTGAAAGGTTCAGTTCAGGGGATTATGTTGCATGCGCAAGCAAAATAGAAAAGGTTTTAAATAACACCAGCACTTATAAAAGAGATGCAGTGAGCACGGCGAGGAGCTATTCCATTGAACGTGCTGCTGACAAGTTACTAAAGACCTATGATTCTGTAGTGTCAAAACAGGCGGTTTACTGAGCGATGATAATCCAGATGGCACAAACAAGGAAGGAAAAAACAGCGCAGCCAACACTGGGAAGATGGAGCAGAGTGCGGAGAAGGAGCCGCAGGAGGTAGTCCTGATAAGGGCCCAGATAAACGAGGAGAAGAAGAAGAGGGACGGCCTGATAGACCAGCTACGTAGGTTAAGGAACAAGTTCAACTACAAGGAGGCAGAATACGCAGCGCTCTCGAAGCTCTCCGAGCTCAACAAGTCGCCGAAGAATCTTGGCAGGCTGAAGAGGCTGAAGGGAGACATAGAGTTCAAGATAGCGACTGAAGCTACGACGCTGAATGCGGAGAAAGAGCTGATAAAGAAGCTCAGTGTGATAAACAAGGACCTGGAGGATGCGCTGAAGATCTACAGGTTCAGGAGGAAGGTGGACCTTGTTGCGAAGGATATGAACGAACTCGGCAAAGCGCTCGAATCCTACAGGACCCAAGTGGTCGAACTGGACAAGAAGCTTGATGCTTTATACGCGAATCTCAGGGATCTCACTTCCTGGAACAGGAAGGAAGAGAGAAAGATCACGAGGCGCGTAAAGCCCCAGGAGCACTTCGAAGTGAGCCTTGAGGACATTGCAATGATAAAGAAGAAGGAAGAAAAATGAAATGGTGTTTGATTGCGTATAACTTTTTTTGGAGCGGCTAGGGAAGTGGGAAGAAGCTGCATGTTGGTCGAAGGGAAGGAGGCAAAGGTATTGATCGATGCCGGAGTGAAATTGGGCGAGGTGGAAGAGCACCCGCTCATACCGGACTCGATGCTGAAAAGCATAGATGCCGTGGTGATATCCCACGCACACCTGGACCACTGCGGTTACCTGCCTCACCTTTTCTCAAAAGGATACTCGGGTCCAGTCTACTCGCTAAAGCCCACTCTTGAGCTGGTCAACGTTATAATCAACGACTACCTCAAGATATCCAAGCCGAAGCAGGTCACGAAGGAGGGAGTGGCCAAGATAACAAAGCACTACAGGATGGTGGAATACCACCAGGAGTTCAGGGTGAAGGATCTTGCGATAAAGCTGGTGCCGGCGGGCCACATACTTGGCAGCGCCATGGTCGAGGTGAGGCAGGGAGACGAGAGGCTGCTATACACCGGAGACATAAACCTTAAGGACACCAAGCTGCTTGACCCCGCGTACACGGAATACCTGAAGGCTGATGCGCTGGTGACAGAAAGCACATACGGCGGAGACAAGGACATATTCCCCTCTGAGCATACTGTGCTTACGAGCTTTGTCGCGAGCCTGAAGGAGACGATAAACAAAGGGGGCAAGGTGATAATACCCAGCTTTGCGGTCGGCAGAGCGCAGGAGGTGCTTTTCATACTCGACGATTACATAAGGTCAGGAGTCCTTCCGGAAGTGCCCATATACATAGACGGGATGATAACCAAGGCGATGAGGATTTACAGGCACAACGTCATATTCTGCAAGGATGAGATACAGAAGCGCATACTCATGAGCGAGGATGATCCATTCAAGAGCAAGAACTTCCATCCGGTCGAGGGCAAGCAGGACAGGTCCAAGATAATAAAGAGCGAGGGCTCAGCGATCATCGTAACCACAAACGGAATGCTCAAGGGCGGCCCTGTTGTCAGGTACCTCGAGAAGCTGGGAGGCGATGATAGGAACAAACTGATGCTCGTCAGCTATCAGGCGGTGGGTACTCCGGGAAGGGAGATTCAGGAGGGGGCGAGGGAAGTGCACCTGGGCAGGGAGAAGATAAAGATAAACCTGAAGGTCGAGCAATATCACATGTCGGCCCACTCGGACAGACCGCAGCTGATAAAACTGATAGGCAAGGTCCAAGGCCTCAAGAAGATATTCATAATACACGGTGAGGAAAGCAAGTCGAAAGAGCTGATGGACGCCTTGAAGAACAAATACAATGTACAGCTGCCCGAGTTGCTGAAAACATACGAACTCTAATGAGCATAGAAAGAACAGAGTTGCAAATTCTACAGTATCGAAGAGAGTATAACAGCGCCAACTGCGAGAAGAAGTATTCCCGCAATCAGATGTAGCCTCTTTATGTTCTTCTCCCTGAATGCGTGCGCCTTTTCTACGCTCGTGAAGCTAAGGTAGACAAGGCCCGTTATTATGAACATCGGCAGAACGAAGAGGAAGTTGTAGTAGAGGAGCCAGAGAACGCCTATCTCTATGGGCAAGTCCTTCAAAAGGCTGCCCGCAACGAAATAAGGTCCGGTTATGCACGGAAGCAGGAAGGCGGTTACGAGAACGCCAGCTATGAATGCGCCAGGGATTGATGCTATCTTGCTCAGCATTATCTTGTCTATGGTAGCAAGCATCTTCGGCCTCCAGCGCTTGGGCACCTCCATAACGAAGCCCAAGCTTCCGTAGGAGAAATAATCCTTCAGGTTCAGCAGCCCAAGTATTATGCTGAATACGCCAAACGCTCCGTATATGTACACATTCTTCAGGTTAGTTATTGCAATCGCAGACTTTATGCCAAAAAGAAGCATCACCCCGATCGTCGCATAGAAAACGAATATTCCAAGCGCGAATGAGACTCCGCCAAGGAGTATCTTATATCTCTTGTTGGGGTTGCGCATGAACAAAGTCGAAAGGAGGAAAATGAGGACGGCAAAGGCGCATGGGTTTATTGAGTCTACGAGCGCAAGACCTGTTATCTCAAGTATTGTCAGCTTTCCCAGCGAGGCTGAACCAACATTGGGCAGCGAGGCGCCTGTTTGTGCAATTCTTGCGATATTTGATGAAAGGAATGCTATACATGAAGTGTCGCCGACGCAGTATGTGTTGTTGATGAAAAGCATGGGCACAGAATCCCAATAGGATTCTGATACGTTGTAGTACTTGAGATACTGGCTGAAGAGAGTTTGGTTTGCTATAGCGTCTATATACACGACTCTTATATTGTATGTCTTGCTGAGATTGCCTATGTAATCGTTCAGCGCCTTGCAGTGAGGGCATCCCGGAGCGTAAGCCAAGGCAACATAGATGGTCTTGCCGGTCTTGTTCGTAGAATTGAAAAATATCGTGGTTGTGAGAGTGCCGTTCGTTCCGCCAGAGCAAGCGCCTGTTGTGACGTTGCACGTGGAATTGAGCGTGGAACTCCCAAGCAGTAGGTAAACAAGTATGAGTGGGACTATAGCAAAATATTTCGTGCTGTTCACAAAATTCATACGTATATGACCTTAGTAGAATTTAAAGCTTGCACTTTTCATTACCCTAATCTTTGCAACCAAACTCTACGAAACTGAAAGGATTATCAAACCTTGTCGTTCTGTATGATAAAGTCGCCTTCTTCGACTTCTTCGTCTGCATCGTTAGTGCGGTGCGGTGCACGTTCTATCTTCATTACTTGCGGGCCGTACTTCTCATTCACCTGTATTTCTTTTTCAAATTCCTTAAGAGTAGGCCCATCACCTATTGCTATTATCTCAACGCTTCCATCACTGACGTTCCTGACGCTGCCAGTTATGTGGTGCATCTTCGCGATCCGTCTTACGAAACTTCTGTATCCCACGCCCTGGACCACACCATAGACTATGATTATGACGCGCATGCTCTCGCCAAATTCAAAACAATTTCTGAGAATAAATATATAAAAGGGGAATTAGTATTAAGTAGGGGTAATGGATTGCAGAATCTTTCTACTAGCCGAGAGAATCTTAATAGCGCTTTGAGGAAAAGTGAGAATCCCGTTCTGGAAAGTATGCATCACGTGATATTGCATTCGAAACATGTTAGAGTCAACAACAATAATCTCTCTGAGTTGGCGGTCAAGTATTCAAAAGAAGAACTTCTACTCCCTAGATGGGATGCTCCTGTATTTCTAGAAGCTTCTGTGACTTCAAGTAAGGACACGCTGAACCAGGTTGCAGATTTCATGATACTCGGGAATACGATAAACTTCGCCTACACCAATTTCTCCACTGGGATAGACTATGCACACTCGTACAAAGGCATAGGATGGAGAGGTGCATTTGGGATGTGGTCCGCTCTCAAGAACGCTTTTGAAGAAGGCAAACCGATACTCGATGGCGGATATCTTTCCACTCTAAAGCTTGGCGACATGAAAGAAATATTCGAACCCTCTAAATTAACGCTGCAAACAATGCCGATGATTAAGGAAAGAGCGAAAATACTCAGGGAAGTAGGCAAAATGCTAACCGAAAAGTATGACGGTCATTTCCACAACATGCTCACCAAGTCTGATGGGAGAATATTCGATGCCAACAAGGGTTTTATCAGGATGCTACTAAACGATTTTCCGTCTTTTAGAGATAGGGCGATCTACAAGGGTCAAGAAGTGGTGTTCAACAAGAGAGCACAACTTGCAACTTTCATGCTCTATGAAAAGTTGCTGGGCACAAGCTTTTCGCCACTGTTTGTGCAGGAAGATGTGGACAAGTTAACTGTGGCTGCTGACTATGAACTCCCCAAAGTCCTTCACATCGTGGGTGTGCTGGAATACCAACCTGATCTCGAAAAGAAAATCAAGAAAGGCAGACTGATAAAAGCAGGCAGCGAGGAAGAGGTCGAGATAAGGGCAAACACGACATATGCCTCAGAGCAGATCAAAGATCTGATAAATTCTATGAGGGACTCAAGTAGAAGAGTGAACGCACTGCACATCGACTACAGACTATGGAAGGAAGGCGAAGGCCGCACAGACGTGAAGCATCATCTCACAAAGACGACCGCCTATTGAGACCATGCTTCAACCAACTGATCATATCTGTAATTTCACGAGCTGTCATCTGAGTATCACAACATCTGCGCATAGGATGAGAAAGGATCCCATAATCTGAAGGCTGTTCAAGCTCTGGCCGAAGAATATTCCTATAACCAGGGCGAAGATGGGGATCAAGTTGAAAATCAACGAGGTAGTGGTTGCAGGCACCTTCTTCTGACCGAAAAATTGAAGAATCCTAGCGATTGCTGTCGCGAATATCGCTAGATAAAGAAAATATGGCAGCGCGCTGATGCTTATGCTCGGGAATGTAAAGGGATTCTGAATTTCAAAAAACACAAATGAGACTATGCAAATCAAAACGCTCGCATAGAATGACGATATGATAGGATCAAGTTTGTTTGTCATCCTGGATCCGACTATATACTGGAAACCGAATGCAACCGAAGCGATCAAACACAATATAGAACCTATCGCAAGATTTGAGCCAAGATTCACATCAAAGCCGTTGCTGAAGAATATGAGAGTCAAACCAAGAAATGAAAGAATAATCGCAGATAGCAGATTCTTGCTCACCTTACGCGAGAAGGCAAGCCTTTCTATTACTACGGTGAAGACAAAACCCAGAGAGGTCAGGAATGCTACGAGAGGAGCAGGAATGAAATACAAGGACTCATACGAGAGCCCCAATCCGACGAATGTCGCGATGCCGAATGCGAAGCTGGGTCTTATCGATTTAACATCAGCGACCTTTCCTCCCCTTATCGCAAACATGAAGAGCAGGGCTATCAGGTACTCGAGCGACAACAGCAAAAAAGGATTTGCCTTCTGCACAGCTATCCCACCTATGTCGTATCCTAGCCCTATTATCAGAGAGAAGAGCACAAGCGCAAGCAACTCCTTCCTGTTCGATGTTTTCTTCACCATAAAAATGAACCCAGAACCCTTCTGGTGCGAGCGCCGGGATTTGAACCCGGGTCTTTGCCTTGGAGGGGCAAAGTCCTAACCAGGCTAGACTACGCTCGCACATTCTGCAACTTGGCCTTTACTCTGCGAGCGCCGGGATTTGAACCCGGGTCTTTGCCTTGGAGGGGCAAAGTCCTAACCAGGCTAGACTACGCTCGCACATTCTGCAACTTGGCCTTTACTCTGCGAGCGCCGG
>JBEKPX010000016.1:0-14474 GCA_049520335.1 Candidatus Micrarchaeales archaeon | reverse complement strand
GAAAGTATTCGATAGGAAGCTGAGCACTCTCAAGACCTCACCCCAAGCCTAGTCAGATTATAGGGAGTGTCACAGCACCTGAATGCTTCATAATCTTTCTTCCTAAGTAGCTCCTTCATTCCATCTTTCAGTCTAGGGCAGTCTGCGCAGGGTTTCCACACCTCACTGCTCAGCTCGTTCGCCTTCATCTTTACCGCTCCCAGAGCGTCGAAGATAACGCTGCTCTTCTCATTCGCTAGGGTGAATATCATTCTTCCAGGGTACTTGGCGCTTAGCACATTCACCATAGACACCACCGCCAGAGTTCCGAATCCCTGATTTCTATAGCACTCCTTCGTGTAAAGCGCGCCCAGTTCTATGCTTCCGTCCTTGTATGTGTATGTTGCGGCAACGTGAGTCACGAATTCATTGTCATCCTTCAAAATCAGCAGGGAGTCGCCATTTCTGAAAAAGTCCAGAAGTCTCTCCTTGCTCAGCGGTAACATCTTTTTTGAGTTGCTGATTAAAGCCGAGATGGTTTCTGCGTAGGCGATATCATTCGCGCTCGGGATGATTATTTTTACAGAAAGACTCCCCGATTGCACCGCAGCGTCACGCTGCTTAACTCTTAATGAGCCAGAATCTTTATCGCAGTCGTCCTTTCCAAGAAATCTACCTTTCGTCTTGCAATATCAGCGGCTTTCCCTATATAAATTTTTTGTCCAAAACCTCCTTCATAACAGGCAGGTTGCCGCTCATACCAAATTGGAAAGTATTTATAATTGCAAATGCCTTATTGCATCAGGTAGCATGCAGGAAGGCTTAAGCAAAAGAATGAAGCAGGAGTTCGTCTCATTGCTGCAGAACGCAGTGGAGAACACTTACCCCGGATCGAAGATCGGTGCCGCACAGATAGAACTTTCACTATCAATCCCAAACGCTTCGTTGGGGGACATGAGCTCATCCATAGCTTTCAAGCTTGCGAAGATGGTAGGCAGGAGCCCCATCGAGATAGCAAAAAAACTTGCTGCTGGAATGAAGGGCACCTCTCTGATGCCTCTTTTCAAGGACGTCAATGGCTACGTGAATGCCTTCTTTGATGAAAAGAAATACAGCGGATTGGTCCTCAGGAAAGTGCTTGAGGAGAAGAAGGATTACGGCAAGAGTGAAATAGGCGGAGGCAGGAGGGTCATAGTAGAGTTTCCAAGCGTGAATCCTGCACATCCGTGGCATGTAGGCCACGTCAGGAATGCGCTCCTCGGTGATGCGATCTCGAACTTGCAGGAGTTCTGCTCATATGAGGTGGAGAGGGAGGATTATATTGATGATCTCGGGCTGCAGGTCGCGACAGCACTATGGGGCTGGTTCAACATAAGCAACAAACCTGACAAGAAGTTCGACCAATGGTTGGGCGAGCTGTATGTCAAGGCTAACAAGGAGATGGAGAAGGAGGAGGTAAAGAAAGAGGTAGAAGCGATACTGAAGAAGCTCGAGGATGCGGAGACCAAAGAATCCAAGGCTGGCAGGGAGATGGCCGAGAAGTGTGTGATGGCGCAGCAGGAGACTGCATTCTCCTATGGTATATACCATGATGTTATGATATGGGAGAGTGACATAGTCAGGGCCAAGCTGCTTAACAAGGCGCTGGCGCTGGCGGCGGACAAGAACATACTCGAGAAGCCTGAGGAAGGGAAATATAAGGATGCGACTGTCGTCAAGCTTGAAAAGATAACAAAATATGCGAAGGAGCTCGAGGGAAGCAGGGAAGACGCAAAAGTGATAATAAGAAGCAATGGCGCAGCCACCTATATCGCAAAAGATTTTGCATTTCATACCTGGAAGTTCGGGCTCATAGATGCGAAGTTCAATTTCAGGGAGTTCATAGAGAAGCAGCCAAACGGCAAACCAATATTCACCACCGCTCCGATGGGATCGCAGATGAACTTCGGGAACGTTAAGAAGGCAATAAACATAATAGACAGCGGGCAGGCATACGAGCAATTGATAATGAAAGTAATGTTCTCATTGATAGACCACGAAGAAATATCGAACAATCTGGTGCACCTCTCCTATGGCAAGGTGAGCATAGAAGGCGAAAAGATAAGCGGGAGGGAGGGCAATTGGCTCGGCGAGGAAAGGAACTACACCGCCGACGACCTCCTGAGAGAGACAAAGGAACGCGCGCTTGGGATAGCCTCGAAGAGTGAGAAGATAACAAACAAGGAAGAGATCGACAGCATAGCGAACGCGATTGCACTGAGCGCGATAAAGTTCGAATACCTGAGGATGGCACCCGAGAGGGCGATGGTCTTCTCTTGGAAGAGCGCGCTTGATTTTGAGGGCAACAGCGGGCTTTACGTGATGTACACATACGCAAGGTCGAAGAAGATACTCAAGAGAGTGGGATACATAGAAGCGATACCTGATGTCAGCGACTTTGAGAAGATGACGCGTGGATATGATTTCGAGCTGGTGAAGATGATCGGCGATGCCCAGGAAATCATAGAGAAGGCATGCGAAGAGGCAAGGCCGAACGTGATAACGGACTATCTTCTCGAGATATCATCTCTTTTCAGCAAATTCTATGAGACCATGCCGGTGATAAAAGGAGAAGATGCAAAGAATGTTAGGCTCGCATTGGTATGCGCACTAGGACATGTCATAGAAAACATGCTGCTCCTTCTGGGAATAACTACTGTCAATGAGATGTAAAGACTCTAAGTGGCAATCAGAAAGATTGTAATAGATATTGCTGTATATACTTAGGAGGGCCCGTAGCTCAGCTTGGATAGAGCAGCACCGTCCTAAGGTGAGGGTCGTGGGTTCAAAATAGGCAAAAGTCCATGGAATTCCCACCGGGCCCGTTAAGGTGGTTTGATAAAGAAAGAAGACAAGATAAAGGAGCCGAGTATAATAATAAGGCCAATAGGAAAGCTCGGAGGCCTAGACAACCTGCATATCACTCTGATAGTCGTAATAGTGCTTCTATTCCTTCTAGTCCTCGTCACATCGTATTCCAAGCCAATACTAATAACAAACTCCAGCAACTCATCGAACGTTTCGGTGCATGCTCCAGAGCACAGCGCTGCCCAGATAAAGGTTCTCGTAGAGAGACTGCTAGCCAGCTATGCCAGTGTCAACACTTCCTTGTCCGTCCTTCCGTTCATCTCAAACATAACTGCGATGAATCTCACTTACATGAACACAAGCAGGTCATGGTATGTTCACCTGACTGCTAGAAACCCGGGAAACAACATCACGTTCGCTGTCGCTTTCCTGATAAACGATCTGGACACGACAAAGGTGATTCCGCTGCTTCAGGCAGCCATGCCTTCTCAGGTTGGTAACAACACGGTAATCGCTCAGGGAGTGGTGCAGCTTGGAGGGAAGTATGCATGTCTTACCTCATCGCCAATGCAGATTTACTGGTTCATTGACCCCTATGCCGTTGGGTCGGTGAGGAGCCTGCTCAATGTGACAAATCTTGAGACCCGCCTAGGAAATAAAGTGAATCTTACAGTAAAGATACACTTCTATTCCGACACCCAGAACATCGCGTCATCTTTCGGGCTATTCAACGCACAGTATCTCGGCAAGTACATCTTCTGCGCCTCGCAGCAGAAGAACTTCAGTAGCTTCGTCTCAAATCTCAACTCTCTTTACTCCGGGACATACATGCCTCAGGGCGTGCTTTCCAACATAGCGAACATTTCAAAGCTCGACTTTCCTGAGTTGAGCAACTGCGTAAATGCATCAACACAGACTCTGAATACCCAGTCGCTTCTGGCGCAGTATTACAACATAACACAGACGCCCATCGTGGTGGTCAACTGCCACTACATGGCATTGCCACAGACGGTACACGAAGCGCTCTGTTACGCAGAAAACTCCTTATGCTGATTTATTGAAGCACCTCATAGTTGGAATCGACGCGGGGAAGACGGCGGCACTCGCATGCCTAGACCTGGAAGGGAAGGTAGTCCACGTAGCGACAGGCCGCTATGTTGGGTCCGAGTGGTTCGTTGATGTGATTAAAAACGCAGGGTCTCCGGTCATCATAGCAAGCGACAAAAGAAAGCCCGATTCGCTATCGGTAAAACTCTCCACCGCATTCGATGCGGTCCTCTTCGCACCGGAGACTGACATAAGCGTGGAGAAAAAGAAATGGATAGCAAGCAAGTTCGCAAGAAATTTTCACGAGCGAGACGCACTCGCAGCAGCGACAATCGCATACAACGTATATGTGAACAAGCTCAGGCAGGCGGAGCGCATGGCGAAGGAGAGCAATGCAGACGTAGACAAGGTAAAGGCGATGGTAATAAAGAGGTATTCCGTCTACGAGGCGGTCAATAGTAAGATTTCAGGGAGAAGGTTCGCAGGGAGGAAACGGTTGCAGTAGATATCATTTATATATTTTCTTGCACAATACATATCAAGCAAGTTCACGACTCATGCTATTCATACTAAGTTGGTGAAACAATGGCAGAAATAGAACAAAAAGAAGAGAAAAAAGACAGCACTATGCCTGAGAACATAGTCTATATAGGGAAGAAACCAGCGATGAACTACGTGTTGGCTGTGGTGACGCAGTTCAACAACGGCGCGAAAAACGTCAGGATAAAGGCAAGAGGCAACACTATATCGAGAGCTGTAGACGTTGCTGAGATCTCTAGGAACAGGTTCCTCCAGGAGGCAAAGGTAGAAGGGATAAGCATAAACTCAGAGGAACTCCAGAATGAGGATGGCACAAAGTCAAAGGTAAGCACGATAGAGATAATCCTCACAAAGTAAAGCTACTTGCCGTTTCCGTTGTTATTTCTTTTTTTATTTTTATTCTTGTGCTTTCTAACTATCTCAGTAGCATTGACTATGCCAAGGCACTTCATGTCGTTGGCGCAGTTCACAACCGGCAGTCTGCATATGTTTTCCTCAACCATCACCTTCGCCGCCTTCTCCATCTTGTCGTTGACCTCAACGAAGAGAATCTTGAGATTGAGGTCTCCAACCTTCTTATCTGGAGGTTCTCCTTTCGCCTCGTCGATTGTCAGCACTCCCACCAATTCGCCGGATTCTAGGACGGGAACCACGGATACGTGAGCATGCTTCATCAGCATCACTGCTGATCCGAGAGTTGTGTTTTTGCATACGGCACAAACATGCTTGTGCATCATTTTTTTTATCGAAGTCACAGATAGACCATTGAAAGAATCGGCAATCAATCTTTTTAAGTCTTTTATTCAAAAAGGAAATATCAATCAAGGGGGCTTGACGGAAATTACCGCTCACGAGGGGGATCATGAAAGAGTTCAGACTTATTAGCAGGGAAGAGGGCAAGCGGGTAGTAGAAATGCTCGAACATGAATATCATGACGCAAGCTACTACTTGAAATTCAATACCTCTCTAGAGCTGCTTGTCGCGGCCATACTATCAGCCCAGACAAGGGACGAAATTGTCAACTCCTCAACGCCCGAACTCTTTAAGCACTTCAGAAAGGCAAGCGACTTCGCAAATGCGAAGGAAGACGAGATCATGAAATATGTCTCCAGGATAAGTTTCGCGGGCAACAAGATCAAGAACATAATCAAGACATGCAAGATAATAGATGAAAAGTATGGTGGCGAAGTGCCAAGAAAGATGGAGGACCTGGTGGAACTCCCAGGCATAGGGAGGAAGACGGCAAACACAATACTGATTAACGCCTATGGGATAGTAGAAGGAATACCTGTCGATACATGGGTGATAAAGCTGTCCGACAGATTAGGACTTAGCGAAAGTGCCAAGCCCGAGGAGATAGAGAAGGACCTGATGGCAATTGTTGAGAGGAAGTTCTGGAAGAACTTCGCGTATGTACTGAAGACGCATGGGAAGAAGATATGCCAGTCGCAGGTGCCGCTGTGCAGCAAATGTCTCATAGGGCCTAATAACAAGAGCATGTGCCCCAGGAACGGAGTTACGAAAAGTGCGTGATCGAATGGATTTTGTGGTGGAACTGCATCCTCATTCAAAATATGCGGCAGCATGCAGCGATCAGCTCACCCTGGAAAACATGGCGACAGCATGCGAGCAGAAGGGAATACAGATCATAGGCACTGCCGACTTCACGCACCCTCTCTGGTTCAAGGACATAAAACAGAAGCTTGAGGATAACGGCAGCGGCCTGTACAAACTGAAAGGTTCGGAATCGAAGACAAGATTTTTGCTCACATCTGAGATGTCCATCATCTTCCCGAGTGAGAGAGCAGATGGCAAAGGAGCGGGCATGTTCGACAGGACAGGAGCCACGAAAAGGTTCCACAACTGCGTAATAGCACCTAGCATAGAGGTGGTCGAACAGATAAACAACGAGATGAGCAAGTTCGGCAAACTTGCTCTTGATGGAAGGCCAATGCTTACAATGCGCGCTAGCGAGTTTGTGGAGATTCTGCACAACATAAATAAGGACATCTTCGTTTTCCCTGCGCATGCCTACACTCCATGGTTTGGCATTTTCGGATCTATGTCAGGCTTTGATTCGATAGAGGAAGCGTATGAGGATCAGGCAATGCATATTCATGCATTTGAGACTGGATTAAGTTCGGATCCTGCAATGAGCTGGCGCATCTCCAAACTCGACAAGTATGCGATACTTTCGGGTAGCGACGCTCATTCACTTCCAAAACTCGGCAGGGAGGCGACAGTGTTCGACCTGGATGAGAAGAACCTGTCAAACAAGACAATAGTGGATTCGATAAAGAACAAGAAAATAAAGTACACGATAGAATTCTATCCCGAAGAAGGGAAGTACCACTTCGACGGCCACAGGAAGTGCAACGTCTCGCTGAGCCCCGAGGAGGCAAAGAAATACAACAACATCTGCCCCGTCTGCAGGAAACCTTTGACGTTGGGCGTGATGCACAGGATAAATGCGCTGGCTGACAGGGAGCCGGGCTACGTGCCGAAGGGTGCAGCGCCATTCGTGCATGCGATTCCACTGCTGGAGGTTCTCGCGTTCATAAGCGGGAAGACGGTCTACTCGTCATATGTCAAAAGCACTTATGAGAAACTGATAGAAAAGTTCGGCACAGAAATGAATGTTCTGCTCAGGTCCAAAACGGAGACCATAGCCGAAGTGGACAAGGAGCTCTCAAAAGCGATAGAGAACATAAGGCAGGACAGGGTCAGGATAAAGCCAGGATACGACGGTGTGTTCGGTATAATAGACGTCCTTAATGCATCGTCTCCTGAGAAGAAAGGATCGGGCTACGGGCAGAAGACACTCTCATGATAGCAAAATCAATTTAAAGATTAACATGCAATTCTATTCATGAAATTTTTTAAGCAATTTCCGCTGTTCTTGCTGACCTTCTGTCTTGTCATAGCAAGCGCTTCCGCATACAGGACTAGGATGTACGTACCTGCAGTATTGGAGAATGAGAACAGGGGAAGTCTCACTCTGATAGAGTTGAACGTGACAGGCGGAAACGGCAACGTCTATATTAATGGTCCCTCCACAGTGGATCCAGACACGATCATTTCCGCGCGCACAGCAGCAGCTTACGCCGCCTCCTTCCTAGGGCTAAACTCTTCTCATTACAATTTCAATTACTCTATCGAAGACAAGAATGCAAGCGTATCAGGCCCAAGCGGCGGACTTGCATTCACCCTTCTTGCCGTGGCTGCCCTCCAGCATAGGCAGCTAGCGCAGAACTTCACTGCCACAGGGACCATATCAGGTGACGGCAGAATCGGCCAAATAGGCGGCATTTACGATAAGACGGGTGCTGCGAAGAGCGTGAACATGAGATATGTGCTAGTGCCAGCTGCACAGGATTCATCATTCGAGTCATTCCTCTACTATATTTCGCAGCAGACTTACGGAACACCTATGGTCGAGGTCGCAAACGTCTCCCAAGCAGTGAAATACGCTTTCGGTAGTGTTCTGCCGCAGCCTCTATCTCCAAATCTAGCGCAGAACTACACAATAATCTCGCTCGGAGATTCCAATGTCACATGCACAGACTGCAACACAAGCATCTTCGCCTTGCTAGTCAACTATACCTTCAATTTCACGGATTCATACATAAAGAATATGAGCAATAACTTCAGCTCAGCCAGGCAGCAGCTCCTAAACAACCTCAACGATTACAGGCAGATAGTGAACAAGGGCTACCTATATACGGGAGCGGACTTCTCCTTCCTTGACTTCCTAAGCGCCTTCACCCTTTCGAACAAGAATAACTTCGATACTGGCAGCGCTGCATTGGTGCTCAAGAACATATCCGATTACTGTTCATCGCTGATGCCTCCTCCGATGACGGACAAGAACTATGAGTATGTGATAGGAGGCGAAGTGAGAAGGCTGTGGGGAAACATCACCATAACAAATGCGGAGAACATGCTTTCTACAGAGCAGACCACGGATGATATAATAGAGTCGCTATACACAAGTGCATCTGCTATCGGATGGTGCAAGGCAGCAGATGAACAATTCAGCATAGCCTCTTCGATGGGTGGGAACTACGTCCAGGTGTCGCCATCCCTGAAGAGCAGAGTGGCGATCGCGATAAACACCGCAAACAACTATGGAAACAGCGGACTGTACATCCAATCTGCAACGCAGGCCTATAATTCCGGAGACTATGCCACAGCGTTATATGCCGCAACCTATGCAGAGGTGTTCATGCCGCCTATAACAAACAATGCGACGATTTCTCAGCTATACAACACTTCTATAAGCAACATAAAGAACGTGACTCTAGGCATCTGGCCGTCGCAGTTTGCATCACAGTCAGAATTCTACCTAAGGGAATCAATGCTTTCAGGGGGCGCAGAGAAGAAAAATTCCGTGGACCAGGCGTACACGACTTCCATGCTTGCCGTGCGGCTCGAATCCACGAACAAGCTAATATCAGGCTCCTTCGTTGCATCTAACATTACTCAGTCAGGCTTCTCACAGCAAGCCATGCAGGAGATATCAAGCATAGAGAGCAAGGTGGCTGAGATGTACCTTCTCCTGATTGCGAATGCGCTGCTGCTCTTTGCCATACTTGTTGTGCTGATTTTTCACTTAATGGCCCACAAGAAAACCGCACGCAGAAGCAGGACAAGAAGGAGAAAGTGATTATTTGTACAGTGATGCTTTCTGTAATGGTAAGGCATTGGAGACTGCTTTCCTCGAGACAAAACGATTTGTAGTCATATACGACATAAGCCCGCTACTGCCTGGTAACTCGCTCGTAGTACCAAGGAGACACATACCTTACATAACCGATCTAACAAATGACGAGATCCTAGAGTTAAAAGTGCTGTTGAGAAGACTGATTCCCAGATTGCTGAAGATTTATCATGCAGATTCCTACAATATTGCTGTGAATGCGGGCAAGCATGCAGCCATGATATCAAACCATCTGCATTTCCATATAGTGCCAAGAAATGCAAAAGACATCTATCAGGGAAAAACGTTTTTCCCATACTATGACTCGCTGCAGCTCGGGAGATATAAATACATAAAGAATGTCGACAATGAGGTCGCAAAATTAAGGAGAGTCTTCAAATACAAACCGCACAAAAAATAAAAAGATCAAGGATTTTCTTGTCCTTGTTTTCAAAGTCACCTAATGAATCAGCGCTGAGAGCGCTATTGCGACAAGCGCCAATCCCATCGAAACAAGAGAAACATTCCTGGTCTTCTCATAGAATTTCTGCGATCTCTCAAGCACATAACCGACAGCGACATAAAGCAGCATAAGATCGCTTACCGTAATGATCACTCCATAGATGAGATTCGTCATAAATGGTGCGACAGTGAAGAAGAGATATCCACTTGTTATTATGGCCATGACATAAAGGACGAGCGCAATCAATGCTGAGGTTCCAACCCCAAGGACCTTCGGGAGTGATCTGACATTCCTAACTTTTATGTCCCCCTTATAGTCTCTTATTGTTCCGTGTATCTCCCTTGCCAAGCCGCTCATGAATACCATCACGCTGACCAGGATGATGCCATTCGTGAGCCCGGAGCTCACAACGTAATTCCCAAATACGAAGGGTATCACCATCGTGAATGCTATATAGATGTTGCCAAGAAGAAAGAGCTCCTTCATCCTGTAGCTATAGAGTATCGCGAGCGCAGTGAAGATTATTGCGATTGCTAACGTATATGTATTTATCATTGCGCTTGCCCCCACCCCAATGATGAATAAGAAAGCTGAGATGTAGAGCGCATGCGATGGTTTTAGATGTCCCTTGACTAGGGGTCTATTCTTTTTGTTAAGCCTATCTACCTCAATATCAAAGTAGTCATTTACTGCGAAGGAAGCCATGCTTATGAATACAGGCGAGATGATGCTTAATAGCAATGTCGATGCATTCGGCAGGCCGCTTACCATAAGTTCGGCTGCCAGCACTGCAATTATTAGCATCACTCCATGTTCTATCCTTGTAAGTTTTAGTACGGCACCCAGCTTGTTCATCCTCACATCCTTCAATCAATATTTCTGAGCGGACAAAAACATTACTCCAGCTTAACCCCGCACCTGTCGCAGTACTCCGCATCCATGTCGTTCTTGGCTCCGCAGCGGCTGCAGTATTTGTGTCCGGCTGAAGGTCTTGTCTCATCTCCTATTCCGGTACCGCCCTCCTGGATCTCAAGTATTTTCTGGTTTATGAAATCAGCAAGAATCTTCGCATCATGGCTCGTCAATCCATTTATCTCTCCCTCCTCCTTACCGTTTTCTAGGAGGCCTTTAACCCTGTCATATCCCTGGACACGAATGAAAACCGAAGATGAGATGATGCCCTTCTCGAACCTGACGCTGGTTACCTGAGCATAGGGTATGGTCTCATAGTCCTTCCTAATTCCAAGCGTTTCCCTGTTGATTATTATTATCCTCTTGTTTGTAGCTATCACGCTGGTCGGATTGACCATAGAGCCGCCTGGACCGATGCGCCTCTGCCTCACAGTTACGGAAGGCACCTCATCCGGCATCAGTATCTGTTTAGCGGCGTTCACGTCTTCTTGGCTCACTACCATCAAAGCACACAGAAGATAATAAATAATTAAGCAATAAATAACTATCTCGCTTAATAGCAGAGGGAGAGTAATGGGTATGCAGGACAAGATGCCGCTTCAATCGGTGCCTAACAACAATCTTTTCGGGCTCGAGGGTCAGTCCTACGAGAGCTCAAAGGTCATTGTACTTCCCGTGCCTTACGATTCGACAGTGACCTACAAGACTGGAGCAAGGGAGGGTCCACAGGCAATAATAAACGCAAGCAGGAACATAGAACTCTACAGCTATGAGGTCGGAGCAGACTTGAGCAAGATAGGCATATACACGCTCCAGGCCATGGAACCTGACTTCAGCTCTCCCGAGAACATGCTCTCAAAGATAGCGAAAGAGGTAAGCATAATACTCGATGATAAGAAAGTGCCAGTGCTGCTCGGAGGCGAACACACCATCACTATAGGTGCGCTGCAGGCGCTCAAGGGTAGGAAGAATGATATGAGCATCCTTCACTTCGATGCGCATTCGGACACAAGGCAGGAGCTTTTCGGTAGTAAATACATGCATGCTACAGTGGTCACAAGGGCTCGGGAGATTTTTCCTGACATCTTCCATGTAGGGCTAAGGAGTGTCGATGCCGATTACGCACTAAGGATGAACAAGGAGAAGACGCTCTTCATCGACGAGATACATGAACTCGGATTGAGCGAAGCAATATCAAAGATAATGGACGGCACGAATGATAACATTTACGTTAGCGTAGACCTCGACGTCCTTGATTCGGGAGAAATGCCAAGTGTCGGAACTCCGGAGCCGAATGGCCTCCATTTCTCGGAGATTGCGCAGATATTTAAGGAAATAGGCAACAAGAAGAATCTCTGCGGCATGGACTTCACCGAACTATGCCCGATACCATATCTTCACGCACCCGATTATCTTGCAGCCAAACTGATATATCTGGCAATCGGCTTCTTCCTTTCCGAAAGAGGTTGATATGGACAGGTTCGCACTCTGTTTTGTTTCTTTGTTATTCATATTCGGTATCGTGTCAGCAGGAACGGTGACTTTGACAGGCTCATGCAAGACCATCATCTCGAACAACGCAACAGCGAATTTCAGCCTGCTGAACAGCGGAAATGACACTGCCTTCAACCTGGTCATCACTCCTTTCATAGTCGGTGTACAACAGCAGCAAAAAGCATACACTATAAGCAGCCTGGGGCCTGGATCGGAGAAAAGCATAGACGCGAATTTCACAGGTATAAAACAGTCCGGAACATACGGGGGATATTTCTACGCGGCCTATCAGCAGGGAAGCGACGTGTTCATGGCGGTGTTTCCGTGCCTTCTTTCGTTCTTCAGGCAGACGCAAACCCAAGTGCTCCTCTCATCCAATACGACTCTTGGCGCTAATGGGGATGCAACCGTAAGGATATCTGCATTCAACGAGGGTGCAGATAGTCTGGAGATGCTCATTAACCTGGTAGTACCTCCGACCTTCACCTACAATGGCAGTGAGCATTATTCATTAACTCTTGCTCCATACCAGAGGGGGAATGTCACATTCAGGCTTAAAGTTCCGAGCGGACAAGCATCTTACAGTGCAGCAGCATTCATTAGCTACTCCAAGGGCAACCTTTCATTCGCATCATCATCCACCTTCGTTATAGCTGCGCAGAGTCAGACGTCCGCAAAACTAAGCTCTCTCATTCCTGACCTCGCGATACTGGCCATAGTGATTGTTCTTATACTCATCCTGGTTTCCATTTTAAGGAGAAAAAGAAACAGAAGTCAGGTATAGTTCAGTATCCTGTAGAATGCGACCTCATCGCCGCCTAGCTGCGGCGCTGGAGAGGTTAGGTTCTCAAGCACAAAACTATCCACAACATTCCTGCATGTGCTTCCGTGGTATGGCGGCACGACGCACCAGTATCCATAGTCAAACACGACACAACTGTAGTGTTTTATGCTGCTCTTCAACGTGCTATTCGCTCCCGTAAGATAGTTTATCTGCGCGGAGCTTCTGTTCACCTCGAACCATATGTCGGGGGTAAATGAGAAGACGAGGCAGTTCTGCGGCACAGCGTTGTATTCGCTATAGAAGGTGTTCATCGCCTTGAGTATCACAGACTGCTGGGGCATAGAGTTCGGCGCGATAGCAACGGCTGGAATCAGAAATGTGAAAGGATAGGCAAGAAATGCAAGCGAGGATATTACAATGGCAGACTCGAACGCAATTTTTCTCATATGAGATTCTTCATGTCTGGCAACCAGCAAACTCGCATAATCACCTATCCTGAGTATTGCGAACGCGGCGAGCATGCACGCTGCAGGCAGGAGTTGGAGCATGAATCTGGAATCGACACCATAAGTTGCAGATCCTGCGTAGAATGCGGTGTAGAAGATGAAATAAGATAGGAACCAGAGCGATAGGAGAAAGATTATGCCAAATCTGTTTCTCATTTTTTTATCAAATGCAAGAAGCACTCCGCCAAGCATCGCCAATGGAACTATCGTGTAATGGAAGGCGGTCGGATAGGAATTAACTCCATTAATCTGCCCGAATACGAAGGGCAGGTTAATGTTTATGTTTTTCTCGAAGTTCGCCATCGATATCACCGACTCATTGGAGCTTTGTCCATATGATGGGTTCTGCGCTTCCACGGAAATGTAATAGAGCTGCGGAACGAGCAGGACTATGAATACGAGCAAAACCAAAAGCACAGCTGTGTTGTTCCCAATAGATTTCCTCACTTCTGCAATCCTTTCACCGATTGTGGCCGTAATCTCCTGGTCTCCGAATGTGACCAGAAGCACCGCGAACACGCCCACTAGCAGCATCGCCTCTATCCTCATGTAGCTGAGCAGATCGACACTGAACGCAAAGGCGGCCAGCGAGTATATGCTTTTCCTTTTAATGAACACAAGGAAGAGGAAGAAGGAAAGTTCTGCAAACATCATCATCGGAAGGTCAAGGTCCGCCTGCGTCCTGGACCAGATGAAGAGCTGCGGCATCATTGCCATCGCAAGCGTCGATATGACGGCAAACTCTTTCCTCTTAACAAGCAGGCTCGAGAGAAGGAAGACGACCACTATGGATGCGGCTCCAGCGAACAACTCCAGGTTGTATGCTGTGCTGACTCCTATCCCGAAAATCCCGAATGCAACCGCTATGAATGCGGACCAGCCAACCGGGTCATGGTAGAGCGCATTCACGTAGCAGTGCGTCAGGTCTCCGGTTCCATATTGACACCAGAGCGCGTTGCCGTTCCTGAGTATGTTGATCGCAATTCCCTGGTATATGTTCTCGTCGAAGTAAAGTTGTTCGACAGGGCTGACCAAGAGAAGCGAGAAAGCGAGAAAGAAGATGAGTATGAGGGCAAGCGCAGTGAGCGAGAACCTATTGACATGCTCGCGCACGAGCTTGACCAATTCCTTCCTCTCAAGAAGCAGGAAAGCAAGCATGAGGATGAACGAGGTGTAGATTGCAGCTGTTATCTCATAGCCCA
>JBEKPX010000015.1:0-14500 GCA_049520335.1 Candidatus Micrarchaeales archaeon | reverse complement strand
GTGGTACGAAAAAGGCAAAGCCGAGTATCAATCCAATAGCCCTCCTCGCCAGTAGCAAGGTCGGGCTTGCCGCCTTCGGCGGTTCTTTCGCAGAAGACACAGACTTGGACTGCTTTGCTGTAACGCGCTTCTTATCCTTGGAAGCTGCAACAAACACAATAATGCCCAGGATTAGAAGAAGCGGTGCGGCACCAAAGCAAAGCACTTTGCCGACAAGGTAGGGAAAGCTATCAGGAGGGTTCACTACTGTATTCATGAGAAAGAGCCCGCTAAGTACAAAAAGAACCAGTGACGAAGCCATCATAAGCACACCATTGCGTCTGGTCGTCATCATTTAACTATCCGAGTAAACACTTTAAAACTCGTGTGTTTCGGTCAAGGGACCCATACTTTTGATAGTTCAGCCCCGGGAGGGAGTTGAACCCTCGACCTACTGCTTTCTTACCAGTGGATACGAGATTCGGCATATGCCATTCAGTCGCTCTACCACTGAGCTACCGGGGCGTTGATGTGATTTATGCTTATCAACTCTGAATATACTCTATTAATTCTTATTAAATGTTTGGAATCCGAGAGTCTGGTGCACTGATTAGCGCATTCTTTCATTAAGATGCGTCAAACCCGCAGGTCACGTTACTTATAAATAACTATGATAAAATAGATAGATATTCCAGAATGAGTTTTATGGAAGGTACTGAAAATCAGCCTCAGCAGACTTCAGGCCAGGGTACGCAGCAGGAGGGACAGACAGCGCCAGCTGCGCCAGCAGCTCCAGAGCAGAAACCTTCCGAGAATACTGGGACTGAAGCGGAACAGCCTTCCCAGGAAACGGCACCCACTAAGGAAGAGGATTCTGAAATTCACCCTGCTCCTGAGGAACCTGCGCCGCCACCGCAATCGGAAGCACCGCATTACGAGGAACAGCATTCCACAGAATCGCCGCTGCCTCCATACAAGTCGGGCATGGGCATATCGCGCACCAGAATCATATTCTCGATTATTGCAATAATCGCCGTAGCAGCAGCAGTCCTAATGGTTACGGGAAATGTGCACTTGACGACGAACACGACCTCGACGAGCACAATAGCCCAATCGAACGTCAGCATCATACAAGGCTGCGAAACGATAAGCAAGCCAGGGACATACGTGCTGGACAGCGATATACAGACAGAGCTGACCGAAGGCGCATGCATAAAGGTAGTCTCAAACAACGTGAATCTTGTGGGAAACCAGAACAAGATAATAGGCAGCGGACCTTATAGCGGATTGCCGCCATTCACCTATGGAATCGAACTCCAGAATGTCTCGAACGTCTCGATAAGCAGCTTCGTTATATCCAGGTTCTCGTATGATATGTTCCTCAATAACACACGCAGGAGTGTTCTTTTGAGCAACAACTTCACCAACTCCACGCTCTCCGGAATTCTTATATCGAATTCCGACAACAATACGATAGCCAAGGACTATGTTACGGCATCCCAGAGCAGAGAGGGAGGCATATACCTGCTGAGCGGCAAAGGGAACATGTTCCTGAACAACACAGTTATCAGGAATGCATTCTATGGCATCGTGATTAACTCCACGAACAACACGTTCCAAGACAATACCTTCGCCAGCAACCCTGCGGATATCGTATGCAATGCCTCGTCCGCATTCAAGCATTCGAACATATTCAGCAGCTCCAGATGCTTGGTCAACGACTATTGCGAGTTCGCTTCATGCACCTCAAACGTGCCCTTCAACCTCTCCTCGATAAGAATTAATCCTGGAATGGTGAGCTCGTGCGGCTCCATCTATACTCCGGGAAACTACACGCTGGCTCATGACCTAAGCACGTCTACTTACCTGAACACCTCAAATCCGCTCTCCGCAGGCGCCTCGTGCATAAAGATTCTTGCGCCAAACGTTGACCTGAATTGCGATGGAAAACAGATTTCGAATTCCGGCTACGGCATCTACCTTTTTGCTGCATACAATGTAACCCTCACAAACTGCTCATTCAAAGGAAACAGATACGGAGTCTATTCATCAGAATCTTTCAACCCTAGATTCGTAAACACCACGCTTGAGAACAATGAATATGGTATCTATCTCCTCGACACTTCCACTGGCAAGATAAGCAACACTAATCTCTTTAACAATACTTATGGTTTCTACCTGAACAATTCCAACGGCGTGCTCTTCTACAACATCAATGCAAACAAGAACATGTATGGAATCTACACGGACAGCGGAGGCAGCAACGTATTCAATGGAGGAAAATCTCTGAACAGCACGAAGGTGGATTTCTACTGTTCTCCGATAGAGTACAACTCAACCACGAACCTTGTGCAGAACTTCCAGTGCGGAGTCAGCGACTGCATATGGAGCTCATGCACGCACACAAAACCGCCGACGGAGGTAGCATACCCTGTAGGTAGCTGCATGAAGATATCATATCCGGGCGAATATTCGCTCAAGCAGAATATCATCGCTTCGGGCACTTGCTTTACAATAGCTTCGAATGATGTTGTCTTTGACGGCAATGGATATACAATAACAACAAACGGAGGATCCAGAAACGATGCAATTGCCATGTCAAATGTAAACAACGTGATTGTATCAAACTTCATCATATCTAATTTCGCTACGGGAGTCAACGTCACAGATTCGAATAATGTAGAGATGACGCTGATTAATGTGAGCAGCACTTCGGTCGGCGTTTCATTCTCAAATGTATCGCTCAGCAGCATGATAAATGTCAGAATATCAAACCAAAATTCCACCGGCTTCCTGATGAAGAGACTGAGTAGGAGCGTCGTTTTCAACGACAGGGCGATGGGAACAGTACAGTCGGCAAGTGGCTTCATATTTGAAAATTCTACGCAGAACCAGATTTATCACAACAATGCGACTTCCAATGCAGGATATGGATTCAGGTTTGTAAACTCACGGAACAACAGCATCTTCAACAACAGCGCCTTATCAAATGCGGTCTTCGACTATTCCTGCACGGGAACCTCAAGTGACCTATATGCTGAACCTATAGTAGTGAACTTCGGCCTCAGCAAAGAGAACTGCAACTGGCTCGTAGAAGTGGATCCGCTCATAAGCGGTCCGCAGTGCGCTGCGATATCCTCCCCTATACAGCTCAATTTGAACCGCGATCTCTTTTACACTATCGGAAGCACATGCTTCAGCGTCTACACCTCGGGCTCCTCATCTGGTAATGGAACGGTCATAAACTGCAATGGCCACACGATGTATTCCAACAATGGCGGCAAGTTCCTCGATGTGGTGAATGCGAGCGGTGTTGAAGTGGAAAACTGCAGGATACTTGGCTTCGATACTGCATTTGCAACAAGCGCCTTAGGCACCAGCATATTCAATAACACAATCGTAGGAGTGAGGCATGGAATAATTTTAAATGGGTCAAAGTTCTCCAGCATCTCGAACAACAGGATCGAGAACAGCACGAATGGCGTGTTTGCGGTAAATACCGCATCCATAAGCATTTCGAACAATAGGATGTACAACGTGAGTAACGGGATGAATGTGACGAACGGGTCCTCTCCGGACATCCGCAACAACACGCTATCGCAAGGCACGGCGGGATTGAGCTTAGCGAATGTTACTCTTGCAATTCTGAAGGACAACTCATTCCTGAACATGAGCACTTATGGTATCGGCTGCTTCGGCACGGCCACGAAAGCAAGCAGCTCGAATCTTGATGACGGAGGTGAAGTCTGTTCTAAGAACGTCGGCTGCGCCTGGATCACCTCTCCTACTTGCAGCAAGCAGTAGAAAGCCTGATTTTTGGGACAGCTCCAAGGATAGATTTATATAAGCAGCAAACGCAACTCGCTCATATGCAGAGAAGAATCAGGGTAAGTGAAGTAGTCTGTGCGCTGAAGAGTACGCTCGACCCTGAGATAGGGATAGGCATAGTAGATATAGGCCTGGTCTATGGAATTAGGGTGGAGAATGGAAATGATGTTGATGTGAAACTCACCATGACAAGCCCAATGTGCCCAGTAATCAGCATGATAGTTGCAGATGCGCAGCTGAGGCTTGAGAGCATAAAAGGAGTAGGAAAGGTAAGCGTCGAGCTTGTCTGGGAGCCTCCCTGGAACCCTGGCATGATAAGTGAGAATTACAGGATATGATATCGCAACCGCAGTGTGTTCACCTATGAATTTTTATAGCTTGATTGAGATATCTTCACAATAATTCCTCAACTAGTTTTGGTGAAGAGAGTGATAAGGCAGCCGATAATCTGCGTAATGGGCCATGTAGACCACGGCAAAACGAGCCTGCTTGATAGGATAAGGAGCAGTGCCATAGCGAGCAGGGAAGCCGGCGGGATAACACAGCACATAGGCGCTAGTGAGGTGCCAATAAGCACCGTAGAGGAGGTGGCTGGCGGAGTGCTCAAGCAGTTCGGAGGGAAGATATCGATACCGGGGCTGCTCTTCATAGACACCCCGGGGCATGAGGCTTTCACAAACCTGAGAAGAAGAGGCGGTTCCGTTGCCGACCTCGCAATTCTGGTCGTCGATGTCACGAAGAACTTCGAACCTCAGACCTAT
Organism: Candidatus Micrarchaeales archaeon; assembly: GCA_049520335.1. Classification (GTDB taxonomy): domain Archaea; phylum Micrarchaeota; class Micrarchaeia; order Micrarchaeales; family CABMGC01; genus JAJYVH01. Next base: position 9,932 of record JBEKPX010000015.1, on the reverse strand, counting down.
GAGGCGATAGACATACTGAAAGAGTACAAGACCCCTTTCATACTCGCAGCCAACAAAATAGACCTCATAACAGGCTGGCGCGCGCAGAAGACGAACAGCTTCTTGGAATCGATTGAGAAGCAGGACAAGAATGTGGCTGACGAGGTAGATGCGAGAGTCTACCAGCTGGTTGGCAAGCTCAGTGAGATAGGGTTCAACAGCGAGCGATTCGACAGGGTAAAGAACTTCAGGAAGGAGGTTGTCATTGTCCCGGTCAGCGCGAAGACCGGAGAAGGCATCGCGGAGTTGCTGGTCTTCACCGCCGGAATAGCGCAGAAGTTCCTTGAGATGAGGCTGAACATAGAGGTAAATGGGCCTGGGAAGGGTAGCGTGCTTGAGAAGAAGGAGGAGAAGGGGCTTGGCACGACTGTGGATGTGATACTGTACAACGGCACGCTGAAGGTGAACGACACTGTTGCGTTCGCGAGCAGCACAGGCGTTGTGAAGGCAAAGATAAGGGCGCTCCTCAAACCGAAGCCTCTGCAGGAGATGCGCGAAGCTACGAGCAAGTTCTACTATGTCGACTCGGTGGTTGCGGCATCGGGAGTCAAGATAAGCGGCGTTGGCTTTGACGATGCGCTTCCCGGATCCCTTATCATCTCGACCGAGGACAGGAACTATGAGAAAGAGATAGCTACGCAGATCAAGGATGTGTTCAGCGTGGACAAGAACGGGATAGTGCTGAAGGCCGATGCGATAGGCAGCCTCGAAGCGCTTTCAAGGCTTCTCAGCAATGAGGGAGTGAAGATCAGCAAGAAAGGAATAGGAAATGTTACAAAAAGGGACGTGCTTGATGCGTTTGGCATGCGAGCGATAGACCCCTCCGGCGCGGTGGTCCTTGCATTCAACGTCGCAACCGAGGAGGATGCGTCAGTTGAGGCGGAGGCTGCGAATGTGGACGTGATAAGCGAGAATATAATATATAAGATAATCGACGACTACAAGGAGTGGCTTGAGTCTCAGAAAAAGACGGAGAGAGACGCCGCTGCCAAGTCAATAACTTTCCCGTGCATAGTGAAGGTGCTGCCGAACATGACTTTCAGGATTTCGCATCCTGCAATATTCGGCGTCGACGTGGTTGCGGGCAAGCTGAAGCCTTCCATACTCCTGATGGACGGACATGGAGATATAATCGGAAGGGTGAGGGAGCTCCAGGATAACGGAGTCAGCATGCAGGAGGCGAAGAAGGGGGAGAGTGTCGCCATATCCATAGATGGCATAACCTTCGGCAGGCAGATTAAGGACAACGACGTGCTCTATGCGCACATAAACGACGAAGAGGAGAGGCTGCTAAAGCTGAAGTTCAGCTACCTTCTGAATGATGAGGAGAAGGACTTGCTTGATGAAATCTCCAGGATAAAAAGAATCAAGAAATAATACATGATGTTATAAACTGTGAAAACATGAACTTTCCTTCGCACACCGGCAGCGACATTCGCGTTTTGCCAACGAGATTTGGAAGACTTGAGGCGATAGTTTTTGCTGCAGGGATAGCTGTCCTGGTAGTAGAAATCGGAGGCGCAAGAGTGCTTTCCACGTATTTTGGCGACACCCTTTTTACCTGGACCAGCTCGATTTTTGTGGTGCTCGCATCTTTGGCTTTTGGTTACTATGCCGGTGGAATAATAGCAGATAAAAGACCGGAGATGAAGCTTCTATCTTTTTTCCTTTTTGCCGCTGCCATTTTTATATGTGCCGCACCTTTCATTTCCCAGGTTGTGCTGAACTATAGTCTCACATTCGGATACGAATTTGGCCCTCTCTTTGCATCGTTGTTCTTATTCGCAGCTCCAAACGTATTCTTGGGCATGGTTTCGCCTTTTGCGGTTCGAATCAAAACGAAAGGCATCGAGGTGGTTGGGAAGAGCGCAGGGAACCTTTATGCCATATCAACCGCGGGGAGCATAGCTGGTGCGCTTCTAAGTGGTTATTTACTGATACCTTTTCTTGGTGTGAGCGAGAGCTTCTTTCTTATGAGTCTGATGCTTGTGGTTGTCGGAGTTTCAGTTTTTGGAGTTAAAAGTGTTCCGCTCGTCGCAATCGCACTGGTGCCATTTCTGGTTTCCTCTCCGCAGATATACAACTTTAGAAGTTACGGCACCGTAATTTATCAGAGCGATACTCCTTACTATCATCTAGAAGTGATAAAAGTTCCTGGGCTGCTTCTTCTGGTAACAAGTTTGCCTGGTGTACAGACTGACGCATACGCAAACCTCACCGACCCACGCTCTTTAGACTATTATGGCTATCAGAGCATTCTATATTATGGTCCAAACGAAGTAAAAAGCGCGCTCTACCTAGGACTCGGCGGCGGATCCATGATTTCGGATTTATATCAGAATACAAACTCTAGTATAGATGTTGTGGAAATAGACCCGGTAGTTATCAGCGTTGCTGAGAAATACTTCGGTATTAGTAACAACAGCAGAATAAAGGTGTACAACCAAGATGCAAGGTTTTTCTTGAGGAATAGTACTAAGAAATATGATATGATTGTGCTTGATGCCTACGGCCAATCACTCTCTCTGCCGTATTTCCTGGTCAGTGAAGAAGCAGCTAGAGAGATGGAAAGCCGCCTCAATCCAAATGGTTCTGTTTTCATCAACTTGATATCGCCTATTGAAGGGAATAATGCTGGGATATTCAAGTCAGTATATAATACCTTCAACAGCGTGTTTCCAAATCTATATTTTTTTGCTCTGAACTCGAACCACCTGAATTCGATGCAGAACATTGAAGTCATAGCGAGTACAAATACGACAAGGCGTTCTGCCTCAGATTTTATGAATGAGTTAAAGGGTAAGATCAACCAAGAAGAGATTATCTCAATGCTATACGACTACTATAATTCGAGCGTGAATACAACAGCGTATCCCATACTAACGGATGATAGAAATGCTCTTGATAACTATGCCGCCTCAGCAGTATCGAAAGAGTAGTTGGCACAATAGGATGCGCTGGATGAAATTGCGTACAGGCAGCTCCATCTCATTGCTTCTGTGAAGCGCCGGTGATGGAATGATAACAGAGCTTTCAGGAAAGAAAATGAACGCCTAAGCAGAATGAGCTAGCCCTATATTGCTTCGGCTGCAACCTCTTTACCAGCTATCCTATTCAAGTGCATATATGTTTTTCTTCGAGCAGATATCCTTGAGTATCTTTGGCCAGACAGACACCGTCACTTCGCCTATGTGCGCCTTGCGCAGGAGCAGCATCTGTGTTCGCCCCTGTCCTATTCCCGAGCCTACGCTCAACGGAATTTCGTTTTTCATGATTGCCTGATGGTATGGCAGCTTAAGGTTCTCAAGCTGGTTCGTCATCTTGAGCTGCAGCTTCAGCGTTTCAGGAGTGACGCGTATGCCTCCTGACATGAGTTCATGTCTGCGCTTGGTGACATAATTCCACGCCAAGATGTCTCCGTTGAGTCCATGCACAGATCTGCCATCTTCGGATACCGTCTCGGTGACCCAGTCATCATAATCAGCTGCACGCATCTCATGCGGATAGCCGTCCTTAAGCGTCCATCCTATTCCAAGGATTGCCACCGCCTTATACTTCTCCAGCACTGTCGTTTCACGCTGCTTGCGTGGCATGTCCGGGTACATATCTAACAGATCCTCTGCGTGCACAAACCTTATCTCCTCCGGCAAGTTCGGGTACTTGGCATTGCGTAGCTTCGGGAATTCTTTCTGAATGTGTTTTTCTGCTCCGGTGATGACCTTCCATATCTTACGCACCGTCTCCTTCCAAGCCGCAAGGGTCCGGTCCTCAGCAGTAATGACCTTTTCCCAGTCCCATTGGTCGACGTAGGCACTGTGGTCATGGTCAAGGAAGTAGTCCTTGCGTATCGCACGCATGTCTGTGCAGATTCCTTCTCCGACCTTGCAGCCGAACTGTTTGAGGGCGAAACGCTTCCATTTGGTCGCTGCCTGGACCACTTGTCCATCTATCGGGTGCTTATCATAATCGTTATTTATGTGGAACGAGACCGGCGTTCTAGATCCGTCGCGGTCAAGCATATCGTTGAAGCCGCTGCCCTTTTCCAGTATTAGTGGAACCTGCACCATCATCAGATTTAGCTCCTTGCACAGATTCTCCTCGATGTATCTCTTGATGCTGTAAATCGCCTTCTGCGTGTCGCGTGGGTTGAGCAGTGATTCATAATCGGTAGGAAGCACTTTCTCCACATCGGCGTAATTCCCTATCCCCGGCCCTGCGAGGTCCGCTTTCTTCAAGTCAGATGTCGATGACATAATAATCTACAATATTTATTCTATAAAACATATATTTATGCAGGTTCTGCTTTTGCCTGCTAGCCTCTCAGACATAGGAATTCTTGAGTTCATGCAAAGTTATTTAACTTTTAACATGGAAGCAAAACCATGCCTGAATCAGCGATTTCGAAAGTAGTTGGGCAAAAAGTGAGAAAGCAAGCGAAGCCTTCTGATTCATCCTCGTTCCTTGTAAGGCTCCTGGCACAGCATTACAACATACTCTTCAAACCGGAGAAGACAACCTCCGAGAGCATGAGTGTGAAGGAATCTATTCTCCTCTACTACAAGCTCGCGATACTACCTTTCGTCCTGTTCCTTATCGTAGGCGCAATCTTCTCGGACAGCGCAACAAATACCTCCCAGGTAAAGTTCCTTACTGACACACTCTCCTTCCTGTATACTCTTTTCATAGGCAACCTAAGGACACCTTTCTCGATCCCATTCACTGGTCTCGAATTCGTGCTGTTCGTCGGGGTGTTCTACATCTTCATACTCTACCCGATTGACATACTTCTGTTCTCAGGTCTGTTTCATTGGGGAGGGAAAAGGATGCTGAAAAAAATGGACGAGCCATATAGAAATACACTATCGGCCTTCGTCTACGGCGAGATACCCAGCATCACTTTCATCTGGCTGCTCATGCTTCCTTTATTCTCATACATGACTGCCACGCTATGGTATAATCTCGTCATGGTCATCTGGTCGCTGTTCGTGTTCTTTGATGCGATCAAAAATCAGCAGAATCTATCTATACCTCAGGTCGTTAGCGTAGGATTCGGAACTATCATGTGGATCCTCATGTTTATGATAGTGGCACTTGTCGTGACATGGATAGGCGCAGGTGGTGTGCTCTGCTGGTAAGGAGTGTTATCTATGGCCATACTTGAATATTTCAAAAATGTCCTTTCCGCGCACAGTGAGATACTCTTCGATTCTGGAGAGGCCACAACTGACACTCTAAGCATAAGAGATTCATTTGTACTGTATTTCAGCATATCGATAATACCTATAATACTGTTCCTCGTAGTCGGAGCCATATTCTTTGGATCGCAGACTGGTCAAAATATGCCCACGAGCTTTTTCGATGGGCTCATTTCACTGCTGTACGCAGTTTTCATCACAGGCAATTTCAGCTATATTGTCCCGGTGCCTTTTGTCGGATTCGAAGCGGTGTTGTATCTCATAGCACTCTATATTCTGGTAATCTTCCCAATCGAAATGATTCTCATCGCTGCTGCATTGCATCTCGTTGGAAATAATGTGTTCCATGAATTCAAGGAACCTTTCGAGAATACATTCGCTGCAGTGATGTACGCGATTATACCCCAAATCACATTCCTCTGGGTCCTGATGCTCCCTGTGTTCACTAACTCCAGAACGATGTTCTGGTACAACCTAATTGTATTCACCTGGTCCATACTCATCTTCTTCAATGCTCTCTCAAATCAGCAGGAAATAAACAGGTCGGAGATAACTGGATTGCTTGGCAAAGGGGCGATGATAATACTTATCCTATTCGTGCTCGCATTGATAGCAACCTTCACAGGAGGTCTTGGAGTCTTTAGCGGGGCATCGGTTCTCGGAACTGCATGTGTTGCGGGCCCAGGATTCTTGTGCACAGGAATGAGCTTGTCGCCAAATACAGGAGCACTCACTGCTACGATCGGGCAAGCTACTGGAACAGACTGGAGCAGCGCGTATTTCATGGTAGCCATCCAAGGAAACTCAATTAATCAAAATTACGAAGGACCTGAAGTACCTCCAGGCCAGGTATGGACGGGTAATGCAGCCGCTGGTCTCAAATCGGGGCAGACTTCAGTGATGAGCTTTAATATCCTACCTGCTGGCTCAGCTGTAGGAACAACAGCTGCAGGATCAATGTGGGCATGCTATACAGTTGGCAGTGGCTCTATAGTGTCATACAGCTCTTCAAAAGGATGCACGTCCACGAATGGTAAGGTGTATTACACACAGATATCGACGTTTACTGTAAAGTCTGGAGGAGGGAGTTCTGGATACAGAAGCACCTCGAGCTGCGGCTAATCCGTGATGAATAACATTACACTTCTTTTTCAGATCACTTGCCCATCTATAGGGTTCTTGTCATATACAAGTTCTGACTGAGCTTCAGCCTTTTAGGAGCTTGTTTAGTTCATCTCCGTCAACGTTCAGCCTGTACTTGCTCATTATCTCCTTCGTAACTTCTTCCCTGCCCTTTCCATTGCTTATGTTCGCTATTATCTTCTCAAGCATTTTTCCACCCATCCTTTCAAGCTTATTCTCAGCGATGCACTTGTTTACCGCTTCTTTGGAAGTTGGTACCTTTTTGAGTATCTCTTCTATCGCAACCTTCGTTATCTTTTTATCTCTGTATTTCTCGAAGATGAAAAGCATCACCTCGTCCCCTATCTTGTCCACGTCTATTCCGCTCCTCCTTATCTGCTTCGTCTTTTCAAGGAGTATGGGTGCGACGACCGAACCACTGACCCCTGTTCTTTCCACGATCTTGGAGAAGAGAGCAAGGTACTGTGACCAGAGCATCTGCTCTACAAGTTGCCTATTCCCTATCTCACTCTCCAGTTTTTTCGATATCTTCTCTATATCGACTGCATTTTTCCCAAGCTCCCTGTACTTTCCCGCACCAAGCGGAACAGGCCTAACATCCGTCTCGGGATACATCCTTGCCCCTCCCGGCAATGGTCTGGAGAAGAGAGTTATCAACCTTTTGGAATCTGAGTCACGTGTCTCATTTGGAATCTCATTAATAGCATATTCAGCTCTTTTGATCGCTAATTTTATCGCGGCTGTGCACATTTCTCTTTTACCTGTGACCAACATGAATGCATCGCCATCGTTTACCCCCAACTTTTTCCTGAGCAAGTTCAGTTCCTCGTCTTCGAGACCATACGAGGGCAGTTTCTCATCGCTGTGTATGATCCCCCCAATCCCTGCAAGCTTCGCGTAGTCACTTATCTCGCTCCCAAGCCTTCTGTCAGGGTTTATCTCACGGCCCATAAGGCCGGCGAAACCTTCGAGACGCGAGGCGAAGACGACACCCCCCGCATCTATGTTTTTCCTGAGGATCCGTGCCTTGCTTCCCGTGAATATCTCAGTCACTTCGTGCGCTTCATGGACCTTTGCATTTCTCTTCTGCAACTCATTCTTTATTTTTATCAGCTCGAGCTGCCTGTGAATCTCGCTGGCTATTATGCTGTCCATCGTGTCCAGTTCCTGGAAGCCTTTTATCTCCACCCTTGCTCCGCCCTGTATCGAAACGTTCACGTCCTGTCTTATCGAGCCTATGCCACGCTGCACCTTGCCTGTGAGCCTAAGCATAAGCCCTATCCTCTTTGCCACTTCCTTAGCCTCAACCGGCGTTCTGATATCAGGAGTGGTGCTTATCTCGACCAAAGGTATGCCGAGCCTATCCACATTGTAGACGACGATGTCATCATCGCTATAGTCTATGCCGCTCGACTCCTCCTCAAGGAATAAGGTTGGGATGCGTATCTTCCTATTCTCGATTCGCCGGCCTCGGAAAACTGGAGCATGATGGCCCCCATGGCGCTCGGCACTTACGCTCTTTCCCGGCGCAAGGGCGCAGATGCCAAGGTTAAGGCCGCCATTCGCAATCGAATGTTGACGGCGGCGCGCGCCATCGTAGAAAGCGCCGCCGACAATCCCTACCATGTCAGCCTCAAGCCAACGGATTTTGTCTGGGGCTCGAACGGAATCGCTGCGCAGTATGGCATGGACCTGATGATCGCAAACGTAATCGCGCCCAATCCTGAATTTGTGAATACTGCGCGCGACGATTTGCATTATCTGCTCGGCCGGAACACCTTCTCGCTCTCGTGGGTCACACAGGTCGGCGAGCACTCTGTCATGCATCCTCATCACCGGCCGAGTGGTTCGGGTGAGCAGCCCGGGCCATGGCCGGGATTGATGTCGGGAGGGCCGAATGCCGGCCGCCAGGATCCAGTGCTGGCCGCATTGCCTGCGGGCCTGCCGCCGGAAAAAGTTTACGCCGACCAAACTGCCTCGTATGCAAGCAACGAAATCGCCATCAACTGGCAGGCAAACCTCGTTTTCCTGCTGGCCGGCCAATTGCACTAGGAAACTTTTGACCCCGCGATCTGCCGGCCGCGATCGGAACCATACGGCAGGAGATCGGTAGACAACGATCGACGAGTAGTTTCGAGGGTACGATGCATCTGCATGCTTTAGATGTCGGCATCATCCTGGCGTACATAGTTTGTACGGTAGTGGTGGGTTACTACGTATCGCACCACGGCTCGCGCGACATGGCCGCGTACTTTCTCGGCGGCAACAAGATGCCTTGGTATATTTTGGGCCTCTCCAACGCCTCTGGCATGTTCGACATCAGCGGCACCATGCTGCTCGTCTACTGGATGTTCGTCTACGGCCTGAAAAGCGTGTGGATCCCTTGGCTGTGGCCGACCTTCAATCAAGTCTTCCTCATGGTTTACCTGTCTGCGTGGTTGCGCCGCTCGCGGGTCATGACAGGCGCGGAGTGGATCAAAACTCGCTTCGGTACCGGCCGCGGCGCGCAGTTATCGCACTTGATTGTGGTCCTCTACGCATTCATCAGCATCATCGGATTCTTCAGCTACGGCTTCAAAGGCATCGGCAAATTCGCCGCCACGTTTCTTCCCTGGCACCTCTCCCCGAATGAGTACGCGCTGATCCTGATCAGCATTACTGCGATCTACGTGATCAAGGGCGGAATGGTCAGCGTCGTGATCACCGAGGTGGTGCAGTTCTTCATCTTGGCCATCGCCTCCTTTGCCGTGGGCGTTATCGCCATGGTAAAGGTGGCTCCCGGGACCCTGCATAAGTTGGTACCCGCGGGCTGGGACAATGTGTTCTTCGGTTGGCACTTGAATCTCGACTGGTCAACTTTGCTCCCCGCTGCCACGGCCAAGATTGCCGAAGACAAGTACGAACTGTTTGGTTTCTTCGTCATGATGCTGTTGTTTAAGGGCGTGCTGATTTCCGCCGCGGGCCCTGCGCCCAACTACGACATGCAGCGCGTTCTTTCCGCGAAGAACCCGCGCGAAGCTTCCATGATGAGCGCCTGGGTCAACGTCGTGCTCACCCCGCCACGCTACTTTCTCGTCATTGGACTCACTGTGCTTGCGGCGGCCTTCTTCGGCCCGGACCTTCGCGCGATGGGACCGAAGCTCGACTTCGAACTTGTGCTGCCGATGGCGCTCGGCAGGTTCGTCCCTGTCGGTCTGCTCGGCTTCCTGATCGCGGGCCTGCTCGCCGCCTTCATGGCTAACTTTGCCGCCACCGTGAATGCCGCGCCGCCCTACTTCGTCAACGACATCTATAAGCGCTACATCCGTCCCAACGCACCGCCGCGCACCTACGTCCGCCTCAGCTATCTCAGCTCTTTCGCAGTGGTGGTTATTGGCGTCCTCATCGGATGGAATGTGGCCTCCGTCAACTCAGTCGTGATCTGGATCGTCTCCGGTCTGTGGGGTGGCTACACTGCCTCCAATGTGCTCAAGTGGTATTGGTGGCGCTTTAACGGTTATGGATACTTTTGGGGCATGGTCGTCGGAATCGCATCCGCGCTGGCGCTACCCTCTT
>JBEKPX010000014.1:0-14516 GCA_049520335.1 Candidatus Micrarchaeales archaeon | reverse complement strand
TCGACGACCAGGTGCGCGAGGTGCGCCACTTCACCCACAATTATCCCTCGCTGGACGCCGCGCTGAAGCTGGTCCACGGATCGGGTGGAACCTCGCTTTATGACGCTATTTATCTGGCCTGTCTCAGTGTTGATAGTGTTTCCTCTGATCAGCTTTCTCATTCTCTTTCCCTTTTTCGCGCCTATTATACCAGGCCCTTTCGCCAATAGCAAGTATGCCTTTCTGCCGCCTTCGAGCTCCTTCCTTGAGGGAACACCCATCTTGTCACTCAGGCCGGTTATCTGGAACTTGTAGCCCTCCATCCCAAACACTGCCCCCTCTATCACTTCTCCTATTCTCTTGCCAATCAGCATTGGTTCGATGTCCTTAGGTATCTCGATCTGTGACGTCTTCCCGCTCTTCTTGTCCGAGTAAACTATTTTCATAAAAACACACTATTGTTTGAATCAAGCGCTATCTATACATGCTCCCAGGTTCTTCCTTGAACCTCTTTATCCTTTCAGTGACCTCTTTCGGAATTGCAGGCCTTACCTCTTGGAGTGCCTTAGTGAAATCTTCTTTTCTAACTATCGACCTCTTGTTCCTTATCGCATTCATGCCAGCCTCCCTAACTATGTTCTCTATTTCCGCACCAGTGTATTCCTCTGTTGTGTTTGCTAGCTCTGCAAGATCAACATCCTTATCGAGAGGCATGCGTTTGGTATGCACCTTGAATATCTCGAATCTAGCTTCTGCATCAGGCATAGGTATCTCTATCACCTTGTCGAACCTTCCCGGTCTCAATAGTGCAGGATCTAAGTCTTCTGGTCTGTTGGTCGCGGCAAGTACAATCACATTCTTTAAGTCCTGAAGGCCGTCCATCTCGGTCAGTAGAGTATCAACGACTCTCTCGGAAACGCCGGAATCCATGTTTGACGAACCCCTTGAACGTGCAAGCGAGTCTATCTCGTCTATGAATATTATGCACGGCGATGCGGCTCTTGCTTTCCTGAAGAGCTCCCTTACCGTCTTTTCGCTTTCACCGACGTATTTGCTAAGCACTTCTGGCCCCTTTATAGATATGAAGTTTGCCTCACGTTCAGTCGCGACCGCTTTAGCAAGTAGTGTCTTGCCTGTACCAGGCGAACCTACGAGAAGTATGCCCTTTATTGGCCTTATCCCTATTTTCTCGAAAGCCTCCGGGTCTTTCAGCGGCAGTTCGACCGCCTCCTTTATCTCCTGTTTAACTTTCTCGAAATCGCCTATGTCACTCCAATGGACATTCGGTCTTTCAACAAAAACCTCGCGCAGAGCACTAGGTCTTATGTTTTTCAGCGCCTCCATGAAGTTGTCCCTGTTGACAGTCAGGTTCATCAGCATTTCTTCGGGTATCTTCTTCTTGTCTATTATCTGCGGCCACACATCTCTCAGAGATACCATCGCAGCCTCTTTTGCGAGAGAGTTCAGGTCTGCACCCGTATATCCGTGGGTTATCGATGCGAGCTCATCGACATCTACATCTTTTGCAAGTGGCATGTTCCTAGTGTGTATCTGCAGTATTTCCTTTCTTGCATTTCTGTCAGGTATTCTTATCTCTATCTCTCTGTCGAACCTTCCTGGCCTGCGCAGAGCAGGATCTATTGCCTCCGGTCTGTTTGTAGCTGCGAGAACTATGACCTGGCCCCTTGCTGTCATTCCATCAAGAAGGGTGAGGAGTTGCGAGACCATCCTTCTCTCCACCTCGTTCGTTGCATCTTCCCTCTTGGGAGCTATTGCATCTATTTCATCCATGAATATTATTGTTGGCGCCTTTTCATTTGCTTCCTTGAATATCGCTCTTAACTTCTCTTCACTCTCTCCCACAAACTTGCTGACGAGCTCAGGTCCCGATATGGAAATGAAATTCGCATCGCTTTCGTTCGCGACCGCTTTAGCAAGCAACGTCTTGCCTGATCCTGGAGCGCCATAGAGAAGCACGCCTTTAGGCGGCTCTATGCCTAGCCTCTCGAATAGCTCGGGATAGCGCATAGGATACTCGACCATCTCCCTGATTTTCTGTATCTCATTCTTCAGACCACCGACATCTTCGTAGTGTATATCTGCTACTCTTACTTCTGATTCGGATATGGGTTCCTCTTTGACTGTTAGCGAGGTGTTCTTAGTTATCCTAACGACCCCGTGCGGTGAGGTCTGAACTACAATGAAGTTGAAGACTAGGCCAAACATAGGTATTGGTATCGAATCACCCTTTATGAGCGGTCTGCTCTCCAGCCTTTTCTTTGCATATTCGCCAAAATCTGGTGAGAGAGGAGGTCGTTGGTTCATTGGAGGGGCGATGGTCACTTTATCTGCATCTTTAGCTTCCGTCTTAGAAACAAAGACTTTGTCACCTATGCCTACCCCTATGTTCTGCCTGAGGTAGCCGTCAATCCTTATGAATCCAAGTCCTTCGTCACTGGGATGCGCCTGCCAGACTATAGCCGCCGTAGACTTTGTCTTGCCTTTTATCTCCACAGTCTCGCCTGACTCTACGCCGAGCAGCTTCCGCGATCTGGAGTCCAATCGGGCAATGCCTCTGCTAGAGTCGGTTATTAGCGCATCGCTGACGGTTAGCTCAATTCCATTAGCCATTTTGAGGATACACCCTTAATGAGTAACGCCATTAAAGTTAATAAATACTTTGTGATTCGAGGGATTTTGGGCTATTTCAGAAGAGAAACCCTTTTGAAAGCGAAGACATGATGAGGGCCATTATCAGTATAAATATGAGACTGAAAATTATGCTGGAGAGTGGTATGATAACAATAAGCAGGATGAAAATCAAGACCATCACAGAGAAATATACTGGCTTGTTCCACCTGAACACCTTGCTGCCGTCAAGCGGATATAATGGAAGCATATTGAAAAATGCAAGGTAGATGCTGGTGAAAACTGTGAAACTGAACACATTCTGCAGGTATAGCTCAGGGATGAACTGATTTGAGTTGAATATCAGAACTATGTTCTTGGAGAATGATGGGAAGAGCAGGCTTCCCATAATAAGGAAAATAGCAAAAACTGCAAAGTTCGTAAGCGGGCCGGCAATGGAGACGTAGCCCTCTTCATTCTTTGTGAAGTGTGAGGCATATATCACTGTAGCTCCCGGCAATCCTACGAGGAATCCTAGTGCGCTTGTCATGAGTGTTATCAATATGCCATTGTCTGATCTCCTGAATGCCGCGACAGCTCCGAAATGCTGTGCGATGAATTTGTGCATGAGTTCGTGGAGCACGAACGAGAATGAGACTGCGACAAAGGAGATCGGGAGCAGATACAGGAATATGCTTAAGTCTGCACCGAAGATGCCTCCTGATAGAACCATTGTGAATGCCACTGTCAGAGCTAGGTCGGCGATAATCAGGTCTTCTATTTCTGAAGAAAGAATTGAATTATTACTGCTATGCATTCTATACTCTAAGGATTTGGCAAAAAACATTAATTAATACGTACGTGAAATACAATCTGTAGCTCCATCGTCTAGTGGTCACGGAAACGCCACAAAAGGACGGCGGGCTCTGGACCCGCTGACGCCAGTTCGAATCTGGCTGGAGCTACATCGACGACAAAACGAAGACAAAATTTTACTTGTTCTACAAAACCAATATTTTATCAACATTTATATATGGAAAAAACATATGTTGAAGTGAGGAATATGAGTAGTTACGGAACGTTTTCAATGAAAAATAGAAGCAGTTTGAGTAAGGAAGGACCTCGAACTAAACTTTCTGATCAGCTATTGTCTATTTTTATATGTGGAAACAGCATGGAACTTTCTGATCAGTTGGGGCCTATTCTTCGCAAGGATTACGAAACTTATGATCAAGGGATAGAAGCAAAAGCACATTTCTGGAATATGCTGGCAGCAACGGTACCGGAAACGGGATACGTCATACCGGAAGGCAGACTGACAACGATTCTTGATGTTGCATGTGGTTTTGGTGAAGAGCTTAGAGTTCTTGATGAATATTTTGGCGGGGGCAGATTCGGTAAATCCAACAACAATACGAGAATAGTTGGCATCGATATCCATTCACGAGCGATAGAATGGCAAAGGAGAAACTTAGAGCTTGTGTCTAGGGAAAATGAGTTGAAAACAAAATCTACTCTCCCTGAAAGGATTGAACTCGTAGTTGGTGATGCAACTGCGCTTAGTAATTACCCTCAGATACCTGAGAAGGCAGATGTTATAGTCATACGCCATCCATATATCCAGAGCGACAGGGTTATGTGGACAAAGATTTTTGAACAAGCAGTAAATAGACTGTCTGAAGAAGGAATTATGATCTTGACAACGCACTCGGATGAGGAAAAAGATATGGTGTTGGAAGTTCTGGGTACTTTGAAGTGTAGAGTCGTTATTAACAAACGAAACCCTTTTGCTGGAACGCACTATGGAGTGGTGGTGAATGGAAAAGAAGCAAAAAATGACAGGAATGCAATAATAGTAAAAACAGCTGCCTGACAGAAAAGGGCCATAATGTTTGGTGAGACTATGAACAAAACACAAGAGTCTGGCTGGAGCTACATGAAACCTAGGTTTGAATCTGTTCTGGAAAGATATGTTGGAGCTAGCCTCAAAACACTTGCTCAGAGGGTTAGGTAGATTCTTTCCCAAATATTTATCTACCTAATATAGTTAGGTAGATAATATTAAATACTTTTATCTACCTAATTACCTACATGACATTGGTGATAAAGAAAATTAAAGGCAAAGATTACTATTATTCATTCCTAAGCTATTTTTTAATAGATAAATCAAAGAGTTTTAGCAAATATATAGGCATCGAAAAACCTACAGGGAAAGAACTAGATAAGATCGAAAATCTTTTTAAGGAAGAGCTGATACACAAGATTTCCGGCAAGGACTATTCTGCGATACTCCTAAGTGCTGATGAGGTTATCAAAACTTTGCTATTTAGTAGCCTCTTCAACAGAAAATACCAGAATTTAACTGATTTGCTAAGAAGAAAATATGACATAGATAGCATTATCTTATTTACTCTGACAACACTAACCACAGAGGAGGTTGATGTTAGCCTAAATGATGTAGAAACTGCTTTTGATAAGAAATCTAGGTTTACCCAAAGGGAACAGATAAGCAAGAACATGTTGAATGCTGTAGAATCAATAAAACAGCAGCACAAAATGAATAAAAAATATCTGCTTGAATTACACCAAATGATAATGGCCAGTTTTGAAACGAAAATGCCTGGTAAATTCAGAAACAGACAAGTATATTTGTACAGGCATGGGGGATCCGGTCCTGCTGGTGATGTAGAACTATCCTACCGTCCACCGCGTTATAATAAGTTGAATAAACTGCTTGGTGATTTTTTTGCTTGGTACGATTCTAGCAGTCTTAATCCAGTAGAAAAAGCAGCCGTTGCACATTACAACTTATACAAAATACATCCATTTCTTGATGGTAACAAACGAATTTGCCGCTTAATATTTAACAAAACACTTCTTGACAATCGCTTTCCATTAATCAATATCTCAATCAAAAAAGAAGAGTATTTTGATGCGCTCATTGTCTCTGTTGAAAATAATAATCCAAAAGTATTTGTGGATTTTGCCCTCAAACAATACTATTCACAGGTAAAAGAATTTCTGATAGGATAATATTGAAATTATGCTGGAGCTACTATGGTATAGGGGTATTAGATATTGGCAGGATAACTACAGGATTATGCTCTGATTATGCTGGAGCTACATCGACGACAAAACGACGACAAACTACTGCGGATTCGGAGAAAAGTTTAGCTTGAAATTCAGCCGGACATTTTGATAAGTTGCAGTCTCTTTTTATATACAAGAGGCATCAGTGGCTCATCATTTGATTTTTGAGAAATACCCCTTACAATCCTTGTGAAACTGTCGTAGATTCTGATGTGGCATTTGTTTATTTTCTCTGCGACCTCCGCTTCTCTCTTTAATCTGTCAGTAGTGTTTTGGGGAGGGTATAACTCTGAACTGACCCTTTCTGATTTCTGTGTTGCTTCCTTCAGTCTCTCGCCATCTTTCCTCATTTCTTTATTAAGCAAGTCATATATGCTTTTGTGGCACTTAAGAGCGGCAGCAATCTTCTCATTGCTGAACAAAACAATCATGTCGTTTGGCATTGTTACAGGCACGCCTATAACTTTTTCTCCAAAATCGACTATGAGGCCTTCACCTTCTACCCATAAATGCCAAAACACTTTGGTTCTATGGCGTTTCAGGAATCTTGATTTTGTCTCTTCGGTAATGTTGCCATAAGCTAGTTTGTAGTCAAACCTGAGACTACCATCTTTATTCCCGTCTAGAAGAATGCACCCTGCAAGCGCCATTTCCAAGCATCCACCGCTCCTGCTGTTGATCGCTTCATCAAGCGTGGAATATTCCTTTTTTTTCTAGTTTCGGAAAAGCATCCCAAATAACATTCATTACTTCTATAATTTTATCCAGTCCCTCCTTTCCTGAAGTTTTCAATATGGATTTACGGTAGAGTTCTTGCATATCCTTGCTGAAAGTGACAGTTATGGTGAAAGGGGGTGCATTAGAATAGTCCCTTCCTTTGGATATATGTCCAGTACTCTTTGGGTGCCTTGAAATGGGACTTTTATTTGAGGAGTCATTTAATCGTTTGGATTAATGTATTTTTTCCTGTTCTTAAGTGTTGATGTTATTTTCTCTAGCTATCGTAGTAATAAGGGTTTGAATATTTGAAAAGGAAATTAATGAGAGTAAGCAATAAGCAACTAGTCTGGCTTAAGCTAGTATAGGCACATCAATATATGGCGTTAGCAGATAATGTTGAAATTGACTTTAATTACGCCAACGTTACATTAGGCAGAGCTTCAACAAATAACTAAGATATTATTAAATACCCCGAAAGATCATAAAAATAGTAGATATTAAAATGGCGCGCACATTGCTCTTGACGTCCAATGGCATAGACTCGAAAGAAATTGAAAATGCATTTTTGAAGGTTCTAGCCAGACCAGCGAATGAGCTAAGCTCAGCTTACATTGCGAATGCATGGGATATGGATGAGAAGAAGACGGGAGATTGGTATCCTAGAGAGTGCAAATTGAAACTGCAGCATAGCGGAATCAAAATACTTGATGTAGATCTGCGTGTTCTTAGAGGGAAAGAACTCAAAAATAAGCTCAGCAAAGTTGATGTAATATACGTCGGGGGCGGAAACACATATTATCTCCTTGATCTCATTAGGAAAAGTAATTTTGATACAATGCTTCCCGAACTACTTGACATCGGCAAAATCTATGTTGGGGCCAGCGCTGGCAGCATAGTCGTGGGACCCGACATAAGTATGGCCAGGGATCCAAGAGTGGTGAATCTGCAGGATTTCAGGGGAATGGGCATAGTGCCTTTTGTCGTGATACCCCACTATGTAGATTACGAAGGAATTGGTTTGAGCGGCAGGGAGTTTGCGCAGTTGGCTAGGAAGGTACTCAGCCCTAATCCTGTAGTGCCAGTGTCAAATAGACAGGCGGTGTTGGTTGTTGGAACTGAAAAGAAAATGATCGGAAAAACTCCGACGCTTATGTTTATGGAAGAGAATCCACATAAATCGCCAGAAGAAAAAGCAATAGAGGAGTCTTTAATCACGAATACCTTTAGAAGGCAAATAGATAGCAGGTTAAATAAACGTTCCTTCTGAACACAAGACTCTATTGATTGCTATATTGAACGAATGGAAGAATTATATCTTCTATTCCAAGATTTTGACATAAAAATATAAATTTTACGTAAAATTTCCACGGCGACTATATGTTAGAGGAGAAGTTGGAGAGCCTAGGCAACGAACAGAAGGCATTCAACATGGCAGCCGGAGCTAACCCCAACTGGAAAGCGCGTAGCGTATAATATTGAGTTCAAGTTGGAATTTGGCTGGAGCTACTTCGAATACAGTTCGTGATATTTTTTATGCAAAACACAGAAGGTTATACCTACTGCAGTGATGACTACAGAACCTATTATTATACCATTCAGCAGATTGCTGTTAAATTGGCTTAAATGTATTGGCGCTTGGATCACTTTTTGGTATTGCGTCGGATCCAGACGGGTGGAACTGCTTGGATGTATTATTCTGACATCTCTATTATTGTCCAAGCTATATCTCAAAACTGTCGAAAGGACCGCTACAGAGCCGCTGGTCAAGCTAGTCATTGGACCAAACCAAACATGTGCAGCGTTCAGTCTGTTCAATACTTTTCTTTTTGCACTATAAAGAAGGCTTTCAGACTGCTCTCGTATCTCTTCTGAATTCGTGCTAACTAATTTTTCTGGCATACGAAAGGTATTGTTTTCATTCTTTATTAATATTGGTGAAATGCACATTTTATTAACGAATCTTTGTTTAAAAAATGTGACATGATTGCAACGATCTGTTTAAGCTATAATAAAATCGGACCTGGCTGGGGTCTTTCTCAAACTCATTTTTAATAGCTCCAAGATAGATTTTGGACTCCGTTGATTTTTCAAAATAACAAATATTCGTCTCGGATGTGTCTTTTTCATTAATGCTTAAATAGGCGGAAATGCAGAAGTACAAATGATAAAATGCCAGAAAAAAAGATAGAAGGACCGAAAGTAGTATTTGCGGGAACTTTCAGTTTTCAGGAAAAACCAATCAAAGCATACGATTGGATGTCATTCGCTGGCAAACCAGAGAGCTTTGTTTATGGTGAAGATGGCTATAAATTGTTGGCCTACGACTTCTTGCAATCGACCCTTAAGTTTTTCTCTAGAGATTGTGCACAGAAGAAAAGTTGTGAGTTGATGGATGGCCATGATGTTGGGGTCGTTTTCCTGTACGGATACAATCATGAAACTAAAGGAAAAGTAGTAGGTGTGGATCTTTTGCTGTTTAGAAAGACTGAAAATTGGAAGGACAATCCAATGGTGGATTCATGGACAGCCGAACTGACATTAGGGACAAGGAAGATTATAGAATATGCATCCGAATTTAGGCCTGAACTCATCCAAAGAGAGAATGGCATCATGTGCAGCGCAGAGCTTAGGATAGCAGGATTGGAAGCTGCGTTGAGATCCAAATCACAGGATCTGCATGAGTACGAATCTGGTTTCCCTGTTTTACCTCCTGATCTTGTGAGAAGGGAAAAAGAGACAAAAGTAAAAGTCACTTAGACACAACTCATTCAAATATATCCTGGATTTCATAATGGTTATTGGAAACAATATTATTAATCTGTCATGTTCCTAACTTCTAGCAGTTAAAGCATATGGTGGAGATGTTTGAATTGAAAAACCAAAGCATCTATTTTTGGGCGGTACTGGCCCTTGTCATAGCGAATTTCATATACTGGTCATATTTTGTAATTGTGAAATACACTATGTTCAAGTACTCCTACATAGACTTTGGGATATATGCATACAATTTCTACTATTTGTTGCACTATTCAAATACGATGTCATTCCTGCAGCACTTTGTTATCGCAAATCACATAACAATCGACCAGATAATATTTGCAGTTCCTTTGTTTTATTTATATCAGAGTCCGCTTATGCTCCTCCTCTTTCAAGTGTTTGTATTGTCGCTCACTGGAGTGCTCGTATTTTTCATAGCAAGCACTCTCCTAAAAGATAGGTTCACGGCTCTTGTGCTGAGCAGCGTCTTTCTGCTAAATCCAGGCGTCCAGGGGCTCATAGTCTTTGATTACCATTCGGAATTTCTTATCCTACCTTTTTATTTGCTGACTTTTTATTTTTACTTTAGAAGAAACAAACCCTTTTTCTTTCTCTCTTTGGCCCTTTTGCTTGGTACAATGGATAGTGTCGTTTTCATAACACTTGCACTCGGCCTCGGACTCATTTACTATGAACTCTTCCGTGAAAAGGATAAGAAAATCAGTGCCGAACGGCTCAAACTTGCTCTTTGCATAGTAGCATTCTCAATCATTGCCTTTTTGCTTTATTCAGTCACGGCAAGTAAGCTAACCAATTCCTATCCAGAGGCAGGTCTGAGCTTCCCTCCAACGTTCAAGGTTTTCCAGACTGATTCGTCAGTGCTGTACAAGTTCCTTCCTAGCATCATCCCAGGTTTTAACTATTCTGTTACAAATACGATCTTGCTTGTTTTTACTCACATAAATGTATTCTCTTATCCTCCATTTCTGATAATAGCATTGCTTGTGGCAATATTCGTATTCGGAATTTCAGCAATAAATGATCCGCCGCTCCTAATAATTCTCGATTTACCGTGGTTGGTTGCGTTCCTGGGCTTAGGTTATGGCGTGTATGGCAGCATAGATTTCCAGTATTTCAGCTATGTGATTGGAGGCACTCTCGTCGCCACGATGCTTGGAGTGATAGAGATAAACGAAGGTAGAGGTTTATGGAGCATTCTTTCTAGGATCAGCAAGCAGATAAATAAGAACAAGCGGACTATAATCTGCGCTTCAGCTCTATTGTTGTCATTTTATGTGTCAGCAGCCGGCTCTTTGATACACGCAAAGCAGACAAACGTTCCGTTCCTCTTGTTTGATAACAGTGAATTCAACGCAAGCTGCTACTCGCAGCTAAACTCAGCAATCGCAAAGTTGCCGGAGAATGTCTCCCTCATGACCGAGTCTGCAATTTCCCCACATGTCATCGATAGGAAATATCTTGAAGTAACCTTCTATACCGAAAGCGGTGATTTCAATAATTATTTCTTTGCTTCAGAGTACATATTGACAGATTTCAACAGCTGCATCAACTCCACACAGATAGACACACCGCAACAATATGCCGTTTTCCTGAACTACACTAAACATTTCAACTACAGCATCTACTTCAGCAATGGTTCTGCCATTGTATACAGACTGAATAGAAAGGTCTAGCAACTTGCAAAGAGCATGCGTGAGCGCTCTACGCTGACTCTGATAAGTTTCAAGTTGTAATTATGCTGGAGCTATTATAGTAGTATTAGATACTGGCGGATAATATCAAAGTGGGCTTGACATGTGCTGGAGCTGATTCCAGCTTCGCACTTGCTTCAGCTCTTGAAATAAACACTTATTGAGGAGTAATTAGGCATTATCGGCATGTATAAATTATAGCCGGAGAGCCATGCAGGTACAGTCGAAGGTAGAAGGGCCAGTTTAAGCCCGCACTTTTCTTCGAGTGAAAGATTATATGGCGCAAAGATATAGCTGTTGCTTGGGATATTTATGCAATTTGTGGCATTCATTTCGTAATGGGAGAAATTGTATTCATATGTTGTATACTGTTCTACGGGTGCAGCCCAATTGTTTCCTAATATTGATGCGTTAGGAGGTAGCGTATTTATGAACTGTGCAACTGTGATGATGTTGTAGAGACTCCTGTACCATGAGTAGTTCATATCCCTTATCATAAGGATGGAGTATGAGACAAGTAGAAATACGACAGACCCTACTGCGAGATAGAATAAATACTTTTTGAGCTTTTCTCTGCCCTTATGATATCTTGAATCTACTGCATCAAGCAGATCCATCAATCCAAAGGCTATCAACAGCGTTACAGCAGGAAAGAAAATTATTGTGTATCTTGGATACATGAGCGACATCCTTTCATAATGAGAGATTGATGCTGTGCCAAAACTCAGGTAAAGAAACGTCAAGAATATCCACAAAACAAGCAAGGATCCGCGTTTGTCTCTGAATGCTATCAGCAAGATGACTGAAATGATAGCAAGGTAGGAGTAGTAATCAAAATCGAAATCGTTGTCAAGATTACCATAACTGGGGTTTGTTATCTTACTCATGAATTTGGAAAATGTAATTTGATTGTTTAATAGTTCGCCGATGTTAGCTCTGATATGGTAGGGAAAAAGTGTGCTGAGATAGAAATTAAATCCGTCCAGCGTGGGTGCATTGCAGGATGCCCCAGGTATGGGAGCACATATTGCAGAATAAGATGTCGTTTCTGTATTTATTATGTGGAGAAGGTTGCCCGTTTCCATATATGCTATAAGTGTGAACAGTAGAAAGGCGAACAAGCATCCGGCTAGAACCAATCCTATCTCAATCACTCTTTCTCTTTTCCTTTCCTTAAGAGTCAGATATGCAAGCGCCGCGAATATCGGAAGAAATATTAGTAAGCCTTCAGGACTGGCAAAGAAGCTGGACAACCCCAAAAAGCCAGAAATGAAGCAGAGCCTCTTATCGCCATTTTTATCCAGCGCCAAAACGAAAAATAACATGGCAAGCGTAGTCAAAAAAGTCATTGGAATGTCATCTCCTGCACTTGAGGCTTGTGAAACGGCAATCGGCAGGACAGCAAAAAGCAGAGCTGCGAGCAGACCTGCTCTCTTGCTATGCAGTCGGCTGCCAATCAGATAAACTGTTACTATAACCCCAAGAAGGCAGAGAATGGCAAAAAGTGCAGTGGAAAAATTAGAAGGTCCAAGCATCTTGTAAAAAAATGCTGTTCCGCCTATAACAATATACTTTAATCCGCCAGTACCCCATGACATTAGCGACTTCAACCCTTGTGTTACAAGCAAATTTGCTGCATAGCTGTAAAAGTAATTGTCCTCGCCTGCTGTTGCATCAGGACCGAAATAAAACGCAAAACTCAGTGCTGCAGAAAGAATCAGAATAAGCAGAAGTATTATTTTGTTGTAATCGCATTTAGTTGGTACGTTTAATGATTTAGTTTTTCTTGAATTCATTCTACACCAGTTAATCAATATGCTTATACTTTTTTAAAAGTATCAGGATTTATATTTTGGAGTGATTATTTATTTGATATCTGACTGGTACTTTGATTATTGCTGGAATTAGATTGGGATGGCTAAGCTTAAGTAAGGACTTTATAAATTTTAGATTCCATAATGTAGCGTGGAAGACCAATTACAGATGAAGAATAGAGAGGATCCCGAAAAAGAAAAATCAATTAAGATAGAATCTCAGGGTCTTAGAGAGTATAACTCTCCTAACTTCAAAACTAATTACTTATGTCTGGTGACTAATCTCTCGAAAATGCAAGGCATTCACCTAGAGGAATGGTTTGCACTCAGGCTCGGAAAGGAGGTGCCTTCACTTCCAATAAATCCGGGCATAAACAGCGAGAACTACTCGAAAGCTCACGCAAACATCATATTTGATAGAAAGACAAGTACTCTTGGAATATACATCGAAAGACATGAGGAGGATGACAGAAGGATATACTATGCAGCTGCTATATGCGAGGCCGAGCTTGCCTGCCTGAAAAGAGATCCTGAAGGCTTCCTCAAGCATATAGAAATCATAACGGTTCTGCGCAGAACTGCAATGGAAGAGGGTCAGGAAAGGGTTGCTTGCAGTTCAGAAGACATAAGCGGGGTCGCTCTGCTGTCCGTGTTTTCATTCGGTCCTATGGGTTCGATGGTTTACAGAAAAAGGAAATAGGAAATTGTTTAATTCCTCACTTATTTACGTACAAATAGTAATCATACGTGCTATTGTAGTAGTAATAACTCATGTTCTGAAGCGGTGAGGGTGTCATGAAGATTGTGTGCAAAGCGCTAAAGTTTATTTGTTTTGGATATAATAATTCGTTACACCTGCCTGGCACAATTCCGAGAACGAAACAGGGCCCACCCGGCTCTGCAGAGTAATTGTAGTATAGAGTGTAATTGGCGGTGTTTATGCTTCTGAGATGCGGTGCTAGGGTGTTTATGGCTTGATACTGGTGCTGGAAGCCTGTGTAGTACAGACTCAGGGTGTTTACATAGTAAATAGTCACATAGAGGTACGCTATCAGAGTAGCGGCCATAAGTATGGTGCGCCACTTCAAGTTCTTTACATAGCTGAATGTGAGAGCCGTAGGTATGGACATGAGCAGTATCGCAGGTATTGCGAGCCTGTTGAGGTCTTCGATAGGCGCATAGGTAAAGATGCTCCCTGTCCCGTACATTAGGTACAGGATGAACTCGACAGCAGCGAACGAATAGGGCAGCATTCCTATGTACTGCTTGTTCCTGCTATTTTCTAAGACAAACTTTTTGCCTTTTAGCAGAAATAATACCAATCCAAGAATGAAGACTCCAGATAGCAGGCCAAAGTTTGTGCGAGGCGCAAAACCGAGATCGTTGAAACCTTTGTCAAATATAGGCAGGACGATATAGAGGTAGTACCCCACTTGGTGCTGGAACAGTATCGTGCTTGTAGCAATTCCTGAGAATTCGGTTATCGTTTTGAATGGATTTTTATAGAGAATTACTTGCGTAGCAGTGAACAAGCCAAAACCCAGCAGGCCACCAACTATTACGAGCAGAATCATCTCTTTGCCCTTTCCCGATAAATAGCCTGCGGTAATTGCCAGCACGCCGAATGCAATCACTGCGAAAAGACCCTGCAATCCGAAGAACACACCTAGGAAAACCGTAAACCCGCTGAGCACGTAAAAAGCTCTCTTTATCATTACGCTGTGCTTCTCGGCTTTGAGCAGCAAAAGTATTGCCGCTGCAAGAAAAGAGGGGATGTAGGTCTCGGCAGGCTCCCAACGCGGCGCACAGTTGCTCC
>JBEKPX010000013.1:0-14759 GCA_049520335.1 Candidatus Micrarchaeales archaeon | reverse complement strand
TATCGCTTCAGCCAGTTCATGGTCCAGTATAGGATTGGTTTGCCTCCAACTTCTACCAGTGCCTTTGGTTTTTTGTTTGTTAGCGTGCCAAGTCTGACTCCTCTCCCCCCTGCTATTATCACCGCAGTTTTCATCAGGCCACCAGATCAAAATATATACATAATGAAAGTCAGGTTCTATAAATACCTTATGTTCGTGTTATGTTAAGATCACGATGCCTCGTTCTTCGTTCTTGACCAGAGTATGCGTTTTCTGTATTTTGTGGTGAGTTTGTGATCCAGCTTGTCAATCCTTCTTTTTTTGTATTCAGAAAGTGCGCCTGCGAGTCCTGTAAAAGAGGAAATTGCCAATGTGCGCATCTCATCGCGCTCCTTAAACCTTAAGCCCCCGCTCACATTGAAGAAGGCATTTGCAATGTTGTAAACAAAAGTGGGCGCAAGCAGAAACGGTCTGTACCTGAGTATGAATATGTAGTTGTTCCTTGTGATATAGTAGAGAAAATCCTGTCTTTTCAAAACCACCTTGAATTTCATAGTGTAGACCTTCTTTCCTAGTCCTGCTGAGCCCACGTGCCAGACATTCACGTTTCCGAGATAGTATATCTTGTGTCCGCTTCTGAGTGTCCTTTCGCAGAGGTCTGCATCCTCGTAATTCCAATTGAAAGTCTCGTCTATCAAGCCTATCTCTTTAAGCAGCTCAACTTTTACGAGCATCAAGGTACCCATGACCGACTCAACGTATTTGCTTTTGTTTGGATTCGAATACTGCTTGTGGTGCCCCCAGAATGATACGTGGGACCCGCTATACTGTATCTCATTGCTCAACGGCACAAGCAACTTCGAGCCTACAATGCCGGTCTTATCATCCGCCTCCGCCGCAGCGATAAACTTCCTCAGCCAGCCCCTTTCACGGAAGGCGACATCATTGCTGAGAAGCAGGAAATATTTTATCTCCGGATACTTATGGTACAGATATCTCATCCCTGTGTTGTTCGCATAAGACCATCCCTTATCTTCCAGTTTTATTATGTCAATGTCTCCAGACCTTTTTACCCATTCTATCGAATCGTCCTCGCTATCAGCGTCGACCAGCAAGATTTTCATATTCTTATAATCAACCTTGCGCAAAGTATTGATGCATTCCTCGAGTATCGGCTTGCCGTATCCCTTGATCGCCATCCCATTCCAGTTAAGCAGTACAACGCCAACCATCGGTTCCTTTTGATTGTTCATTCTTTCACTTCTTGATAATTCCTATCGCCACACCTTGAGAGTTCCCCATTTCCTCCTTATTTACCTGCATCCACTTGTTATCCCGTGAGGTTCTCTTCATGTAATATATCTCATCAAACCCAAGTGCGTCTCCAGCAAGCAGAGAATCTAACTCTTGGTTGTATCCAACATCCATAGTCATAAATAGTAATCCCTCTTTTGCGAGAAGCCCCTTGAGGTTCTCCACAGCCTTCGGTATCTTGCCCTCCTCTTTTGGAATCTCATCCCAGCCCACATGCTCCAGCGTAGAGATGCTCAGTATCAGGTCATACTCCTTTCCTGGATTGAAAGATACCACATCCTCGTTTATCACTCCATCTGCTTTCTCATACTTGTCAAGCACTTCATGACTTGAAGGGAAATAATGCTCCATCACGTTCCCGAACTCCAGAATCCTCTTGCCTTCATACTGCTTTAGCAAGCGGTAGCCGATCGGCACCTCTATGGCCCTCTGGCTCTTCCAAGTTGAATTGTAGAATCTGCACAAGTAGTCATAGCTGTTTCCCATGAACTGAAAACTATCTCTGTGGGTGAACAGCTTGTAGTATAGGAATACCGGAGGGTTCACGACATACTGGCTGGCAATCCATAGGCTCCAATAAGCCAGATGTACGATGCCCTTCTCCCTGGCCACGCTCCTTACCCTGCCTATGAACTTGCCTGTGGAAGTGAAGGGGTTTGGAACTGCTGAATAGGATTGCTCTTTACTCTCTTCATCTCTCATTACGGCACCTCAAAGGAAACAATATCCTTTATATTACGATAGTTCATCTCATGCTGATGCTAAATCCTCATTTTTAGCATCAATTCACGCATCTTCCTTCATGTATAAGTTTTCATCCACCTTCTTGTTTTCCATTAAGTATTTCAGCTGTTTTCCCGCCCAGAACAACCTCTCCTGGAAAGACTCTTTGTTGAGGTCGTATTCAATATATGCGTCTTTGAGCTCCTTAGCGCCCTCTGCAGCGGTCCACTTGCACTTGAATCCAAGAACTCTCTCGATCTTCTTGAAGCTCACGTTGTAGGATCTGAAATCCTTTTGCCCGTTTGGATTGAACTCTATCTCGGAACCAGGAACTGCGTCCTTAGCTATCTGCGCTATCTCGCTGACCTTGTAGTTCTGCCCGCCGACCGCAAAGACGTTGCCCGAAACGATTTCCTTCTCGGCTTCCAGCGCCTTTATGAATGCCATTGAAACGTCATATATGTGTACTATCGGGCGCCATGAAGTGCCGTCGCTGAGGACCTTAACCTTCCCTTCAGTGAAGGCATATGCAACAAGGTTGTTGAGCACCATATCAAACCTCATCCTCGGGGAAACCCCGTAGCACGTCGCATTCCTCATGCACACCACCGTGAATGCGTCATCATTGAGCTTAAAGAGCCCCTCCTCGGCGTGCTGCTTCGAGGTTCCATAAGGGGTTATGGGTGCTGGTATGCTATTCTCGTCAATGAGCTCATCGCCGTTTGCGCCGAAGACAGAACACGATGAAGCAAAGATGAACCTCTTGACTCCCGCCTCCTTTGCGCGTGTCGCGAGGCTAACAGCTGCACGGTTATTTATCTCGTCTGCCATCCTTGGGTTTAGGTCGCATGCCCAATCATTGGGCAGCCCGGCAAGGTGTATCACTGCATCCACTCCCTCGAATTTAGTGAGATTCCTGAAGTCGGCCCTCATTTGGGTCTTTGGGCTCCTCAGCTCCATTGATTTGGCAAAGTCGTTCTCACCGAAGTACTCACTGTCGATCCCTACAACATCATACCCCCTGTTGAGGAGTGCATCTGTCATTATCCTGCCAATATAACCCCTGTTACCTGTCATGAGTATTTTTTTAATAGTCATTCTTTCTACCCTATTATTGAGGATTGAAGCTATTTAATTACTATGCAGGAGCCCAAAGTCAACTAGATTTAATAACTTTCAATCACTATATTAATCAGTTATATATTAACTTTTTGCATTAAAACACTTAAGCAAAATTCATGGCTTGGTTTTATGAAGCTCTTGATTATAGGTTCAAGCAGTTATCTTGGCGCTAGGGTATACGAGGACCTTAAAAAAGACTTTGAAATCCTTGGAACCTACCATAGGCAGCGACTCTTTGCTGAGCAGGTCAAATTCGATTTGTCTGATCCAATAGGCATAAGTGCGATCCTGGAGAAGAGCAAGCCGGAAGCGATAGTGCATGTTGGCGGACTACCTTTCAAACAGTGCAAGGAGAATGAGAAGCTAGCTTATGAGATAAACGTCAGGGCAACAGAGCAGATAGTCAAGGAAGCAAATAAAGCAGGTGCGAAAATAATCTACATGTCAACAATCATGGCAGAGAATGCCCTCGATGTCTATGGCAAGACAAAGCTGGAAGCAGAGAAGTGTGTAGCCAATACAGACGCTGGTTACTTGATACTTAGGGGAGCTTTGGCTGTGGGACAGAGCCCCAATACGACAGCAGAGAAGTATTACAATAAACTATTGAGAAATGTAATCGAGAAGACGCCGCCGGTCTACGACAATTCGGCGCTAACGCAGGTAACTTGGTTGGGTAGTGTCTCTGAGATAATAAGGCTATCAGTTGAAAAGGACATCTTCAACCAGACTGTGCCTGTGATAACCGAGGAGAAAAAGACTAGGTTTGAGATCGCAAACGACCTGTTGAAGGAGTTCGGAATTTTGTGCAAGCCGTCCATAGGAACTGGCTATGTCGAGGAATTCTATTACACTACGCAGAAACTCATGGAACTCGAGCTTCCGGTTTACAGCTACAATCAGATTGTAAGAAGGACTATCGATGAGATGCGTTCGTGGTTAGAGTCGGCGCGATTGGTCAAGGGACAAAAAGAAGTATAGTGTTTTAAATAAAACTAGAAAGTAAATACAAATTATCGGTTTTTCTTAATAAGCCAGCCTTGCAAATATATAGTCTATTCAGGTCATACTTCTCCGAAATCCTGTGTGCGAAATCATACCGTAAATCAACTACCTAATTTATTCTTGACGATTTCAACCATGAAGTGCATAGCTTTCCTTGGCTTGGTTATGGCGAGCTTTATCCTTCTTGGAGAAAGATTTATCTTGTAGTTCTTGAAGAGCTGGGCTTCTCCCTCCTCTGCGAACATCCTGACATAGCCAAAGAACTTCTCCACATCCATGTCAATCATAAGCGGATAAGTCTTGAGTTGCTCAATAGTCTCTGGCAAGTCCAAGCATAATGCTTCCCAATCAGTGTTCTCGCTCACCAATCCCCTTCTCACTGCTTCATCCCATAGCGGAGTCGCTGGAAGCGGAGTCGTCACATATGTGCTTGGTATGAAATAGACGTTGCGCCTGTTCTCTGCTATGAGCGAGAGCGTCTGCTTCAAATCATCCTCTGTTTCCCCCGGACTGCCTATCATGAAGGAAGGCATCAACACAATCCTGTACTTTATGCAGTAAGCTATCGCCTTCCTGTGCTGCTCGACTGTCACTGAGTTCGCTTTGAGATAGTTCAGTATCCTCTCGCTCCCAGACTCCATCCCGACTCCGATGCAGACGAAGTTCATGTCCTTGAGTCCCTGCATCACCTCGTCATTGAGCAGGTTCGTCCTTCCCAGGCACATGAACTTCAGGTGCTTGTTTATCCCTTCCTTCTTCACCCTATCCACAATCTCGAAGAATCTCTTCTTATTCGCAAGGAACAAGTCATCATAGAGGTGGATTATCTCCACCTTCCCGTAGTTCTCAAGTATGATGTGCATCTCCTCCATCACCCAGTCAGCCGAGAACTCCCTGTATATCTTCCAGAAGCTGTGAGTGGAGCAATAGACACAATGATAAGGACATCCCCTTGAAGTTATCATGTGCAGGCTGACACCAAGCTGGAAAGGGACTATGGTGCTTTTCTTCATATAGTATTTCATGTTCAGGAGCGACCTGTCTGGATGCGGAATCTTGTCTAGCTGCTGAATTAAAGGTCTTGGCTCATTGATTTTCAGCACATCATTCTCGTAATAGCAGATTCCCTTAACCTGCCTCAAGCTATCAAGCTTGAACTCGTTGTCCCTGTCGAATATCTGCATAAGCTCAAGCATCGTCTCCTCGCCTTCGCCTATCACTCCTATGGAAGCATTCTTAGGCAAGGATGATGGCATGATTGAGATGTGGACTCCTCCGACTATGATTGGAACTCCCATCTCCCTGTTTACGAAGTCAATGAATCTTCTGGCTTCCTGGAAGTTCTGGGTTGCACTTGACACTCCCACTATATCTGGCTTGCATTTCTTTATGGAATCATAGATGTTCTCCACATTCTGATCAAGTATCACCACATCGGTGAAGTTGCCGTATTTCCTCAGGTAGCTTGCGATGAAGCACAATCCAAGAGGAGCTACGTCCCTTGGGAAGACATTCCTATTCACATAGACCAATGCCAGTTTCACTTAATCACCTTTCTTCCGAATATCTCCAAGCATATTTGGCAAGCACTGAATCAAGCCAAGGATTCAATCTTACATCCATAGTCATTACATCAACCATCTCTCTTCGGCTCGTAGAAAACCTTGATTTTGCCGTAAGTTACTGACTTTGCTGCTTTGTCTTTCATATTGTCTATTCTACTTGAATAACTTTTTGTTTATGATTTATATAAAGCTTTCAGTTTTAATTACTTAGATATAACTTTCTCAGTATTTTTAGAAAGGAACGCTTGATTTTTCATATTCCTTCTGCTTGAACTTGATCCAATTAAACCTCTTTGCATTCTGCCTTATGATTTCAGGGAGTGCATTTGTATCTATTTTGTATAGCTTGGCTCTTGGCCAGATCTGCTTGTAAGACGCATAATCAAATTTCGGCTTTTCTGAATACTTTAATAGTGCCTTAGTTAGAGTAGATAGTCTTTTCCCATGGGCATCTCTATCACGAGCCATGTTTTGCCTAGACTTTATACTGAATGATTTAGGATTCCTCGCGAAACCAGTGTGCCAAAGGGTAAAATAGGGACTTCTTGGTTTACTCATTTCATACTGGACTCTGTAATAGAACCGTATTAGTCTCGATAGATAACTTTCCTCGGGATATCTCTTGGTTCCCAGCACGCTGAGTCTACGCTTATAGAAAAAAAGTTCATTTCGCATGCTATTCCAGAGTTTACCAAATGAGAGTCTTGCATAGTAGGGTGGTGGAACGTCGCCCCCGTCTCTTATTATCGGCTTTACGCCATAGTGCACTCGGTACTGGAAAAACGGATCCTTTTCATCGAACACGATTTCTGTATTTATATTGCCATAAAGTTGCCTGCAGAGCATAGGATAAACATACCTCTTATCAAGCTTAGAAGGATCAATCCTCTGACTTATGAACTCGTCAACTGGCATGAGAACTTTCCAGTCAGTATCCAGTAATTTTTGTGATTCAGTAAGTGAGTAGAGGTAGAACCTGAAGTCACCAACATAGCGTTCTGGTATTTTCTTCACTATAACATTGTCGCCAATATCCAAATCCAAATCAGCATGCGTAGCTACGGCTACTTGGTCAAATAATTTTTCATTATGCTTTAGCCATAAATCTAGAGGAAAATCGTTTTTCCTCCAGTTCTTACCTATAAAAGCATAAACACCTACTGATTCCATTGACGCACCCAAATGATTTCCAATCTAATAAGTCATGTGATTTTATAAAGCTTGACAATCCACGCCGTTTGAAGGCAAGATAGCGAATTTATTACCGATTACATTATTCGGATTACCTCTTTTTAAACTTTCTTTGCCAAGAGTCTACTGATGTCTTATGAAGGAATCTAAGTTCGGCAAACTGAGCTACAGGAATTTCGCGCTTAGGTGGAGGGAGATTGGTGCACTAAAGAAGGAGAAGGTTACTCTTGTGCTCTCGCCGCACTTAGATGACATATTCCTCTCGCTTCATGCAACCATGATATCAGGCAAGCTCGGAAAGAACATAATAGGAGTTACTTTCTTCAATTCGACCAACAGCTCGATGGAGGCAGATACAAGGACTGACTTTGCTTCGCTCGCGAGAATAAGCGTAGTCAGGATTGGTGAGGAACTGAGGTTTTCGCGCTTTCTGGCATCGCAGGGAATCGCATACCTGCCGGTGTTTCTCGGGCTCAAGGATGCAGCACTGGACAGATACTACAAATTCATAGCAGGAGGTGCCATTGGTACGCTGAATGAAGGGGGCGTAAAGAAGGCGGCGACGCATTTCTACTCGAGAATGGTCGCTCAGGAAGTAAGGAAGCTAAATGCAAAAAGCGCACTCATTCCCCTGCTCTCGCAATTCGGGCAGAGCATAAAGAACATACTGGCTCCGATGTGTGTCGGCTCGCACATAGACCACGCAATTGTCAGGAACGTGGCGATGGAACTGGGAGGCAAGGCACGCTTCGGTCTGTATGCAGAAATTCCGTACGTTTACACGACCGATAGTATGTCTATAGAGAGCCTTCGCAGAAAGGCACCACGAGAATTCAGTGAGCCGATGGTGACAAAGTTCAATCCCATCGACAAGGACCGCCTGCTGAAAACACTCTATCCCAGCCAGTACGAGAAGAGAAGACATGATGCAATATTCGCCGCAGGCAAGGAATTCGGCGAAGTGATACTTTGGAGAGAACGGGTCTAGCTTATGAACTCTTTACCCAAGGAAAAAAAGCGGCTTGTGATAGTAACCAACAACCTCTATAGTTTCGGAGGCGGCGAAAAATTTGCTCTTGATGTTGCAACAAGGTTGAAGAACAACCTAAGCATCACAATACTAAATACCATTTCCAAAAAAGACAAGACGATACTGTCAGAGGATGTGCTTGCAAGAATGTTTGATCTTAGCAAAATAAATGTGATTAAACTTCCAAGCATAGGAATAGGATTGAAAGCCTTTGGCACCGACCCGTATGTATTTCGCATACCGAGCCCAGTTAGCACTGCAAGATTCATCGACACCTTCAGCAAGGCAGATTCCATATACCAGGTAAGTCTCAACCCGCTTTTGCTCTCTTATTCAGTACTGTTTTCAAGAGTGATGCGAAAAAGATTTGTGCTAGGTGTGCACAACTTCTCTTTGTCAAAATCACTCGAAGAGAAAGACGCAGCAAAGAGCGGAATTTCAAGACAGGCTCTTATCTCTCTTCTAAAGCAGATTAAGTTCTTCCATGTGCTAAATGACAGAGATCTTAAACTTATCAGAACGCATTTTCCTAAGGCAGCAGTCAGAAAGATACCAAACTTTATTACACTGCCTGTGCAAACCGTAGGAAACAATTCAAGAGAATTCATATGTCTTTATGTCGGAAGACTCGAGAAGAACCAAAAAGGGATAGATCTGCTCTGCGACGTGATAGAGCATACTATTGCAAAAGACAAAGAAATAGTTTTTCATATAGTAGGCAAAAGCGGAGATGGAGAAGCACTTGTAGCCAAGATAGAGAAAAAATATCCCAAAAACGTGGTATGGTCTGGATTTCTTCAAGGCAAAAAACTCAAAGATGCTTATAACAAAGCAAGCGTGCTTGTCTTTCCTTCAAGATATGACACCTTCTCGCTAGTTCTCTTGGAAGCGCAGAGCTATGGACTACCAGCAATAACCTTCGATATCCCAGGGCCTCAGGATATAATCAAAAAACCGTTTCAGGGAGCAAGGGTCAAAAGACCGATCCCTGCGGATTTCTCCTCGCAAATACTGCGATACCACAAGCTGTGGCGCAACAAAAAAGAATACCTGAATACAAAGAAAAGAATAAGCAGTTTCGTGCAAAAAAGCTATGCTGAGCAAAAATTGCTTCCAGAACTTGAAAAATTCCTATTCAGCTAAACCCGTGTCCTATAATGGTAAAGCAACTCCCTAAGTCCTGCCTCTAGTTCCACTTTTGGTTTCCAGCCATATGCATCCACAAACTTCTGGTTAGATACCTCGGATCTTTCAATGTCTCCGGACCTTTCATGTCTGCGCTTAGGTTCGATGGATGCTCCTGTGATTTTTTGCACGGTTTTAAGCAGTTCTATTATTCGAACCGATTTTCCGAATGAAACATTGTACGCTGTATCCTTTCCTTTGTTCATAATGACTGTCTTTATCGCTTCTACCATGTCGCTGACATTTAGGAAATCCCTTGTCTGCATTCCATCCCCGTACAAAACAAGCGCAGAGCCTTTTATGGCAGCCTCGATGAACTTAGAGATGACCCCCGCATATGCCGGATTCTGGCCTATTCCATACAGATTTGTAGGCCTCAAGATTGTATAACCCATTCCATAACTTTCATGGTAGCTCTCCACTATGCGCTCAGCAAGCAGTTTTGAAAGGCCATATGGGTTTATGGGCTGTTGCTGTGCACTTTCATATATTGGGAATTCTTTTTGTTTCCCGTATACCGCAACAGAACTAATGAAAACAATTTCTTTGCAATCGGCTTTTCTCATCGCTTCCAGAAGTATTGCCGTATTAAGCGAATTATTGCGTATGTATTTGAGCGTCTTTCTGACGCTTTCTGCAGCGTCGATGTATGCGGCTAGGTGAACTACCTTTCCAATTTCATTTTCCTTTAACACCTTGACTATTTGAGATTTGTTTTTTATATCGCAAACCTTCTGCGTGTATTCAGAAGTCCGCAAGTCCATTCCTGTCGCATTCAGATCAGATCCCTTAAGTGATTTAACCAAATGTGAACCCAAAAACCCAGAGGAACCGGTAACAAGCACATTTTCCATCCAAAAACCTATCCTTAGCAATTCTTCTTATTACTACTAATTTTTATCATTATTATTAGTATTGTTTTGTTGAGATTCTTTACCGTATACATCCTGCAGTTATGATCCACCAGGTATCTTGAACTTCTCTTTCTTCTTGAAGCGCTGCAGCTCATCTGAGAGCTGATCAAATGCTTGTCTATGTTCACGTGCTCTGGGATCCACTGGCTTTGTCCCCTTAAGGAACTCCTCGACTACACCGTCGCCGCCATTCACGTTGAGTTTATAGTCATTCATGTAGACTGCAGCCCTGTTCTTCTCATATTTGTTGTTGACGTAATCCATCCTAGATTTGTAACTCAGCGGCGGCCTGTCCATGTTGCCATATGACTCGGCAAAAGCATTATCCGTGGTGAGTGCAGCGTCATCTCCTCCTTCAATTATTTCTTTTATCAGCTTTGGTATGCTTACCAGGCTCTGGTATCCTTTCACAGCCCTGAACTTCTTGCCATGAGGATACTTTATCACCAGCGGCACTCTGATTATTTCATCATAGAGGTATACTCCATGGTACATGAACCCATGCTCGTTGAATGCCTGGGCATGGTCTGATGTTATGATTATCATAGAATTGTCGTATAAGCCTCTTCTTATCAGCATCGAGATTAAGTTGTCCAGATGCCCAAAGGTGTAATCCACCTCACGCGAGTACTCTTCTTTTAGGTACTCGACATACGAGTCGCTAATCTTCTTTATCCCTGTGAAATTTTTCTGCATAATCTTGTCGCTCTGGCCCCTGTACGGATTATGGAGCTCCCAGTAGTTTATGAAGAGGAAGAAGTTTTCCCTCAGGCTCATGTTGTTGAGCAGCTCATTGGTGAACTTTGCACCCTTGTTCCTCGGGTAGTCTGTGATCTTGGCGGCATTCCTGACTTTGAAGTACTCCGATGCGAACTTCGGCAGCTCCCCTAGCCTTCCCTTCTTCCAGAGCTCGATCGCCACCTGGATCGGATCAGATCCCATCAGTTTCGCCTCGGTCGCCATCTTGCTCATGCCCCAGGGCGAGCTGTCTATGTTCAACAGGAAATCGAAGCC
This sequence comes from Candidatus Micrarchaeales archaeon, assembly GCA_049520335.1. Classification (GTDB taxonomy): domain Archaea; phylum Micrarchaeota; class Micrarchaeia; order Micrarchaeales; family CABMGC01; genus JAJYVH01. The sequence goes on along the minus strand of JBEKPX010000013.1, from coordinate 3,717 downwards.
GTAGTCAAAGCCCGTGAACCTCGACACCATATAGTTGTTGGATATGCCTATCGTGCTGTAGCCTTTCGATTTTAGGTGCTCGGCAATTCTCTTGGTTTTGAGTTTTGAGTTGGCATCCCAGAGGCCTTCGAGTTTTGTCTCCGTAGTCTCATGCACTCCATGTTCGTTCGCATACATGCCGGTGAACATCGAGGCATGCGATGGGAACGTCCAGGTTTCCGGGGCTATACTATTTCTGTAGACCATCGAGTCCTGTAACAATTTGTAAAATTTCGGGGTCTTAGTCTTGCTGATATGCGGAATCAACGCGTCCTCTCTCAGCGTATCACATATTACAAGTATAACATTCGGCATCATATCCATCGAACCTCTGAAAGCCTGAACTCCTTCTCTTTCCGAGCCTGTCTACCTCTGGCGGAAAGAACGCATTCACATGTAGCCCAACGCATGCAGCTTCTCAAGCACCAGCTCTTTCTCTTCGTCGCTCATCTTCCTGCGTCTATCCTTCTTCACTTTCTTGCTTCTATTTGATATGCTTCTCTTTTTTATTTTTCGCATAATATCACTCTCTGTTCATAACAACTTTACAGAACACTAATTGGAATCGATAATTATTTATTAGTGTAATGGAGACGACATTTGCATAGCCGTTGTTAGAAATGCCATCAACCTTTGGAGGATGTAACCTTGATGATTCTGTAGATGATTGTCCATTCGACATCTGTAACTGCCTTTGTCGCTATAAGCAGGGCAGGATACAGTAAGAGAGTAATGACTGCTCCGATAATCAGTTGAATTGTCTCTCTAAATGGGGTCAGATTCACAGGGAGAAGCACGAGAAGCAGGATGAATGATGCAATCAGGATCCTGTATACCTTTCCGAGTTCCATCTTTATGTGCATCGTCCTCTTAACGTATCTGACATAAAGAGCAATGCTGACAACGCCTCCCACGAAATAGAAACCGATTATTGCACCATAAGCGTTTATTAGTGGCACGAGCACCAACAATGAAACAAATTGGGCAAGTGCCACAATTACTGAGTACTTAAGTACCTTCTTCGTCTTCCCGCTACTTATCACTAATAACGTAGCATAGGCTCCGATCCAAACAAGCATCACGCTTACTGTGAGAATCGGGATGTAGAACTGAGTGTTTGTATAGGTCGGGAATACTGAATTTACAATCGCATGTGACAGTGCTATGAAGAATACAGCTATAGGTGCCGTTATCAATATCCCAAAGTAAATCGAGTAGTTGTACAGTTTCCCTACGCTGCCTGCTGTTTTCTTATGTGCTGATGCGGTTGAGAACATCTGAACGGTGGTAGACCCAGTAAAGCCCATTGCGCTGGAGACTATGCTGCCAAGCGCATCTGCAACTCCAAACGCACCGACTATTGAAGGAATCGAGAAAATACCAAGAAGCAACACCGCAAAATTGTTCATCAACATCCCCAATGCATTCGCTAGTGCAAGCGGGGTGGAGAAGAAAAACATGTGCCTAAGACGGGCACCAAGATTCTTTATTCCAAGACTGATTTTCGTGTGCCTTCTCAACAATAGAAATCCTACAAGAGCTCCTATGGCAGAGCCTAGTATGAGCCCTATAATTGCGCCAAGCGCATTATAGCCAAGGTAGACCAAAAGTATGCTGAGCAGTGATATCGAGATGGTACCGGCAGTGTAGCTTATGGCAGACCCAATGCCGTCGCCGAAGCTTATGAGCATGTAATACTCGAGGAACATCAGGGAGGTGAATATTATGCTGAATATGGAGAGCATCACTAGATGAGTGTAGTCTGCATTATGGAAGACGTAGCTTGCTATCGGACCGCTGAAAAGGATTCCCAAGAGAAAAAGAAGCACGTTTAGTAGTATCACTATGAATAGGCTAGTTCCGATCGTCTCCTGCAGTTCTTTTTTTTTCTTTTTTGCAATAAGCTCGGGCACATGCTTGTTAATGTAGTTGTTTATTCCCAGACCGCCAAAGGCCCCGACGAAAGAGGCGGTACCTATTGCAAGAGTGTATATTCCATATGTTGCCGAACCAAGAAACCTTGCGACAACTATGAGCGTTATGCCGCTGACCACTATGGCCAAGATTTGGGTCACTGCTACGAACGAAGCAACCCTCGCGCTCCTTACACCTAGCTCGAGCGTTCCATCCGGATCTGTTGAGGACTCCATCAGCTATCAGCCGCTTACTTAATCTCCTCTTTGAAAAGAAGGTACAGAATGATGGGTGTCGCGATTATCGCAAATCCAAGATTCAAAAGCGCATCGGAGATATTCCCCTGAGCACTCGAATAAATGGTTACTGAAGCTCTAGAGGCGCAGCTGCTTGGGTCTCTGCATAGGCTGTAGCCATAATAGGCAACCAAAGCTCCGATTATCACTAGCGCAATCCCGAGTAGGAGGAAGGTATTCTTGGTCATACTGAACATTTCATCCCTTGAACATTATACCTTTAAATACAGAAAATCTTAAATGCTACTACTTCAGATTGGTTCTGTATCTGGCGCGGCGGGTTATCTCGCCACAAGCAGTTCTGGATTCCGGGCCAGAGCAAAGCTTTTTATATATGCTGTGCTATAATGTTATTACATTATATATAATGTCAATACATTATGTTCATGATGTAAAAATGGCAAAGAAAGAGATGAACGAGAAAGAATTCATAGATCAGAACAACCTAGGAGACAAGTTCACTGCAGCAAGAACGCAGAGATGCGAGGACCTGATGGTTCCGGAAGCCAAGGCGCTGCTCAACCTGCCCCTTGAGGAGAAGGTGAAGAAGTCGCAGGAGATAATAAAGGAGGCTCTGAAGAAGTACAAGAATGTCGGACTTGGATGGAGTGGAGGGACCGACAGCAGAATACTGCTCGCAATAACGCTTCCTTTAAAGCGCGACATCCCGACCGTCTTTGTCGATACTCAGCATGAGTTTCCCGAGACCTACAGGTACGTGGACGACGTAAGGAGGGAACTCCAGCTGACTAATCACACTACAGTGATGGCAAGTCAGGACAGGGAAAAGGAGTTTGAGGAGAAGTACGGGCTCAAGACTCCGGAGTTCACTACTGAATGCTGCAACTACCACAAGATAACTCCGATGATGGATGCTATAAGGAAGTTCAAGTTCGATGCCTTCCTAGTAGGGCTTAGAGGTGTTGAGCATGAAGAGAGGGCGAAGGAGGTGTTCTTCTCTCCAAGGCACAACCCTGATCACATAAGGGTACATCCTCTTCTCTTCTGGAGGAAGGAGGACATACTCGAATATGTAAAGAAATACAACATAAAGTGCAACCCGATGTACGCGAAGGGATACACTTCGCTGGGCTGCACAATTTGCACTTCCCCTAACACCGACCCCAATGCACATGAACGTGCTGGAAGAGGAGTGGTCAGGGAGACGGTGATGAAAAGATTGAGGGAGCTGGGTTACACCTGACCCTTCCTCCCAGAGAGCGGTTGGATAATATGAGAGATCCAAACATAGTGATAATAGTAATTGATGCGTTCAGGCCGGACCACCTGAGCATGTTCGGATATGCGAAGGAGACTGACAAGAACCTCAAAAGGATAGCGAAGGAGAGCTTTGTCTTCAAGAATCAATTCTCGGTATCGAATACTACGACACCTGCGCTCACTTCGATTTTCTCAGGGCTCCTGCCTAGCACGCATGGAAACATACACCAGCTTCCGTACACCAGGC
>JBEKPX010000012.1:0-14895 GCA_049520335.1 Candidatus Micrarchaeales archaeon | reverse complement strand
GCCTTGGCGAGATAGCACAGTATGTAAAGGAGAAGTACAAGGGAGGGTTTGAGATAGACCCTGCCGAGGTTGAGGAGATATTCGTAAAACCAGATACGCTTGAGATGAAAAAATCAGAGATAGAAAACAGGATAAGAAGCGCAAGGCCAAACAAGGAGATGGTGATAAGGTTCATGTGCGACAAGCACGATTTTTCTGAGGATCGAATCAGTAAGTTCGCTGATGCGCTCGTGCAGCTTAGGTCGAGTGGGGGACAGAAAGGAATAGGCGGCTGGGTATAGTCATTACAGCAGATTGCTGTACATCTTGTCGTTGAACTCGTATGCAATCATTTCAGCCTCCTTCTTCATGCCTAGTTTCTCAAAAAGCTCTTCTTTGCTGTTTACTTTATTCATGCCATTCTCCAGGTCTATGTACGTGAGCTCGCCTTTGTACTCGAAATATACCAGGTGCTTCCTCTCGTTCTCTTTTATGGATGTGACTATTTTGGTTGAAGGATTTCCGAGAGCTATCAGCATGCTACAGAGAAGTATCACTTTGTCAAAAGCATCTCCCGCCTGCAGGCTTATGACCTGGTTTGGTTTGAGCCAAAATTGTATTGGCGGGCTTACGCTGATTATCTTATCTTTCAGGTACTCACGAGCCTGCTGCGCTGCTGCAAGGAAGTTTTCGTCAAAGTTGTAGGCTGGAAAGGAGCCTGTTATGTTCTTTATCACAGCAACTACCGCCTCATCGCTTGGAGTGACTAGCTTTGGAAGGTCCGCAACGTATACCGTCTCGCCCTTCTCTATCTCGTCCTTGTATCGCATTATTATTTCTAGGTATAGACTGTTGTACTTCTTGGTAAGTTCTTCATCCTGCATCTGGGATCAATTATTCTATTATCTTTAGAATGCAAAATTGTATTACTTTTTCTATCAGAAAGAGATTTGCCTGATTGCTATTCAGACCTCTTCTCGCCCAACTTTTCAGCCAGTGTTTCAGAAGACTTTCTAGAATCTAGATCAAGAAGCACCTTCTCGAAGCACTTGCCAGGATGCTTATCAGCCATCGCTTCGACGTCAGCCCTGTTTATAAGCGCTATCGGCTTGCCCAGGGCGAATGCCATGCCTAAATTGAACAGGCTTCTCTTGCTATTTCCATTCCAGAAGATGTGAACCTCATTCGACTGGCTCATCTCTTCAAGATCTCGCAAGCATGTATTGCACCCTGTTTTATCTTCTATAGGTGGCATATCCTCAGGCCAGTTAACAATAATACCCTTTAGTCTCAGCCCTTCGGTATATCCCCTGATTATCGATCCTTTTTCACCCAGCGTAGCAGGGTCGGAAGATATTATTGATATGTGTTTTCTACTCATGGCGTATGATCTTTCTGCTACACGACTTAATGGATATGACAAGTCTGAGTTTAAAAGCATTCTTTCAAAGCAATCTTTGGCTTTCTCCTCTTGGCTATCAGTTTTGTTCATAAGCTGTATCGGCTTGCGCAATGCGAATGCCATTCCATAATCAAATGCGCTTCCTTCACTCCTCCTATTCCAATAAATAATGACTTTCTGCGATCCGCGTATGCCTTCACGGTTCTGCTCACATATCCTAAGGCCTCTTGGATCGCTCTGGTCTGTATTGACAGGGGGATAGTAAACATCGACATTCGCCTGCTTTAGTCCAGCGATGTAGTTTGTGGTTATAGACTGCTCTTCATCTGTCATATTTCTAACGGGACTTATTATGAAGACTTTCGTCATTTCCTCTTTTGTCACGTGGTTTTTGCTTTTTTCCATACAATCACGAAGGATCTATGCAAATGCTTGACTTTCCTGCATATTTATGCTTTGACTTGAAAAATGATTTGCTATTAATAAGGTCGCTTGCACGAAATTAATTAAAACTTAGCTTGGAAAGAGTCTATTGCTTATAGAGGTATAGAAATGCACATACGGGAAGCGGTGAAGAAGGAGGGCAAGGAAGTATCGATAGCTGGTTGGATATACAGGAAAAGGGAGAGCGGAGGCATATCTTTTGTTATAATAAGGGACACGACAGGAACGTTGCAGACAGCGATAAAGAAAGACAAGGTTGATGAACATTCATGGAAGGACGTTGTGGATGGCACTATAGAGTCAAGCGCGAAAGTCAGGGGAATTGTTAAGAAGGATGAGAGGGCACCCGGCGGATATGAACTTGAAGTCTCATCATTTAGGACAGTGCATGTTTCCGAGCCTTTTCCTATCACAGAATATCAGAGCGCTGAGCTGCTGCTGGATAAAAGGCATCTGTGGCTTAGGAGCAGGAGGATGACACAGATTATGAGAGGAAGATCCCATGTCTTCAAGCATACACGCGAGTTCCTTGACAGGAACGGGTTCTACGAAATAACACCGCCTGTCATAACTTTGGCTGGGGGAGAAACGGGAGCTGACCTGTTTGAAGTGAATTTCTTTGGCCAGAAGGCCTACCTTACCGAATCTTCGCAGCTCTACGCAGAATCCATGATCTTCTCGCTTGAGAAGGTATATTCATTCGTGCCCGCGTTCAGGGCGGAGAAATCCAGGACGACAAAGCACCTTGCTGAGTTATGGATGCTTGAACCGGAGATGGCATATTATGATCTCAAAAAGAGCATGAAGCTGCAGGAGAAGCTCGTTAGCCATATCGCAAACGAGCTGGCGAAGGATGATGAGGATATCCTGGAAGAGATGAAGGTCGACAAGGAATCGCTGCTGAAGGTGAAGCCTCCTTTCAAAAGAATAAGCTACGAGAAGTCACTTGAGATACTGAATGAGAAGGGAAGCAAGATCAAGTGGGGCGATGACTTCGGCGTACCTGAGGAAAAACTGCTCACCGAAGGTGAAGAGAAACCGATTTTCGTATACAACTGGCCAAGGGAATTGAAACCGTTCTACGCTACAATAAACCCAAAGGATACCAGAACTGCACTATCCGCAGACATGCAGGCACCTAACGGCCATGGCGAGATCATAGGCGGCACCCAGAGGGAATGGAGGCTTGACAAGGTACTTGAGAGGATGCGGGAGGTGGAGAAGATCAAGGGGATAAAGTTCGACATGAAGAACTACGAATGGTGGCTTGACCTTAGAAGGTACGGCTCCGTGCCACATTCCGGTTTCGGAATGGGAATGGAGCGCGTGATAAAGTGGGTGTTCAACCTGGAACACATACGCGATGCAATACCCTTCCCAAGGATGATGAACAGGGCATATCCTTAACTCATTATTAAATAAACAGCTGGAGAAATATCTCTGATGCTCAGCCTAAGAGAGTTCATTGATTCATTCAGAGTCAAACATGAGACGCTCATCTCCAATGGCGTTGCGCTGCAGGTGGTCGAGAATGACAAGATGAGAATGTTCAAGCTCGACGGTGCGACGAACTCCGTGCTAAATAAGCATACGATATACACGAAGAGCTACTGGGACTACTTCATACCTCTTGTGTATGCATACAAAAACCCGAAAATCCTGATGATAGGTCTCGGCATTGGAACTACACCGTACCAACTGCATACGCTCTTTGATGAAGGAATAAAGATGGATATTGTGGAGCTTGACAAGAAAGTCGTTAGGCTGGCGAGAAAGTATGCCTTGACTAGGATAAAAGACAACATAATAATCGGGGATGGGGAGGAGTACGTAGCCAAAACGAAGAAGAAGTATGACATCATAATCCTTGATGCGTACGGGAAAGGGGCAAGGATACCGAAACAATTCTACACAAAGCGCTTTGTTGAGAATGCTTCCAGGATCCTGAACGGTAAAGGAACACTGGCGATAAACTATGCGATGCATCCTTATGGCATACTGAAGTTTTTGGGATACAGGAAGTTGCTTGGCAGATTCTTCAAAGTTTATGGTGTGAATATCGACAAATATGGGGGCATGCAGGTAATAGTCTGCCTGAAGGAGGGGTTTGGCAAGAATGAAATGCTTAGAAGAATCAAGAGAAGAATGAATATTGATGAAGAAACCAGGACGCTTCTAAGAAGCTACCTGATTATGAAGGAAAAGTAATTATGAGTGACCAGTCAGCTGCCTGTGAGTCTCTTGCGAATTAGACCTCCTATGTCACCGAAGCTCCCGACACACAGACCAAGGCCTACGACTCCAATATCCCTAGCTATAAAGGAATTCTGTAATGTGGCAGAATTTCCGGTACGACAATACACACAGAACTCTGATACCGAAACCACAAAACCTGCTATCGCCATGATGGCTCCGCTACTGCCTAGATTTTGAATAACACTCATTCTTGGCATATCTTCCTCAGAATCATTTTCCTTGGTTCTAAATATTCCTGCAAATGCGTCCATCTTGCTGTGCAGTTTGTTTTCCAAGACTTCCAGATGTGTCATGAATATCATAAACTCCTTGCATTTCGGTGTTTATATACATTCATGTTACGAAGGCTTTGCTAATAAAGCAGGTTCTGCTAATAAAGTCGGACGCTTGCTAATAAAGTCAAGTCGGTATAGAAGGCAGGAGAGTGAATCTCGCTTGGTTATGCTGCTTCTTGGTTCCATCGTAACCAGAGCAAGCCCGTGCTGGACTTCGAGAAAGGCTATTTTTTCCTTCTGTCTTCTCTCCTGAGATTTCTGACCATTTTCACCCTTTCTGGCGTGGCTATCAGCGCCATTGAACCAGAGATGTCTTTTTCGGGGGTCCGTTCCCTGCACAACTCTATCTCGTGCTTCCTCTCCACCGCTGCGAGTATCTCACCAAATGTTCGAGACGATTTATTGGAATGTTTTCGCGTTGACCCGTCTTTTTCTAGCATCTTATCCCCATAAGATCAATTCTGCTAATAAAGTATTAAATCTGCTCATAAAGTTATTTTATTAGCGGGTTTATTAGCAAAGCCTTATTTTGAGGAACTTGATTAACTTGGTGAAAAAAGAGTTGTTTGTCTAAGATAGGGTGCAGGATCAAACATCTTTTCGCTTCGACTTGATAACAGCTCCTCTTGTCATCACTATTGCCCCTGTAAGTGTAATGATGCTTCCAACAAGAACAATATTTAGATTTCCAGTAGGAATAAAAGCAATAGCAGAACCCCCTAGTACCATCAGACCTGCAGTAACCTGAACTCGCTTGTCTAGTATCATATTTTCAGTATTGCCGATACTGTTTGACATCTTTCTTGAAACGCCAGCCAATTTTTCCTTGACCTCAGAGAGTTCGTCTCGACAAATTGTCTTGAGCGTTTCAAGGTGGATTCCATCTTTCCTTAACAATCCCGCTGTTTCTTCTCTGAAGTCACTCACTTTGTCGTAAGTTTGTTTTTTAATTGCTGCTAAACTTGGCATTGAAATCAGAAGTATCTTCCGTTGAAAATATATAAAGAGCTATGTGGGATGCATCAATGTCGGGGGTATTGCTCACGCTGAATGATGACAATAAAAAATTGAGAAGTAAGCTTGTACCTTTTAGGCTTTAGTAGTGGTGTGCTTGTAGTTTTTGTTTACATTTTGTTAACATATAACTATATATATTTGTTTACTTTAATCTAACTCATGAGCGACGTAATTGCAATAAGAATCCCTAAGAAGCTCAAGGAGGAGCTTCAAGAATTGGATCTTGACTATGCGGATGAGATTAGGGCACACCTTGAGAGAATGGTCAAGAGCACCAAGCTAAGGAAGCTTATGAAGGACGTTGACGAGTTTAGAAACAAACTGAGCAAGAAGATAGGCATGACCATCTCTTCCGCGGATATCATAAGAGAGGATCGTGAGCATGGCCATTGAGGTTGTTGTCGACTCATCCGTGATCGTGGCACTCGTTACTCCTGAGGAGCACTCGGAGTGGGCGTCCAAGAAGATTTCTGAACATAACTATTTTCATATCCTTGACTTGAACTATTACGAAGTTTCAAATGCAATCAAATCCAAAACTTCTGGAAAATTTGAGGGCAATGATGCCGTGAAGGCGTTCACAGAAGCCGTGAAATTGATGAATTTGTACGCAATCCATAGCTTTTCAGAGATAATCGCAGATGCAATCGCTCTTTCATTTAAGTTGGACGTGACTGTTTATGATGCTGCATTTCTCTCGCTGGCGGAGAAGCTTGACATACGACTGCTGACTCTCGACATAAGACTGAAGGACAAGATAAAAGGCACCAAATACTATGGGATTATAGAATGCCCGAGTAAATAATCTGACTGAGAAAGCGGGTATCGCTTCTGCTAGGTCCTAGAAAACAAAAAAGAAAAAAGGAGAAGTAAGTTTGTATAAGTTATTAGTTTTTATCTCTTAAAACCTGTACTATTCCTCCTGCTGTTACAGTTGCGACTCCTGTGAACATCGTTATTATGCCTCCTTTGAACATGTCATTAAGCACAAAATTTGATCTTAAAGCGTAGTAAGATGCATTAGGTCCTGACATTATTGATGTTGCAGCCATCGTTACAACTTCGAAGGCTATGCTACCTACAGTAATTACAGTTCCTGTTAGCATAATTTTTGACTCTATTGATTCTCGGAACATTTCTTTAATGTCATTCCTGAATTCATTCACTTGGTGTTTTATCTCTTTTAAAAAAGGCATAACATTACCAATGCTATTGGGTTTCCGAGCTTAATAAACATTCATGTTATTTATCTAATTACTAACAATTTTTGTTAAAATGTAATGCGTGTCCTAGGCAGAGCTTCCGCTTAGGGTACCAAAATAAAAAAATTGAGAAGTAAGCTTGTACCTTTTAGGCTTTAGTAGTGGTGCGCTCACAGATCGCTTGCGCTTTCTGCTTACACGCCCACCCTATCAAAATCCTGTAATAGGATCGCCATAGTGTCTCGTTTCGGATTGGGCTTCGTCCTTAGATGCTTTCAGGACTTATCTCTAAGCGCGTGGCTACCCGGCCGTGCTCATCACAACCGGTAAACTAGAGGCGCCGATGCTATATTCCTCTCGTACTAACAGCATCTTATCCTCTGACACTAACACTCCCAGTAGATATTACCGTCCTGCCTCGCGGCGGACTTAACTCAGCTCATGTATGTCTTTAACGGGCGAGCAGCCCGGCCCTTGGTGGCTCCTGCACCACCAGGATGACATAAGCCCATATCGGTGTATCAAACGGCTGGGTCGATGTGAACTCTCACCAGCCACGAACCGGTTACCTCCAGAGTAACTTTTCTGACAGTTTGGAGCCCCATTAAAAGGGCTTCCAAAGCTCGGTAAGCCCCTATTTCTAGTCTGCACATCCCGCTTTTCGATGTACAGTCAGCCCTGCATTTGCCTTTAAGCTTAACAGTGAGTTTCCAACTCACCTAAGCAGAGCATTGGTCACTTTCGTTTCCTTATCGAAAGCAACCGCCCAGTCTAACTACCCATCTGCAGCTGTCCCCTTACAGGTTAGTCGCGTAGCAGGTGGAGAGTGGTGTTACACTTTCGCTCAACGTGAGCCGAAACCCACGCGTCGACGCTCCCACTTACGCTCTGCAGCACTCGCCACACAACAACAACAGACTGTAGTCAAGCTTCATGGAGACTTCATTTCCCACTGAGAGTACGCGGCATGTTCACCGCGCAGTGATTTCACCGGGCACCAGATTGGGACAGTGGGGGGGTCATTACGCCCTTCATGCAAGTCGCCTATTAAGCGACGAGGTATTACGCTACCTTAAGAGGGTCAGAGTTACCCCCGCTCTTTGCTAGCGCTTAGTCCCGTTGAAACAGGGTTTCGCGTACTAGCGGTGAGCAGGCGTCACCCGCTGTACTAGGCCTTACGGCTTTGCGGCGAGTTGTGTTTTAAAGAAACAGTTGCCTCCCCCTAGTTATTGCAATCTGCGCTTACTAAGCACAGACATAGCTTATCGAAAACTTACGCTACTATTTTGCCGATTTCCCTAACCTGATTTAACCCCGGCACGCCTTGGCCTTTTCAGCCAGCAGCACCTGTACTGGTTCTAGGTACGAAACAGCGTGATCGTTGCATATTCCCTTTTCACGGGCTCAAGAATTCGTCCAAAGTTCATTTAGCTGCTTCTCCTCATAATGAGACTCCGCAGCCATTTGCACGTTCCGAGTGGACTATCCTCAAGCGTCAGAAATATACCTTGTGTCACCACACCTACACGCTATGCGCATGAATGTTGACATGCTTCCCTTTTGCAGGGTAGTGATTGGCTCCCTGCTTAGGATCGGCTAACTCCCCGTTAAAGATTATGTCGGGGAAAACCTTGTGCTTCCGGCGTACTGGATTCTTTCCAGTATACGATGTTACTTACACCAGGATCTTCACTGCTGCACAGTCCATCTGCCCTCATAGACAGACTTCTTGCCGTACAGCACGCCCTCCTACCAGTCGTCATTGCTGACGACTCTGGGGTCTCGGTACCTAGTTTAGCCCCGTCCATCTTCAGAGAATCCCGTCTCAATCGGTACGCTGTTACGCGTTTTTTAAAGGATGGCTGCTTCTAAGCCTACCTCCCGAGTGTCTAAGACAGAACCCTCCTTCGATACACTCAACTAGGATTTGGGGACCTTAACCTCAGTCACTCACTTTCAAGTCTCGCGGCGCTAGCTTACCCAACGCCTCCGACTCCCGGGCTACGCAGCACGCATATTCGGAGTTTGACTCTAGGGCTGTGCCTTTCAGCACACACCGAAGAATCGGTCGCTCTACCACGCGTGCAAGCTACCCAAGGCTATCCTAAAGATACTTCGAAGGGGACCCGTTATTGCCATGTTCGAACGGTCTATCGCCCCTACTCGCAGCTCACCCAACAGGATATACCATGACAGGTTGCGGGCCTCCATCGAGCGTCAGCTCGACTTCGCCCTAGCCGCGAGTAGTTCACAATGGCTTCGGGTCGTACAATAGTGACTCGGGCATTTTCACACCCATGCGCTTGCGCGCAGTTCGCTTTCGCTTCGCTTTTATGCTTGCCACTACCATACACTCCCTGGCTCTTGCTTCGAGAAGAAGGGCACAACACTACTCCGCGCTTTTCGCTATGCGCTTTCACGCTTTCGCTTCTCGCGTTTCAACGCTCATGCTATGCCTTCTTGTTGCCACCTAGTTTCAGATCTTTTCACACCCACACGTGTGGGTACTTTTCAACTTTCGCTCGCGCTACTTGTTCGCTATCGGTCTCTGATCAATATTTAGGGTTGGAGTTTAATGCCCCCATATTCGCACGACGTACTAAGGCCGTGCTACTCTCTTACAAGGAATACCCTTCGCACTACGCCTACGAGGCTGTCACTCTCTTTGGCCGCTCTTTCCAGAGCGTTCGACTCATGCGCTTGGTAAGCCCTCGCACTACATCTCCCGCCTTTTGCAAGACGGGATTCGGCTTGCCCTATGCTACTTTCACTCGCCGTTACTAATAGCATCGCGTTTGCTTTCTTCTCCTGCGGGTACTAAGATGCTTCAGTTCCCCGCGTTAGCCTGCGCCTCTATTAAAGGCGCATAATTTAGGTGATCCCGGGTTCAAAGGTTGCCTGCACCTACCCCGGGCTTATCGCAGCTTGCCACGACCTTCTTCGCTACCAGAGCCTAGTCATTCCCTAGATGGCTTGAATTAAATACAAGCTTACTTCTCCTCAAATCAATTGCGCGAACGCAATCTCACACATTACACGAGCACAAAGGCGAGAGTTAGATGAATCTAACATCTCTATTCTCATCAAGCAAAAGCAGACAGAGCTTACTCTCAAACAGAAAGCCTTTACAAGCCCGTAGTGCGCATCAAAGCACCAACCTATAATTTAGTCTAGAAGGTTTATATAGATTGTGCTATGACGGGCTTTGTTTAGAAATCCTAGATTTGCTTAAAAACCGAATGTTATTGGTTTTCCTTCTTTTTTGAAAAATATTTTTCAATTAATTTAACATCTTTTAAGTCTTTCTCTCTACCAAAAGCTTTCTTCCATGCTAGGGTCTCTTCAAGTTTAACCACAGGAATGCCATCAATAATATCTGCCTCAGTGATTAATTTTTTAACGCTTGGATTATAGGATTTATAATTCCAATCCTTGCACATTTCGACATCGTCTTTGCGAAGCACTTTATCGCCGCTTGGAAAGATCCCTTCTTTCCAGCCTTGTAACATCCTCAATCTGTTGTACAATTTAGGCATGGCCACGATATCTATGTCCCTGCTTTCTCTAATTCCATGCGCAGCCAAAGGCACAGACCCAAAAAGGGCATATTCTCCTAACGGAAGACTCAATTTCTTTATCTTATTAGCGATTTCTACAAAATTCATGATCTCACTAAACTAAGCCTAAGGGGATTTTATAGCCAGATGCTACAAGAAGTAAATAATAATGAATGGAATGACCATCATAGAAAGAATAACTAATGTAGATACTATCGTGGCTTTCTTCTTATCTGGCATTTGGAAAGCGTTCGCAAATGTGGCTGATTGTATCAGGGCTATAATGTAATAAATCATAATTAGCATCAAATTAGGGCAAAGGCCATAAAAACAACTGAGACCAGCCAAGAATACTGCAAAAAACTCGATGAAGAAGATAGGTATTGCTAAAATTAGAGAAACCATAGCAAACTTAATGGGAGTTAGAGGGGTAATTTTCACTGTTTTAATCTTTTTCACTATCTTAATCTGAATTAATCATTTTAAATACATTTCTCTGTTGATAATATTGGAGAAGCTTAGAAAGTTTGTGGCTGGATTTGGAATAATCTGCAGAATCATAAAAGAAAGTCTGCCAGCCAAATTCTCTCGCGGCCTTTATATGCTGCATACTGTTTTCAACAAATAAGATTTCTCTCTTTTCTATTTTAGCCCTTTCTTGTGCGATCTCGAAAAGCTGTCTTTCTGGTTTTAAATAGCCTTCAATACTTGAATCTATAACTACATCCCACTTAACGTTGGGTAAAATGCCTTGTTTTTGGATTGTCGAAAGCATATCGGGATACATATTAGTCAATAGTCCTACTCTACAAATCTTCTTCATTTTGTTCACGATAGGCCAAATTGATTTGTTAGATCTGAATCTATCAACAAAATCATTGAGCAAGGAGTGTCTTAATGGAATTTTTGTACCAAACTGTTTGTTGATGGGTGGAATTAGGTCATTAATATGCATACCTGCACAGACTCGAGGTTCATATTCTTCCCAAAATTCTTCGAATTCTATATTCTGTTTAGTAGTTATTCCCCATTCTTTCTTCAATTTCTCCCATTTGTTGGTTTCAGTAAAATCTTTTACAATGACTCCACCCAAGTCAAAATATACAAAATTAATCATAATCTTTCCTCATGAAGGGTAAGTTGGCGGGGGGCGATGTGATAGGTTCTAAGCCCGCCTTTCTGCAGAACTTGAATAGCCACAAGTATATATTTCTGTAGATGGGGGCTCTACTCTAGATTATTGGAATTATCTATAAACGCGTTGGTCTATGTGAGGGAGTTCCTCATAGAAAACTTCGAATCTCTTCTCCGTAGTTACCACGATTTCTATCGGCACTCCGCATTCTGATTTAATCCCATCCATTACTTTCTCCACCTCGTTGCGATTATTCTCTCCATGCACAGTCATCGTCCAAGGACCTGGGCCGAAACCAACAGATGAATCCTCCTCATATGGGAAAGTAAGTGTAGCAATCCAATCTGCTCTTTCTTTGCTTGGTCTCTTGCGCAATAAGGCAGCAAGCCATTTATGTCGCTCTTCAGTTTGAGGTTTGTCCTTTAATATATCAATTACATAGTTGTGATTCTTATCAATGGCTGCCAGTCCACTAAACCTTTCACCGCCAGCTGCAGTTGCGTATCCTTTAGAGTGAATATATTGCTGGAGTCTACTGAAAAAATATACATCCTTGTCCTTACCATCCGCCAGTTCTATATCTCCATCCTCTGCCATTCTTACTGCTACTCTTACCATTTTCTCACAGCATTTATGTTATTTCCGCTTATTTATGTGTTGACTTGATATTTGTACTTGGATTTAGAAACGCCAAGCTCGAGTGATAATCGCATTCTTGTCGTCGGAATTTTAAAGGTTTGGCGGGGGAGTGATTTGAACCCTCGACCTCTAGATTTCTTAGCGTCATCGCCGAAGCTCGTTACTCACAATGCTGAGCATATGAGTCTAGCGCTCTAACCAGGCTGAGCTACCCCGCCTTGCTTTGAATATTCAATCGGCTTCTTAATATGCCTTACTCTCCTGCTACGTAACTTTGGCGAATTTGCATAACGGAAAAGAAACGTTTATAAATGTCGAAAACAAAGCTTCTATTTGACCAGAAAAGAAATAGTTGGATAGATTGGCTTGGTCAGAATGGGTGTTGCAGCACCTGCTAAGAACTAAGTCTATCAGGAGTACCAGGCCAAGAAAGGATTAGAGGATGGTTTTATGAAGGATGATAAAAAACATGAAGAGACTATTACACAGGTAAAGCAGCAGATAGATATACTGCTCAACGACAACAGCGTACCCAGAAATGTCAAAGCCGCACTTGAGGAGGCGAAGAAGGCATTGCAGCAGGAGGAAGGGAGCTACTCGGTTAAGTCTTCGACCGCCACTTATAAAATAGATGAAGTGAGCAACGACATAAACCTGCCGCCATATGCCAGAACGGTCATCTGGAATATACTAAGCCTTTTGGAATCTGTTAAGGACTGATCTAAAAGTCCTATTCATGCTGTTTCTTGTAATATACAGCAGCGCAAGTTGCTAAACCTTTATATAAGACTTCGACGAAGTTTAATCACTATTTGTTGGGGGGGCAGCAACTATGCCGAATGATCCTTTGATGGAGCTTGTAACCAGGCTGAACGGCAAGATGATAATAAGCTCCGAGATCACTGCCCGCGACCTTGAGCAGATCGATATAGAATCGCTTGTCGCGAACGTTATCGAACGCTCTGAAACGATGAAGATGAGCGTGCTCGGAAAGAAGGAGCTGGATGAGATAGTTGCAGGGATCAAAGAAAAGAAAGAACCGATACAGATAGAGATAATCAAATCAAGCGATTTCAAACCCGCCGCTAAGGATGTAGAATCAAGTTTCAGGATAAGGGAAGCCAGAGTCGAACATATTTCCTCAGGAACCAGTGATTTTATCTATTACTTTCAGGATAGGTTCAGGAGGCTCAGGGAAGTAATAAAATCACATGGAAGTGTTTTCAGCGGGACCGTTGGAAGTATAGAGAGTACAAGACAGTATATGAGGGGAAGGGAGCTCTCCGTAGTTGGAATGGTCTATGACAAGATAGTCACGAAGAAAGGTCATATTCTTGTCACCCTAGAGGATGAGAGCGGGACTGCCAAAGTCCTTTTCATAAAACCCGAGAGGAGATTGAAGGACAGTGCTAATGAACTCTTCGATTCTGCCGTAAAGCTGGTAAAAGACGATGTGGTAGCGGTAACCGGGAAGATATCCGATCCTTTCATAATCGCGAACAGAATAATCTGGCCCGATATACCCATACGTCTTACTACCAGGTGCGAGGAGGACATAGCTGTCGCACTTATTTCGGATCTTCATATAGGCCACAAGCTCTTCATGGAAAAGCAGTTTGGGAAATTTCTAGAATGGATAAACGGGGGAGTCGACAACAGGAAGGATCTGGCGGAAAAGGTCAAGTATTTGGTGATAGCTGGCGACCTTGTAGACGGAATAGGAGTATACCCCGATCAGGACAAGGAACTTAGCATAGATGACATATACAAACAATATTCCATTTTCTTCGATCTCATCGAGAATGTGCCCGACTACATCGAGATATTCGCAATTCCGGGCAATCATGATGCAGTGCAGAGAGCGGAGCCGCAGCCGAAAATCGGAAATGGATTGACTAAGGGCTTCAGCAGGAGGAACGTCCATCTTGTGACAAGCCCTTCCTACTTGAACCTTCACGGAGTGAAGGTGCTGACTTACCACGGTACATCGCTGGATTCTATCATAAGGGGAGTGCAGGGCTGCAGCTACAACACGCCCACAGATGCGATGAAGGAATTGCTAAGGAGAAGGCACCTCTCGCCGATATATGGAGACAATGTCATTGTGCCAAGCAGGAATGACTCTATGGTCATAGATGAGGTGCCTGACATACTGCATATGGGCCACATTCACAAGAACGGTTTTGACGAGTACCATGGCACGAAAATAGTCAACAGCGGCACTTGGCAGAGCAGAACACCGTACCAGATAAAGCAAGGCCACATACCAATGCCTGCAATTCTGCCAGTGTATGAGATGCAGAGCATGAAAATGAACATTATTGATTTCAACAATTTGTAGGTGCCAGATTGGACATAAAATCATATTTCGAGATGCTCGAGAAGGGCTTCAAGGAGGCTTACGACGTCGCAAGCGAAGCGAAGGCGGTTGGCTTCGATCCGAGAGCATATGTTGAGATAAAGGCGGCGCCTGACCTCGCTGGAAAAGTAGAGGCATTGATAGGAGTCAAAGGTCTTGCAGAACTTATAACCAGGAACCAGAAAGGCATATCTAGAAGAGAGCTGATCTTTCGGATAATAAAGGAAATCTGCACCAACGAGGCATTCTCAGGATACGAGACTATAAAGAGGATAGAGCTAGCGGTCAAGGTCGCGCTTGCGATGGAAACCGAGGGCGTGCTGGTTGCGCCTACCGAAGGAATTCAGGGGATAGGCCATTACAGGAATCCGGATGGCTCCGACTATATTTCGGTATTCTATGCTGGACCGATAAGGAGTGCAGGAGGAACTGCAGTCGCCCTTTCTGTAGCGTTTGCCGATTGCGCGAGGAAGTTCTTTAATATAGGGGATTACAAAGCGACGCAGAATGAGGTCGAGAGGTACGTTGAGGAGCTTGAGATATACCACGAGAGGGTGGTGAATCTTCAGTATAAGCCGAGCGCTGATGACCTGCGCACGATAGTCTCTAACTGCCCTGTCTGCGTTGAGG
>JBEKPX010000011.1:0-15469 GCA_049520335.1 Candidatus Micrarchaeales archaeon | reverse complement strand
TCATCAAGTGAGATAGCCTTCTTTACTCCGGAGACAAGCGAGGCAAGCTCTACTGCCAATTACTCCTCCTCGTCCTTTTTCTTTGCCAAGTCCCAGATCGTGACCGGCTCATCTTTCTTCGGTGTCTTGAACTGCTCCTTTTCGCCGCTCATTGACACAAGCTTTATGCCCAGTTCTTTTTCAAGCTTCTTCCTTGCCTTCTCATTCGGAAGAGTCTTCTGCTTCTCTATTCTTATCAGTGTGCTCTCCTTCTCGCTTATCCTCTCTGCCAGCACTCTGACGGGAAGACCGAGTGCCTCTCGCGCATTCCTTATAGTCTCACCGTAGTTTTCAATGATTTCCTCTCTCCCGCCTTCTCTCTTCTTCTCGACAGTAGCGGACTTGCGCGGTTTCTCTTCAATTTCAGCATTTACAGTGCGCAATATCTCCCCGCCCTTTGCGCATCTCCTACACGCAAGCATCTGCGCCCCTTCGACACTTATCTCATAGAGGGCATCGCTCTGCTTCCCGCATATCTCACATTCCACTCTCTCACCGAATATGGAAACAATATATAATGTGAGCAAAACAAGATAATAAAGCTTGGTGCTATGAAACAACGCTTCAGTATCAGAGTCATGCCAAAGAAATTCCAGAAGAAATACGCGGCAGTCACAACGCTTATTTTCGCAGCAGCAGCGTTGCTTGCGCTCGTTTATCTGTTCCTGGTCAATGGCAGCATACTCCTGAGGTTCGCACTTGCGATACTTGTTCTAGTAGTCTCCGGCCACCTTATTGCAACTGTCAACGGGCTGAAGAGCTCATTCGGCATGTACCTCCTCGGAGGCAAGAGGGGGATAAAGTTCATAGACAAGCTCTCAAAGAGCCACAAAAAAGTCTGGATAATGTTATCTGACTGGGGGCTGGCGTTCAGCTTTGGAGCTCTTGCATATTTTATGTTCAGAAAACAGATAAGCAAGAAGATGCTTGTTTTTGGCATACTTTCGATAATACTGATTCTGTTATTCGTTTATCCGTACTTGCCACTGGTGCTACAATTCATAAGCATACCACAGATAAACTCAGGAATCTCAGCTGTGCCATCGCAGGGTTTCAGCCTCCTCTTCTATGTTTTACTTGTAGCGTGCGTGATTGGTGGATTCGGCCTTTTTGCAATACTGCTCTTGATTTTCAGTTCCATAATATTGTTGATTACTCCACCAAGTCAGCAAATACCAGGGGTCGTACCTACCATACCTGGGGTAACAATACCTTTCTTCTCTGGCATAATCTCACTTGCAATCATACTCATAGTCCACGAATTCTCCCATGGTGTTTTGGCAAGGATAGCAAAGGTAAAAATAAAAGGAGTCGGTGCCGTCCTCTTCGGCATAATCCCTCTTGGGGCGTTCGTCGATCCTGAAGAGAAAGAGGTAAAGAAATTGGGAATCAATGCACAGGACAGGATATCAGTTGCAGGAATATCTGCTAACATGCTCACTTCTATCCTCTTCTTCATAGTAACTTTCCTACTGATTTCTTACGTGCTACCTAACATAAACACTT
This sequence comes from Candidatus Micrarchaeales archaeon, assembly GCA_049520335.1. Classification (GTDB taxonomy): domain Archaea; phylum Micrarchaeota; class Micrarchaeia; order Micrarchaeales; family CABMGC01; genus JAJYVH01. The sequence goes on along the minus strand of JBEKPX010000011.1, from coordinate 13,924 downwards.
ACGGCGTGAGAGTAACGGCAGTTGTGAAGAATTATTCGGCATATGGGGTGATAGCTCTCAACTCTATCATAACCGGCTGGAACAACATCACAATAAGGAATGATTTCGATCTTGCGAACGTAGAGGCAAACTACATACCAGGTACCAAGGTAGATTTAACTACCAATTTAGGCAGTTTTATACTCCTTCCTAATAACAATGGCAAACTTGGTGTGAATTTAGCGCCCGCGGTAACGACACTTGATTACCAGATAACAAACTTCATTTATGCTGTAGCAGTGCTCTCGTTCGGCCTCAACTTCTTTGTTGCAATATTCAATCTATTGCCAGTGCCTGGTCTTGATGGATTTCGGATATACAAGAACAGGATAAAGAGCAAGAGAATACTCAACGTTCTTACTGCATTGATAATAATAACCATCCTTTTGAACATATTGCCTTGGTTTTGGACAATCCACTGACACTAGCTCCATCGCAATATCTTTTTATGTTTTCCCACTCATAACTAAATCAGCGACCAGGTATATCGATGGCTGACGACTACGTCTCGCCCGACGACGAAGAGCTGCTGAAGTTCATAGAGTCAGCGAAACCTAAGATATATATCGTCGGTTCCGGAGGCAGCGGGTCGAACACAATATCGCGTATGGCAGAGGTCAACATAGAAGGAGCCACGCTAGTTGCAATGAATACAGATGCGCAGCACCTGGTAAGGATCAAATCCCAACGCAAGCTGCTGCTGGGCAAGAAAGCAACCCATGGTCTCGGTGCCGGAAGCGACCCGAAGCTCGGGGAGGAAGCAACACACGAGAGCAAGGATGAGATAAGGCATATGCTCAGCGACGCACAGCTGGTTTTCATAACATGCGGTCTCGGCGGAGGAACAGGAACAGGCTCAGCTCCGATAATCGCCCACGAGGCAAAGGAAGCGGGTGCGCTCTCAATCGGCATAGTCACTCTTCCATTCTCTACCGAAGGGAGGGCAAGGATGAGGAATGCTCTTGAAGGGCTGCAGAAGCTGAAGAGAGCCACAGATACGACGATAATAATCCCTAACGACAAACTGCTTAATGTCGCGCCTGACTTGCCGCTCAACATGGCGTTCAAGGTGAGTGACGAAGTTCTCTCGAACGCGACTAAGGGAATAGTGGAGATGGTGACAAAGCCAGGCATGGTCAACATAGACTTCGCGGATCTGAAGAGCGTTCTCAAGGACTCTGGTTATGCAGTGATTGGAGTCGGAGAAAGCACCAGCGCGCAGACAAAGGACAGGGCATTAATCGCGGTAGAAAACACGCTAAAGAGTCCGCTGCTAGATGTGGACATGGGAACGGCCAAGAAGGCGCTTGTAAACATAATAGGAGGACAGGACATGACGCTGAGAGAGGCGGAGAGCATATTCCAAGAGGTATCTAGCAGAATAAGTGATGATGCGATGCTCAAGTGGGGGGCAAGAATAGAACCAAACATGCAGAAGAATTCGCTCAAGGTCATGGTTGTCATGGGCGGGGTCGAATATGCGAATTATACAGAAGAAGGCATAAAGAAGTTAAATGCCGCTACCCAGAATGCTGATCTCGACGAGATATTTGGAGACTGATTCATTTCCTTTTTAGAGTCGCATGTGAAGAGGCGAGCCTGCCTGTTGCCTCTGCGGCAAGCAGATTCAGCTCTCCAGCAAGGCAAACTGATGCTATGAGCTCTGCAAGCTTCAATTTCGTTGCGCCCTTCTCATCACCTTCGCCATATACCTCGCTTGATTTTAGCAGCTCCTTCTGCGTCTCTCTCCTGGTACCGCCTCCATAGGTTCCAATCTCAAGCGCAGGTAGGTAGACTGAGAAGTAAAGGCTACCCTCTTTATTCAACTTAGCGTCATCAAACGCAGCGGAACCGTCAACTATCTGCGCGACGTCTTGGCCATAAGCGATGAACGTAGCGGCAAGAACGTTGGCAACATGCGCATTATTCACGATGCTTCCCGCAAGGCTTGATCCAACGTAGTTCTTCGAGTAATTTATATTGACTATATCCTCAGGTTCCGCCTTAAGAATCCTTCTCACGACCTCCTTTGGTATTGTCGCTTCGGCAACTATTGATATTCCTCTTCCTTTGATTACATTCATCATCGACTGCTTCTTGTCTTCCATATTGCCGCTCTCGCTGGTGAGTCTGCACTTAATTCCTTCACCATTCATCCTTTCGACGAGCTTCTGGGTCGTTGTAGTCGAGGCTATGGTAATCATATTCATTCCCAACGCCGCCTTAGACTTTGCACGATATAGCGGGAAGAGAAGCCTGCCTGTGGTTGTCGGCTCGAAGCTCACAAACTCACAGTGTCTTGATGTGCCCTCAAAAGTACTTTTTAGGAAAAGCCTACCCTCTTCGCTCTTCGCGAATTCAATTATCTTCATCGAGTCATCGATTCCGCCTGTCTCGATTATGTCACTCCTGGTCATCCCTTCCTTGATTATCCTGGTTCTAGCCCCTCCGCTCTCGTTTATCGCAGCAATGCCCCTTGTTATCCCTGCAACCAACCTTCCCTCTGTTGTAGCAAGATAAATCACGTGCTGCTTGTCCTTCTTAGCATATTCTCCGTCTATCCATGCCTCCACATAACTCAGGGGCAACTGCACGCCACCTATCATGTTTTCCACGTTCCTCTGGTCTGCATCTTCATAATTTATGATGGTGCTTGCAATGTTGCACAACTCGGACCCATACTTCCTCTCAAGATACTTCCTTCTGATTTCAGCGGCTGATTCTACAGGATTCTTGCTGTTTTGGAAGGCATCAGTCTCGAGCGTATGCGCCTTCTGCTCTCCCCTAAGCAGTCTCTCTACCCAGAATGCTACTTCCTCCCTATTGGCGCTCTCATCATTTGCTTTCAATCTTCTTTCGATCATAGCATTCTTTTCGCGCAAACCCATTTATAGATTGTCAAGGTTATTGACGATTGACTAATGCATTCGTATTTTGACGATTACAGAAAACTATTCGAACGTTCGCATAAATTTTATCAGCGGGGATTCGGAAGGGCCGGTGACTTTCCTTTTTCTTTCTTGCCGAGCTCCTCCAAGAACTGCTTGCCCGAGCTGGAGCCTATTCTTATCCTGCTCTTGTCCCAACCCGAATCTATGCATGCCTCGATTATGCTTGTAAGCTGCTCGATGTTCCTTATCCCTCCAGAAGGTTTTATTCCAACCCTTTTCTTATCTTCAATTCCCTCGCCCATGATGCGTATCACATCTTCCGTTGCTCCTATTCTCTCAGGATCTCTATCCGGATGGTTCTTCCCTTTGACCGCGAAGCCCGTGCTGGTCTTTACAACGTCTATGTCTGAGTCTTCGCATATTCTGGCGACTTTCTTTATCTCGTCATTCGAGAGGTAATATGTCTCGAATATGGACTTGCAGCGCATTGAGAGAGAATGGGCTTTTTCCGCTACCTTTCTCACCTCTCGGCTGAATGCAACCACATCGGATCTCAGCATCGAGATGTTTATCACAAAGTCTACCTCTCTAGCTCCAAAACTAGCTGCCTGCTCAACCTGCCTTCTCTTATTATTTGTTGTAAACTCATTCCCGTGCGGAAAGCCTACGACTGCCGCAATCTGCATCTGCAGTTTGTTGTCATTTATCAAACTCCTCGCATTCTTGACCTGAGTTATCGGTACGCATACATGCCTAAAGCCCATCGCACCATTCTCGAGTATAAAGTCCCTGAGTTGCGGATAGGAAAGGGTCGGCTCAAGCGCAGCCTGATCTGTATTCTGCAGTATCCATTGCTTGAACTCAGTATCATCCTTGAAAATTCCCTCCGATTTCACTTTGGCATTCTTGAAATTTTCCGTATGAGCACCTCCCAATCAAGATATGTGCAAAAAGACTTTTAAGGAAACACAGCGAATTATTTACTTAAATCACTTCGGATGAGAAACGTTTAAAATACTTAAAAGATGATAGAATCAACAGATTCCGGGATGAAACGATGAGGAAGGGCAAGAAAGGAAAATCAAGACTGGCGGAAACCAGAAAGAAGCAACTTAAGGGGATCGCCATAATAATCGGAATGCTGCTTCTGAGTCTAGGAGTCATATTCGCTCTCCTTTATATTCTCTTCAACATAATAAGCTGAAATGAGATGGCTATTCCATGAAGTTGAATTTCAATCCAGTGCAGAAGCTCAAGCAGTTCTATGATGACTCGAAGAGGCTGCTGAGCGTAAGCTACAAGCCGAGCAACGAAGAGTTCAAGAGGACGCTAAAGATAGTGCTCTTCTGCACGTTAATCCTCGGTGTGGTGGGCTTCGTAATATCCATAATCGTGGGTCTGATTGTATAGCGACTGAAGCCGAGCTTGACTATACTCTCTCTGCCCAGAAGAATGCAGAGAAGTATTTCGAGAAATCCAAGGAAGCGAAAAGAAAGATGGAGGGAGCTGAGCAAGCAATAACAAGACTGGAGAAGAAGGTCAAGGAACTGGAGGAGAAGAAGCTGATCTCAAAGGGGCTTACTAAGAGGGAGGAGAGGGAGTGGTACGAGAAGTTCTACTGGTTCTTCACCAGCGAAGGGACGCTGGCCATTGGCGGGAGGAGCGCACAGCAGAATGAATTGATAAATTCAAAGTACTTCGATGACGGTGACCTATTCTTCCATGCGAATGTATTCGGTGCCTCTTTCGTTGTGCTTAAGAACGGAACGAGCTCGAGCGAGAAGATAAAGGCGGAGGCGGCGCAGTTCGCAGCGTGCTTCTCCAAGGCGTGGGATGAAGGGCAGTCGAGCGTGGATGTTTTCTCTGCGAAGAGGGATCAGGTCTCGAAATCGCAGTCAAGCGGCTATCTTGCGACAGGCAGCTTCCTAATAAAAGGAGAGAGGGGGTGGTACAGGAACGTTAAGCTGGAACTTAGGGCATTCATCTCGGAAACGAAGAGGGAATCTGAGAATGCAGCGGAAGCCAAAATCAGCAAATTCAACATAGCGCCGGAGCTGACCTGCAGTAATTCAGGCATAGCAGACGGAAGCAGGATAATCTCGGGAAAGATGAAAAAATCTGATGCGGCAAAGGCGCTGGCGAAGAAACTGGGATATGCCAACATAGATTACATAATGCAGCACCTGCCATCAGGCGGCGTTTCCCTTTCTTGACTCTTGCCAATGATATTCAATGCCTCTCCAAATTAAAAATAAACTCAATACTTTTATACAAGAAAAGCGCTGAATATTCAGAAGAATCAGGTGCGATCTTGACTGAATATCTGAAAAAAGATGTCAAACAGAGTCAGGTAAAATTATTCGACCTAACATCAGTAAAACAGAATTGGGTAAATTTATTCGATCCAACATCATCAATATCCTTGAAGAACAAGCTCAAAAAGACTTTTAGAGACGACGTCCAATCCAATACTAATGAGTGCATCAAAGGCATCCAACCTGACTGTCTTTCAACTTACAAAACTTTCAGTTATCTACCTCCATCTTATGTCAAATTCAGCAGTCTTCCAAGCGGACTAACAGTCGCTATGGTAATGTGCCAAGGATATCGTTATAATGATGTCTACGCTTCGCTGAAGAAAGATTTTATAGCTGAGAGATCCGTGCTCATAGGATACTCTACGGGTCTTAATGACCCAACCAAGAAATTCAAAGATGGCACTTTAATGGCCGGGAAGATATTCATTACTGAGGAAGATTTGAAAGTCATAAGACAAACTGCAACAGCGCCAATGCTGTTTGTAGACATCTTCATAACCACTGGCCTTACGCTTGCAACTATTGGAAACTCGCTGAGAAAAGAGTTAGGATACTCCGGCGAATTCTATGTGATGGAAGGTCACTCTTTTCCTAGGAAATGGAATAATGCAGTTGATAATACCAATGTAAAGTTGTCTGCCGAAGCGCCGATACTGACAGAACGTTCAAAATTGCTATCCGAAGTTAAAAGAAAGAGCAGCTAGCCACACGTCTGTCTAAATCGAAAATAAAGTCAATACTTTTATACAGGGAAAAACACAGTCTATTCAGAAGCATAAGGTGTAATATTGAGTGAATATCTGAGAAGAAGAGGCTCGTTAAGCAGTATAGAATATGATATTCATGAGTGTTGGGTAAAAGTATTTGACCCAGCATCACCAACATCTCTAAAGAACACACTAAAAGAAGGTTTGAGGGAAAATGTCGAGATCAATGCCGATGAATGCATCAGAGGAATCCAAGAAGATTACCTTTCAGATTACAAAAAATCAAAACATGTGCGTCCACCTTTTATCAAATTCAGCAGTCTCCCGAGCGGAATGACTGTCGCGATGGTGATGTGTCAGGGGTATAGGTATCATTCTATCTATGCTTCATTGAAAAAAGACCTCATAGCCGAGAGATTCGTTCTCATAGGATATTCTACCGGTCGTTATGACACAAGTAAGGTATTCAGTGACGGCACTTCAATGGCCAGAAGGGTATTCATCACCGAGGAAGATTTGGAAATCATAAGACAGAACTCCAAGGAGCCGATGTTGCTTGTGGATAGAATCGTATGCAGCGGCCTTACGCTTGCAACGATTGGAAACTCGCTGAGAGGTCAGTTGGGGTATTCTGGCAAATTATATCAGATAGAACATGATGGTTATCCAATGAAATGGGACGGTGCAGTTGATACCTCTAATCGTATCAAGAGCATGTTCCCTACTGAAGCACCGATACTAACCGAATGCTCAAAACTGCTGTCTGAAGTAAAAAGAACTAATAGTTAGTTGCCTCCTGAGAAAAGATTTTTATATTGAAATAATCATGAGAAGAAGGATTTGACCAGGGCGATCGCCCTTCCGGTGCTAGCCTTGGACTTGCCCTGCTTCCTCAACCCGAAGACATAGGGCACCTCTGAGACGTGTATGCTTCTTCTTTTCATACACTTGAGAAAATCAAAAAGCACCTTGTACCCGTCCTTCACAAACCTTCTTTCATTCTTTTTGTACACCTTGGTAAAGAGGTTTGTGTTGACTCCGAAGAAACCCGACATTATGTCTCTGCAGCTAATCCTGTTCTCGACAAGAAGCACGAGTTTCCCGAATATCATGAATGCCTTTGAGATTATCTTCCTGTAGAGCGCCCAGTTCGGCACGTCCGCTCTGTAAGCTACTACAAGATCGTTTCCCTCACTCAGCTTCCCCGCGATTTCTCTTATCTTTACCGGAGGGTGTTGCAAGTCCGAATCCATCACTATAGCATATTTCGTTCTGCTCCGTGCTATTCCATCTATGACGCTTGCTGTAAGGCCCTTCTCCGCTCTCCCTGCGCTCCTGTCGAAGAAAATGACGTTTCGGTTCCTCTTCGAGATGGTTCTGACTATCTGCTTTGTCTCATCCCGCGAGCCATCATCAACTACAAGCACCTTGACTTCCTTGTAATTCTTTGTGATGTAACCCACGAGCTTCCCAATAGTCCCGCCCTCATTCAAGGTTGGGAGCACTATAGTGAATTCTCCATAATCAATCTTCATCTAAACGCATCTATCTCAAATACAAATCTAATATTTCAAAGTAGCGAAGCAGCGGTCGTACAAATGAATACAGCACCGGAACCTTTTTTACAGAGTCTCCAACCATCTCAATGTCTTTGCTGTTCATAACCTTGAAGAGCACAAGCAATAATGGATATGCCAGCAGAAGGACTATCACCCCATATACTAATTGCACGCTAAGATGCGAGAACGACAAACCAAGAGAGAAGAGCAAGGCAAGCACGATGTTGCTTGCAAAAGTCAGCAACAGCTTCCTGTACTTGGTCTTGACTCCTAATACGCTCCTTGCGCCTCTTAGGAACAGGTAACTGTCAAATATTCCACCCACCAGGAAGATCGCAATTATAGCGCCTATCACACCTTGGCTAGGCACGAGAATAATAAGGAAAATAAACTGGGCCAGCGTGGAGATAAGGCTGTAGATGATGAGCTGCCTGGTCTTGTTCATGGCGACAAACAGGCTCGTTATGTATGTACCAGCTAGGTTGATCGTTATGCCAAGCGCCATTACTGCAAGATAAAGTGGCGCAGAACTGAAATTTCGCGAGACAAGAAGATAGATTATAGCACTGGAGAAGATTCCGAAGTATGCGATTATGGGAACCGTGATTATAATGGAGTAAAGTAGCACCTTATTATATACCGACTCAAACTTATTCATCTCTGATCTCTTGTTTCTTCTCGTGCGCGCGATTGTCAGCGTCGGCAGAAGCGTTACTGCAGCCGTGCTGTAGATCAGGGCGAAGACGCTGCTCGACCTGTTCGCTACTCCATAGTTTCCTACCGCATACGCAGAGACGAAGAAGCCCAGGAAGAGCGTTCCAAAACTTGCGATGCCGTTGCCCAGGAAGTTGTTCACAGCGACAGGGAGCGAGAATCCAAGCGCCCTGCGCAATTCACCAGCACTTGGCATCTCGAAGCGCCTGCGCATCCACTTTCTAGCAAATCTAAACACAAGGAATGTACCTAGCGCGGCCGCGAAGGCATAGCTAATCAGCATGCCTGCAATCGCTCCATAAGGTCCGTAGCCAAGCTCGATGAGCACTGCACTTGCGACTAGCATCACTACGTTCTCGACGTTCTCCAGCACTACAGCAACAGTGTTTTTATCCAAGCCTATAAGCGCATAGTCCGAGACCCCATAAATCATAAAGAAAAGTAGGGTGCAGGACGCCAGAACGAAATCCTGGTAGTTGACACCTGATGCTTGAAGGAGCGATGTGGCGAATCCGCTAACGAAGATTCCAATAACAGTAAGGAGTGCTCCTGTCAGCGTAACCAGGAAGTAGCCAGATATTAGAGCCTTCCCAAAGCTTCTCCTATCCCCCTTCTCAACATACTCAGATAGGTGCTTTGTCAGGTACATTCCGAAGCCGAAGTTATTCGTAGAACCGATAAACAGGAAGAATGCGAATGCCAGGGTATACACTCCATATCTGCTGGGCCCCAGCATCCTGGCGATTATGACTATTGTAATTATGCTTATCAAGAGCCCTATGCCTCTTCCTACCGTAAGGACTGAGAAAGTCCTCGCGCTCCTGCTCCCAAGCGATTCCTTCTCGGCTGGCATTAAAATTAACCTACGAGAATTCTTTAGGTAGAAAGCTTATTAACCTACTTTGGCATTTATTTCCTGTTTTTATGCTCAGAATAGACAGGAAAGAGCTAAGGAAATACCTGATCGTCACGCTTGCGTACCTGCTGCTTTCATCTATCCTGTTCTATCCGCTGCTGCTCAATATCAAGACAACCGCACCCGGCGCAGGGTCGGACACGTTCCAGAGCATGTGGGATCTCTGGTGGGTTCCCTATTCGATCTTCACGCTGCATACGACACCCTACCTAACTAGTTACATCTTCTACCCTTTCGGAGCCAACTTGGCTTCCCAGACATTCTCTCCAATAGCTGGGCTTTTGAGCATCATATTTCAGCCAGCCGGCCTGGCTTTCGCGCTTAACATGATTTTTCTTATCGGATTCACGCTCTCTGGTCTGTTCGCGTACCTGCTTGCATACCACTTCACGAAGCATAGTGCAGCCTCTTTCATCGCTGGTTTCATCTATGCGTTCAGCCCGATGCATACGATACAGGCTCTCGGCCATCTGCAGTTCATAAACATAGAATTCATCCCGTTGTTCCTGCTCTTCTTCATCAAGATGCTTGAGGAGAAGAAGCAAAAGTATGTGGTGTACTCTGCAGTCTCATTCGTCCTGCTGACCTTCATGGGGGACATAGAGCAGGGCCTGATGACGATCATTCTTGCCTTCTTCGTACTTCTTTATTTTCTTGCAGTGAGAATATACGCGCATCTTAAGGATAAGAGCAAGAGCCTGCTTCCAGAGGCAAAACCTCTCATACTAATCGTTGAAATGGTGGTAGCGATACTGATAATAGGTTCTCCTTTCTTCATTGGGATACTAAGCGTCATTAACAAATCAACGCTCAGTAACGTAAACGTTCAAGCCGGATTGCAGGATAATGAAGCTTGGAGTCCCGACCTTTTCTCCTTCTTTATCCCTAGTCAGTTCAATGGTCTGCTTACCTCTTTCTCAAACAGCTTTGCGAAAATAAATGCGCCAGGCCCTGCAGAAAGGACTACCTATATCGGTTATATCGTGATTCTGCTTGCGATAATCGCAATATATTCTGAATACAACAAAGATAAGTTCAAGAGCATAGGCATACTGCTGTTCCCTCTCATCCTTTTCGTGCTGCTCTCAATCGGCCCTTTTCTCCAGATAGGCGGCACAACAACTTCTGTTCCCGGACTTTATCTGCTATATCATGGAATCCCTCTCTTCAATGTGCTGAGAGAGCCTGGGAGGTTCGACATATTAGTTGAGCTGCTTCTAGGAATCATAGCCGCTTTTGGATTAACTAAGCTGGAAACAAAATTAGGTCCAGGCATCAAGAGTTACCTGCCTGCCATAATCCTGCTTCTTCTGATTATTGAGTACAACTCCTGGCCGACAAGCGGACAGATGATGAGTGGCATGTATGCAAATGCAACTATACCCAAGGCCTACTCTGAGATAGGCAACCTTTCCGGCAACTTCTCAATGCTCATACTTCCCGCACTCCCAGCATACAACAGCCTCTATCCTGGCAAAGCACTCTACTACCAAACAGCATTCAAGAAGCCCCTTGTAGGCGGTTATGCGACGAGGAATAATGAAACACAAATGTTCTCCCTAGAAAACATGCCTCTTATTGCATCTGATTATTATCTCCAGAGAGGGGCAGGACTCATCTACGAATCTCCCATACTGGAGAACTATACCAACACCACAATCTTCCTGCTTGGTGTTTATAACATCGGTTTTGTATCCATAATAAGGCAGGCATACAACAAGACGCAGCTCGAGCAACTCGCTAGCTATCTCTCTACCTTCTTGGGTTATCCTGTAGTGCAGAACAATGATACTATCGTCTTCTCAACAAAAGACATAATCAACAAAGCAGGTACAACTATCAGCGCGTACACGCCGGTCGTTTTAGGCAACACATACAGCATCTGGGAGCCTGGTTGGTTACTCTGCGGCTCGAGCGTCTTCTGCAACATCACATATACCGAATACTGGTATGCGGTAAACCCTTCATTCATCGATATCTATTCGCCTTCAATGAAGAGGGTGAATGTAAGCATGCAAGCCCTTACGCGCATAGGTTTCCAGAAAGAGTATGTCTACTTCAACAGCAACAATCCATCATTTGTAATGAACCTCACTCAGACGCCGCGCAACTTCTCATTCCCTATAGTGCTAAGTCAGGGAATAAACCAGCTGGCTTTCATTTCTCCCGGAAGCAATTCAACCAACTACAACTTCGGAGTCTCGAATGTGACTTTTAATAGATGACCAAGTTGCCTGATGGGATCAGAGACGGAGCGCTTAAATAAGGATGCATCCTATTGATTTTTACTTCGAAGTTTTCAGAGTAGGGTGGAGCGGATGGAAGTTAAGAGAAGGAGAGATCTGGTACTAGCAAAAGGGTTTGAGGATTGGTACTGTGGTGCAACAACCGCGAAGAAGATTCTGCGAGATGCGCAGAAACCATATGACGGAATTAGCGTAGCAGAGGATGCCTTCTATGAGGGTGCCGACGTTGAGCGCAAAAGGAATAATGCACAACTGCAAAAAATGATGACTGAGATCGAAATGATAGAGTCAAGGATTTCAAAATTCAAATCACCTACAAGGGCGACAAAGCTTCTGGATTCCCTTAAGGAAATGATGAGAAAAACAGTTGAGGCAAACTCGGGTGTTGAGACAGCTCCTCCTATTGTTGAGAGGCAATCATAGAGGGAAACACTTATCTCAGTATCCGAACTTTTGGGATACTTTTTTTAAAACATCCCTTAGCTTAGTCATTTGGCTAACTGTTGAAATTTACAAGAAGCGGCACACAATGCTTAAATAATCATATTCCATCTTATTTATGCGTACCAGTAAAGTACGAAGAGTGGGTGTAGAATATGATGGGTGAGATCCTAGAGGGTGAGACCTACGACCTTAACATAAAAGCGAAGAACATGCGCGGTGAAGGCATAGGAATGTTGAATGATACGGTCGTCTTTGTCAAGAACGCAAAGACAAGGATAGGGAAAGCCTACAAAATAAGGATAACCAAGATGCACAGGACATTCGCCTATGCCGAGATGATTGACGAGAACAGCAAGTATTTTATAGGTAATGGTAGCCTAATAATACAGTAGACTTCTTTTTGTTTCAAATTTTGTCTATTTTAATCGGTGGAGTAATGGAACGTAAAGAGATATCAGACGCAATAATGAAGGGAACCACTACCATCGCGCTCATATGCAGTGATGGGGTAGTAATAGGAGCCGACACTAGGGCGACGATGGATACTTTCATCGCAAGCTCCGAAGCCATAAAGGTCTTCAAGATAGACGACCATCTGGGAATGACAATAGCGGGAGCTGTGGGAGATGCGAACTACCTGGTGAAGGTTCTGAAGACGCAGAACGAGTTCTACAAGATGAATGAGAACAAACCCATGTCACCGGGCGCTGCGGCATCTTTGCTTTCACTTATACTTCAGGAAAACAAGTTCACTCCGTTCTACGTCGGGCTCATAATTGCAGGCCTTAATAAAGCGACCCCAGAAGTCTATGGCATAGACTACGCTGGTGGATCGATAAAAGAATCGAAGTTCACTTCCATAGGCAGCGGTTCGATAGCCGCGCTCGGCTATCTTGAAAGCATCTATACGCCAAGCCTGAATGCAATCGAGGGCGTGAAACACGTTGCAAAGGCGCTTCAGATAGCGATGAAGAGAGATGCTGCAACAGGAGACGGCATGAAGCTGATCTCGATAACGAAGAAGGGATTCAAGGAGTACAGCAAAGAGGAGATGGACAAGATCCTGAAGTAAATTTCTGCTTGTTTGTTTGGAATTTCTTAATCTTTGTAGGGCATAGACCAGTACGACTTTTGAGTGGATCAATTGACTGAAGAAAAACAGGAAACCAAGAATGTATTAGACATGATAAAGGAACTAGTGCCGAAGGAGGCGGGGCTGACCAAGGTAGAGTTCGAAGGGCCTGATGTTGCGATATATGTTAAGAACGTATCCGCGATATATGGCAACGAGAACGTGATAAGGAACGTCTCCACCACCGTGAAGAAGAAGCTCATAGTGAGAGGCGACACATCCATATTGATGAGTCCCGAGGATACCATAAAGAAGATAATTGAGATAGTACCTCAGGAAGCGGGCATCTCTCAGGAGGGCATAAGGTTCGTTCCTGATTTCAATGAGGTTCAGATAGAGGCGATAAAGCCAGGTCTGGTAATAGGCAAGCACGGCTCCACGCTGATAAGGATAATCACCGAGACAGGATGGGTCCCAAAAGTATTAAGGATACCGTCAATGAACAGCGATGTCGTGAAAGGAGTAAGGCAGCTTTTGATAAAGGAGAGCGACTTCAGGAAGAAGTTCCTGATAGGGGTAGGAAAGCACATAAACAGCGTAATAATGAAGAGCGAGTGGCTGAAGGCAACGGCACTGGGAGGATATAGGGAAGTAGGAAGGTCAAGCCTTCTTCTGGAAACCCCGCACTCGAAGATAATATTGGACTGCGGATTAAGCCCGGAGCCAGCGATAAAGGGACTAGAGGCGAACGCAGGATCGGACATCAACAAGGCATTCCCATACCTTGACAGCGCAAACCTATCAATAAACGAGCTGGACGCGGTAGTGCTGACGCACGCGCACATGGACCACATAGGATTTGTACCATACCTGTTCAAGTTCGGTTACGAAGGACCGGTATACTGCACACCCCCAACAAGGGACATGGCGGCATTGCTACTTAACGATTACATAAAGCTCAGTGCAAGGGCTGGAGGAACACCCCTTTACGGAGAAAAGGACATAAGGAAGATGCTTA
>JBEKPX010000010.1:0-15740 GCA_049520335.1 Candidatus Micrarchaeales archaeon | reverse complement strand
GGACATACCTCCGATAAGAAGGTTTGGGAATGAGTTTTTTGTCTTTCTTGTAAATCTGATCTTCCATGCGCACTACACCGACATGTGCTATGGTTTCAGGAGCTTCAGGAAGGGCGTGCTGAACAAGCTGGATCTGAAGGACATCAGTTTCGGCATAGAAACCGAGATAAACATCAAGGCGATAAAGAAGCATCTCAAGGTTATAGAGGTGCCGAGCATGGAGAAGAAGCTACCGGCCTTATTCCAAGTTTTGGGAAGCTGTCATCCATGTGGAACTTCCCATCCCATGACGGCTGTTTAAGAAGGAATATGTAAGACCTGCACGGAAATACTTCATCGGAGTCCGGCGCCCAGTAGCGCCAAAGGTCAGAATTTCCATAGTCGTTAGGTGATCTTACTATCTTCGGGATTCCTGTATCCCTGTCTATCTCTTTGGGATGTATCAATCCAGGAGCTCCTTCCGGCACATTAACCTCTTTTTGAACTCCTAGAATCTTACCCTGTTTTATTTCCGGATGTTCGATTAATATTCTCTTTTTAATAATGGCTGTGTCCCAGAATTCAAGGAAGTTTGAGCCTTGCAATGATTCAAGCATCTGAGCGTCATTCGCCTTTCTAGCATCATCCAAAACTTTCCAGTATTCACTCGCGCTCTGCATCTCGAGGCTGAGTTTTTGGACAATCATTTTAGCCTCACCGAAAGTTACGTTGTTTATTCTGTTCTGCTCATCTACAGATGCATCCTCCATCACAGCTTTCACTTCGCCTGTATATTTCAGGAAGTCTCTCTTCACCCATCTCTCAATTGTTGGTGAATAGAAGTACCTGTTGAATGCGGATACCACTGGTTCTAGTATAGGTGCTGTGCTCTTTCTGGAAAGTTGCTTTCCGCTGCCCCAGAGGTCAATGTAATCGGCTTCGGCTCGTACCGAGTCATCCGGAAGCTCGAAATGTACTATTCCTTCGAGCGTCTCCTTGACCGCCTTTTTGAAGTTCTCCGATGCTTTGTCATTGAACACAAAGTAGATTCTTTCGCGGTTGACCGTTTCATTATCTTCATTATAGTCCACTATGCGGAGCAGAGTGATGAGGAAATTTTTGTCGCGGTTATTCTTTGCCGCCAAAGAACATAACTCAGAAACAATCCCTTCCTTTAGCAGCACACCTTCTTTGGAGAAGCAGTGCTTGGTTTTTGCTACTGAAAATCCGAAGCCCCAGTCTTCCTTGTAATCACGATTGAAGAGCAGACCTGCATCATCTGTTTCCAGCAGTTGCGACATCAGGCGACGATAAAACTTGTTGTCGTCGTCTATTCCAGAAACCTTTTTCAGATAGTCCATAAGTTCAACGTCCTTCTTGGTCATTTTGTGCTCAGTTCTGTTTTCGGTGTCCATGAGTGTTGCGCCATAAATTAGCTTTGCGGTTTCGGAATCAAAGCTCAAACCCATGCCCAGATACTTCAATGCTACTAAGGCGCAGCACGAGCCCAATGGCTCAAGCGTTTTTGGCACATCCCTTTGTACCGCAAAATCAGAGACTGCATGGTGGTCGATGATGCTTATGAAATACTTCTGTACTTCAGGCTCCATATTCTGATCAACAGATATCCACCTCGCAAGCCCTGACGACTTCGCCTTTTTGTAAAGTATATCGGTGCTAAATAACGCTGATTGCGATAGCTCTCCCAGCAGAGTGCTCACTTCACGTGGCAATCTGTCACTCTGGACTATCGGGACGTACGCCACCTTATCCCCATTAACTAGATGATTTCTCCATGCCTCAAACATCGAACTGATGACTGTATCTGTATCTGGATTCTTGTGTCCCATCACGAAAACGATGTCTTTTCCTTTCTCAAGCGCCTTTTCCAGTCTGTTTCTCGAGTTATTCAGGAACTCGCCAAATGCATCATAGCTTAATTGCTTGTTTTGCATTTCGCAGAGCTGATCAGTAGCCTGTTTCACATTACTATTCAGGGATGCATAACCAAGCAAATCAAAAAAGTTTTCACGTAGGCGATGCACTTGCGAATCATACGAGGTAGAGAACAGTTTTCCATGTGTACCGATGAATTCAGTTATCTTATCTGCATCTTGAGATTTAACGAGCTGTTCTGCACGCCCGAGTACCGATGAATCTATTTCCGTTTCAAGTAGGCTATCCCTGCACTCGCGCATCATTGAATTTGGCTGCCTGGAGTCCACAGGTATTCCTAGGTCAAGCGATGGTTTTCCTACAGAAGTCACGTATCCTCTTATCGGTGCTGTCGCCTTCCGGTTACCTGCCAGCAGCCCCACATCAGGAGACCAGAATTTCCAGCTTGTTGAGAATTTATCCCTTTTCTGCTCGAGGTGTATCGGCTCTCCCGTTTCTAGGTTGATGTTGTTTTCTGGATTAAACCATCCTGGCCGTCCGATTGGGCAGGTGACCATCTTCTTTTCACCTGCATATTCGAGATTTCCCATCACCTTTGGATGATTGATGTAGAATATTTTGTCCGAGTAGGCATCGAAGAAATATACCCTGTCTAGCCATTCTGTGTACTTGTCAGATGTAAGCTCCTTCACCATCTCCTTATCTTTTGCTACTAAAGCGTCATTCAGGACTTTCCAGTATTCATCCGGAGATAGCATCTTCGATCCCAATGCCTCCATCAACTTTTTGGCTTCGTCGAAGCGAATGTTGTTTATTATTCCCTCATCATTCCAGTCGACTTTTATTCCGGAGCGCTCCGCAGCCTCCTTCACCCTCGCATCTATCTTCAAAGGTTTTCTTGAGACATTAAGCCCTGTGGATTCTGAGTAGAAGTAATCTTTCTTTATTAGGCTGTTTGAGAATGCACTCATCATCCGATCAACGTCCTCTACAGAGTCTGCAGCGTGGAAGACATTCAGAGATACTTTTGTTCCTCTCTGATCATATGCCTGGTCCTTGGCGAAGTCGCCGCGTATCGTTCCAGGTGCGGCATCCTTTGGATCTGAGCTGCCCCTTATCTTAAGCAGCCGCTCCACAGCGTTGTCGCCCTCCACAATCAAGAGTTCAACCGGCCTTCTCATCTGGGCCTTAAGCAATTCATACATCTCCGGCTTCTTGCTTTTCACATGGCCATAGACAGCATCGAGCTGATGTTCATCCATCACCAGTACTTTCTTCTCTACTATACTGAGGCCTGAATCCACTATCCTGCGCTCTATCTCGTCTACGAGCCCACGGTCGAAAGCTTCAGGTTTGACTAAACCAAACGTTGTCTGCTTCTTGGATGAATCCGCCGAAGTCTTTTCTTTAGTGTTTGAATCAGTCAAAAGACCCCTATAATATCTCTGTTTCGGCTCTTAATAATCATTCCTGCGGATTCGTTTAAGATTTTTGAGTCAGGCAAAGATAAGCGAACACTTTCGCATCATCAACCATTTCTTTCGTCTCTGCGAACTCATTGGGCTGGTGAGCGATATCATGCTGCGTCCCCCATGCGACAGCATCTATTCCTCTCTGTCTCAACGGCTTGGCGTCCGTGCCTCCGCCCATTCCTACGTACTTGACATCTATACCACGAAGTTCCTTGATTGCGCATCCAAGCATCCTTGCTATCTCACTCTTCTTATCTGTCCTAGGTGCGGTCTCCATGTTCACCACGTCCACATTTATTTTTGCTTTCTTGAATGCGCTCATCCTGGCTATTCTCTTTATGTCACTCAACACCGCCTCTGGGCTGTACTTCGGAAGTATCCTGCAGTCAAGGTAGGAAACATCAATCCCGGGCACTATGTTAGTGCTGTCTACGTTCTTCTCGTGCTTTGTCATCTCGAAAGTGGAAGGCATCTTGTAGAGCCTATCCTTTGCATTGTACTTCTTGTGAAGATATTCGTCCAGGTAGAGTAGAAACCTCATTGCATACCTGTACGCATTCACTCCGAGCTGCGGGGTGCTTGCGTGCACCTGCTTGCCTTTCACCGTTATCTTCAACCACAGCACTCCTTTCTCTTCAATTTCAATCTCGTCCCCGCGCGTATTACCAAAATCGGAGACCACGAAATAGTCATCATGCTTGAATATTCCTTCCCTCACCAGCTTCTGCATTCCATATCTGCCTCCCAGTTCTTCATCAGCCGCAATTGCTATTCCGATGTTGTATTGCATCCCTGCTCCTGAGTCCTTGAGCGCTTTCAGGGCGAAGAGTCCGGCGATCACTGCCTGACCGTTGTCGTTCGCTCCCCTTCCATACACTTTACCTCCCGAAATCTTTGGCTTGAACGGATCTGTGTGCCAGAGCGACCTATCTCCCTCTGACACTGTATCCATGTGGGTTATCACCCACAATGTTTTTTTGCACTTCCCGAACTTCGCGACAAGATTCGATCTCTTTGTACGTGTATCATCAATGTAATCATACCTTTTTGGCTCGAATCCCCAATCTTTCAGAAGGCTCTGCAGGAAATCTGCCCTCTTCGCCTCCCCGGTTCCGCCACTCTTTGGCGAGATTGCCTTTATCTCTATTATCCTGCCGAGTGTCTCTGCCATATTTTTTTTATAGCCATCTACAAGTCCGCTTACTTTGGAAAAATCCGTTTTCACATGATCACTTCATTGCGCTTACTATTTTTATGACATCATTATCTTTAAGAACGTAGTCTCTCGAAACCTTAAGCTTCTTCCTCGCATCTATCGCGTATAGCATGCCCTTCGCAAGGTTGGTGTGTATCATCTCTGCCATGTCTCTTGCATTCGACCCTTTCCTTACGAGCAATGCATCCGGAAGCACATTTCCGAAGTGGTCGGTATACTTGTTCTCATCCTCAACAGGATATACGACTATGCTATCAAGCACTCCAAATGTGACTGTGTTTATTATTTCCTGCACCCCTGTCCCCTTGTTCTTTTTTATGAAATCTGCCATGTACTTGAGCGCATCCTCTTGCTCCTTGTTCACCTCTTTCTTTATGCTGAAGCCGTCGGATCCGGGAATGTAATCGATAACACCTCTCTCTGCCGCTTTTCTGAGCGCAAGTTCTATTGCGCCTGAGCATCCTATCACAGTGTAGCCCTTCAGCTTACTTTTCAAATCATCGAGTGCTCCGACGCTGCTCTGGTCAAGCTTGTTCGCCGCAATTATCGTAGGCTTGCTCATCGCGATGAGCGAGTCTGCAAACTTGTATGAGTCCTCCTCACTCCATGATATCTCCGATGTGCTCAGATAGTTGAGCTCCGCGGCTTTCCTTATCTGTTCGATAGACACGTTGAATCCCGTGAGTATCTCCTTCAGCGCCATGTCGCCATCGTTTCTCTTATTTATGCTCTTCATATGTCTCTGTATTATTCCTGAAAGCCAGAGCGCTATCTCCTTCTTTATTGCAATCACCTCCTCTTCCGGCTTGCAGCCTGTGCATGGGTTACCATGGATGTCAGTCCTTCCGCTGAGGTCGACTACCTGTACGAATGCACTCGCGCTTATCAGGTCGTTGAGGAATTGGTTTCCCATCCCCTTTCCAAGGTGGGCATCAGGAACCAGGCCAGCGACGTCAGTTATGTTGACAGGTATCTGCCTTATCCCGTCAGTGCAGAGCGAGTTTCTGGGATTGCACCTGACGCCTAGCTCGCGGTCGACGCACTTCTTCGTTATGTACGCAATCCCGAAGTTCGGGTTTATCGTTGTGAAGGGATACGACGCTATCGCGGCCTCCACCATTGTCAGCGCTGAGAATATCGTAGTCTTTCCTTTGTTCGGAGCGCCAATTATCCCTATCAGCATAAGTTCATCCCAACACATATCCTGCTTACTTGAATAGCCTCACCCTTATCACCTTCTTCTCGCTTATCTCTCTGAGGGAATAATAGACCGCTATAAGGCTAAAAATAAGTATCGCGCCTATGAGCAACGCGTCATTCGGCATTCCAAGTATGAAGATTATCATCGCTATAACAGCTATGATAGGAAGGTAAGGATAGAGCGGCGATCTCACATCGCCTAGCTTGCCGATCCTGCGGAAGTGCACCAGCGCAAGGCATGCAATTATGTATGAGAAAAGAAGCCCGAAGTTGCTTATTGCAGCTATCGTGAATATATTTCCTGAAAAGAGCGCGATTGCGCTCACAAATGCAGAGAAGATGATTCCGTTTACTGCAACATCCCTCTTCCTGTCAAACTTCCTGAACACCTTCGGAAGCAGGCCGTCGATGCTTATCTGGTACGACACCCTGGATGCGCTGAGCAGCATCGCAATAGCAGCAGATGCGGTAGCGATAATAGCACCAATATCTATGATCATGATGAATATTTCAGGAGCATGGACTGACTTGAGCGCGAATGCAAGAGGGTCCGCAGTGACTACGTAGTTTTCCGCAGGCACTAGGAGGAGCATCGAGAAAACTACGAGCGCATATATGACTATGCTCAGTACGACTGCCATTATCATCGCTTTAGCCGCCGCCCTGCTCCCTCCTTTTATATCAGAGATGAATGTCGTTATCGTCTGGAATCCGGTGTACGCAAAAAATATCGCGACCACCGCGCTAAAGAAAGACTCTGCGCCGAATCCGGTGCTGAAGTTTATGTTGTTCGTAATTTTGGATCCTGAAATGAAAATCAGCACAAATGCAATGAAAATGAAGAGTATCACAACCTTTATTATGACAAGCACTAGGTCTACTTTTGCCGCCTTCCTGATCCCAAGCGCATTAACTATAGCGATCGCTACTATCAGGAGGAGTGCCAACAGTCTGGAGTTCAATTCCGAAGAGATGCCGAGAAGGCCAGATAAGTATGAGCCGAAGCCGAGTGATATGGCTGAAGCCGCAGTCGCGTAGCTGATATACTGCAGTATCCCTGTTATGAAGCCTATCTCGCTACCGAAGGCATTGTATGCGTAGGAGTATGATGCGCCCTTCGCATATGGAAATATTGATCCAAGTTCGCCGAAGACAAGCGCGACTATCATTGCCACTGCGCCCACAATCAGGAACGCTGGTAGCGCGAACGAGCCTGCAAGCGCTATCGCTGTGCCGCTTAGAACGAATATGCCTGCGCCGATTATTGCTCCAAGTCCGACCGCTGTCGCGCTTGCAATGCCTATTTTTCTCATACTCATTCCAATATTTGATTAATTTAAAGCATATAAAGACAAAGATAAAAAGGTGTAGTTGTAATTATGCAGCGAGCGGGGGTGGCAGAGCTTGGTCAAATGCGACAGGTTCAGGGCCTGTTACCCTAGTGGTTGCGTGAGTCCAAATCTCACCCCCCGCACTTAGAATATATAAGGATCATCCTATGGCAGGAATCAAGAATCTGAATAAATTGCTGAAACAAATGAAACCTATCCTGATCAATAAAGAATACGTTTTCTGTTCTCTTTCAGAAGCCAGATTTAACAGCCTCCTTGCGACCTGCTCCCACCCCTTAAATCCTCTCTTGACTTTCAGAGAGAAAGAAGGAATAACACTTATTATGGAGAGGAAAACCGCAGATGCCAATGCACTTCATTATTCTGATGTCTGGAAAATGATAACGCTATCCGTCCATTCAGACCTCTCTGCAATCGGTTTCTTGGCAAAAATAACCGACAAGCTTTCAGAGAATAAAATAAGCGTCAATGTTGTTTCAGGCTACAATCATGATCATTTATTTGTTCACGAAGGTGATGCAGATAAAACCATGAAGATACTGAATGAATTGACAAAATGATTTGTTGCAGGAAAACTCAGAATCTATATGCCAAATGCCCTTTCTCTACATTATCATTAAATACAAGAAGATCTAAAATATATCAATGGAAAAAGTTGTAAGCAGGAGCGGAGTAGTGCTAAGCAAGGAGGTCAGAGAGCGCTATGAAGAATGGTACGGTACTTTAGAGAGATCGCTTACAAGACTGGGAATTGAAACTCCAATCCTTAAAAGAATCAAAGATCCGAACGAGTTCATCAAATCAGTGGAAAAAGTTGAGCTCGGCGAAGAGGTTCCAAATGACGAAAATGTCCGTGAAGGCATAAGAGAGATCAGAAAAAGACTGAATTTAATATTTCTCAAGAAAAACGCGAAAGACAATTTGCCTGAAAGAATTCAGAGCAAACAAGATCTGATTGCAATAGCAAAGTGGATGGAGAAAGACTTCGGAGTGAGCATAAGCACCGCTATTATGCACGAGGATGAAAAGTGGGGGACGGAGGGTCCGTTCAGGATTACGTACATAAATGGGACGTCCTTTCTTGAATCCACCGTTGCCATACTGCATGAAATGAATCATGTAAGGAATCCATCCAGCAGGGAGCTGATGAAGGGCGAGACCGAATCAGTATTTTCGGCATTTTATCCAGATAAGGGAATAAGCACCGCATGCCAGGAATATTTTGACGGAAGGGCGGTATCCTCTTATACTGAGGCGTTAAAAAGCAGCGACGATGCAGTGGTAGCACATGCTGCGCTGCGTCTTTTAGAACTGCTGGCAATGCCAGGTCCTGATTTTTATTCGAATCGTCCATCCCGCAAAGCAGACTTGAGCAGGGAAGTGTATGGCGAGGGGTTAAGGCGCTACATTGGCTTGCTAACCTCTGTTGGAAAAAGCAAGTTGGAGGAGTTTGAGGAGGAATGCGAAAGAAGGCATCTAGTTCCAGGCTTAGATAACGGTGAGCTGGTCGTGGCAAGCCCGAAAGAAATAAGAATGTTCAAGGTAGACGTGGAAAGACTCTAGTTTTTGAAAATATTACATCAGAGCTTCGGAAGTTCTGCCAGTCTAGCCACATCCCGCCAACCTATATCTGTTCTGTAATGCAGGTTGTTTCCCTCAATATATACCGATGACATCGCAGCATATGCTCTTTTTCTTGCTTCTATTACATCCCGGCCTTCGCCAACAATGTGGAAAAGCCTGCCTCCTCTGGCGTAATAGCGGCCATCAACCACATCAACACCAGCGCCGTATACCTTCACACCTTCCATTTCCATCGCATCTTCAAGCCCAAAGATGCGCTTGCCTTTAACAGAATCATAATTGTCCGGATAGCCCCTAGACATACCTGCAACAGCAACCCGCGCCTTGCCATCACTCTCTATTTTCAATTCCTTTACTTTGTTGTTCACCGCAGCAATTCCGATCTCAAACAGGTCGCTCTTTATTCCTGGCAAAATGACCTGGCACTCCGGATCGCCCCACCTGTCATTCCACTCGATTATATAGGGTTCTAGGGAGTTCTGTCTTCTCACAAGTATCCCTCCAAGATATAGCACTCCTCTGTAAGTCCTGCCTTCTGCAGCCAAACCAGCTACAGTAGTATTGAAGAAACTTTCCACGCTTCTTTTAATCTTGTCAGTTAAAACAAGCGGCGGTGTGCTGCAACCCGTGCCTCCAGTGTTCTTCCCCGTGTCAGAATTCTCCGCTCTTTTATGGTCTTGAGCATATCCTAGCATCTTTACTGTTTGCCCATCACTAATACCAAATGCGGAGAACTCCTCGCCATTGCTCCCGTCATCGTTTGTCAGCCAGTCTTCTATTAGATAGCGTCTTCCAGCACCATGTTTGAATTCCTTCATTCTCCTTATTCCGTCTAGCGCTTCTTCTTTAGTTTTTGCAGGTATCGCTCCCTTTCCTTCACAAAGGCCATTTGCCTTTATGAACACGGGCCTCTCTCTTCCCTTTTCTATAAACATCACTCCAGCATCTTCCAGATCAAAAAATGCAAACATCGGTTGCGGAAGATTGTGTTTTCTTCCAAACAGACGGCCGAATATCTTATCTGACTCAATCTCTCCTGCCTGTTTCGTCGGACCTAGTGCAGGAATTCCCGCATTCTCCAAGGCATCTGCGAGTCCTGCTTCAACGGCATTCTCCTGAGCGATATCCACAAACGTGACTTTCTCCTTCCTGCATAGTTCCACAATATCCCTGACGTCTGTCGTTTTGAGCTTAGGGAAGATTTCCACAGGTTTTTCTTTCCCTATGCTCATCATATCATTTCCTGGTATCGCTATAGCGCTTTCAACATGCGGACTCTCCAAGTATTTATCAATAAGCGCGCTTCCACGTCCCCCACCATCTATAACAGCAATCTTTTCTTTAGCCATGAATGCACCCTTTCAAGAAACAATTGCAGTACTCATATAAAAATGCACAACTTTACTCTACCAGAAACTCAGATGCCTAAGAGGAATTATATATAGGATCTGAATTTTGGAAAGTTTAAAAAGAACTTAACTTCACTTAGTCTCAAAATACTCCTTTAGAGGTTTCCAATAGTAATCTTTCCATCCATCAGCATAGTTCTCCATCTGCGCTTTAGGCACCTTGGAGTGAACCATCGTAAGTTCTGTCCCCTTTCCTGCCTTTTTGAACGTTATTGTAAGTATTGATGGCGGATAACCATCAGGCCATTCCGTTGTGCTCCACTCTTGTACTATCTTCTTCCCCTTAATCAACTCAAGGTTCTTACCGGTTATGTAGTTGTCCCAGGCAGTTATCTTGCCTCCCACTTTTGGTACAATCGTAGCCTTGCCGCCGGTAAATTTTGAATGGATCTTGGCATCCATGAAGGCGCTGTATACTTCATCCGGAGTTGCATTTATGATGACTTTCTGCTTTATGGTACTTGTTTTAATCTCCATAAGATCACGATAAAATACCAATCTCAACCACTATAAAATAGCATAGCTTATTTTATAAATACTTGCGACTGACGTCCAATGTAAAAGATTCCAATTTTTGGTCAACAACCATAATCCACAGTATTAACTGGGTAGACAAACAAAGGTAATGAATAACATCCTGTTTCTGGGACACAGCAATGGGATATTATAATCTATTCGCTTCAAGATAATACGACAAGATGTGATCTAATGAAAGGAAAAGTAAAGATGTTCAACGTCGCGCGCGGATTCGGATTCATAACGGGCGAAGACGGAAAGGATGTGTACGTACATAGCTCTGCGATTGAAGGCGGTGCTACTCTCGCGGTCGGAGATTCTGTAGAATACGAAGTTGAATCAGGTGAGCGCGGACCACGTGCAAAGAACGTTAAGAAACTCTAAAACGTCTGAAACAAGAGATGCTTTTTTCTAATGTTCACTCCTAGCTTGGCCTGTCTATAATTATGATAATAGGAAGATACGATGAAACTGCTAGGAACAACTTTTTATTAATCTTCAAGTACAAAACAAATATACTTGTAGGCAAGTGATGTGACCTAGGTAATATGACTGCTACAAGATGATTGAAAAAGTATCTAATCCGCTGATGCCTATTGATGTTATTTCAGGGTTTTATGTAGCTCAATAACCCTCCCAAGGCAGTATGCCTTATCCTAAACCATATGCGAGTTCTGTCAAACTCAGGATTGCTGACCTCTCCAGACCTCAAGAACAACTTCTTGGTGAAAACGAAAGACGTTAATATTAGATCCGGTCATATCAATAGAGTTGATCTCAATGCCGATAAAAACTGGCGAGTTTAAAGGACATCCTACCATGAGTCTTCTGAAAGACGAGAGTGACGAGCATCCTTTCACTTTTGGGCTGACAAAGGCCAAACTTATAATCGATAATATAGAGGCCATAAAGGAATTTATTCAGAAAAATACTAAATAAGTAATAAAACATCAAAAACCCCAGTTTTTCCTCAAAACCAGTGCAAAACAGTTCCGTTTTTCCCAGATATGTCTTGCAAATTTATCGAAACATATAAAAATAAGTGAAATAAATTTCGAAATAGCTATGCTTCGTTTTGGCCGCCTTGAATCTGAGCTTTCTGCATTTCATTTGCACGCTTGAGTTTGAACTCAGAATATGAACCAGGATAGTAATCGAACTTGTCCTCACTGGCAACAATCACATAATCATAAGCCTTTAGTATGTCAGAGAACTTGTTCCTGAAATCAAGCATTATGGAGTAGAAAGTGTTGAAGTCTTGGATCTCAAAGTCAAGTTCCATATCCCACGGGCCTATGCAGTTGATAATATATGTTAGATTCTTCGTGTCCTCGCAATATGCCTGGAAGCGGTCAAACTTCTCCTTCGTCAAATTTTTGAATTTCAGGAATGCTTTGCAGTAGATCCAGTTCAGCTTGTTAAGGTCCAGCATTATCCTGCTCATGAGCACGATTCCTTCCTTCTTCAGCCTGTTTATTCGGTAATCAACTACTCTGGGAGTGCTCTTGATCCTTTTCGCAATTTCTGTTGTTGGCATGCGCCCATTGTTAACTAGTATCTTTATTATCTCCTCATCAACCTTGTCTATGTTCACATTGCCGCGCTTGCCTCCCTGAGGCATTGCCGGATAGCGCTCCTTTGCATCAATCAAGTAGTCCTTCCTCAGATGCGGTGCTCCGAGCGTTACAGTGATCTCCTTAAACGATATGAATTTGCTAAATTTCTCATCAAATTCCTTCAGTGCATCATCAAAGTCGTACACGTCTTTAACCACATATCCCACTATGATGTCGTACTTGCCTCCAGCACATGTCGCCACCCATTCAGTCCTTTTCTCCTTTTTAAGAAAGTCTATTATTCTCTTGATCAGCTCCTTGTTTGCATTTTCTAGGGAGATATAGAGCTTGTACTTGGACATGCCAAGCTTGTATGTATCGATCGCTGTGGCGAAGCGAACGAGTACGCCCTCCTCCAGCAGCCTCTTTATCCTGTAGTCTACGGACTGCTTGCTCAGGCCCACAAGCCTCCCTATTTCTGAATTGCTTCTCCTGCAGTCTATGTCTAACTGAAACAGCAGCTTTCTGTCCTTTAGGTTCAATAGTTTACTTATTTCCATTAAAATAAGTTATAGTAACAAAATATATAACTCTTTTGTAATTTTGACAAAGTAATTAATAGAAACTTATATATAAAAGGACCAATATAAATAATAAAGTGAGAAGATGGAAACTGGTACGAAGACAATAAAGGCTCCAAAATTCAAGGAAATAAGGGGCACAACACTGTCCTTGTTTGTGCTGGATCTAAAGGTAGATGACCCCACTTCGATGAGGCTCTTGGATGAAGCTGGACTAAGGCAACTGGAAGATATAGAAATACTACCTATACTGGCCAAAGATGAAGAGCTCAGAGAGCAACTGAAAGGAAAGCGTTTCAGGGTGACAGGACAAGTTAAGAAAGATGGCTTATTTGCAATCCATAACGGAAAGCTAACAAAAGGAAAAGGTACTGATGTAGAAAACACCGTTCATGTTGATTTGGACGGTGGAAACCCTCAGTTGCTCGATGTCCTCCTCGACTACGATGTCAAAATCTACAAAGACTACCGCTACAAATTACTCAGGTCAACCCCGTACACTAGATCTAGTTGGTACAATGGGGAGCAGTTGATTTTAGGAGTGCCAAAAGACGAAAATTTGCAGGCAGCTAGCGCAGTTGGCATAATAGAGATAAAAATGACCGGGCTGCGAAAAGAAGCCACAGAGATAAATGCAGAGATAGTAAAACTCAGAAAGTTGCTGAGGAAAAATTTATAACATTCCTATCCCAGTATTGGATTCAGCTATTTTACTCATCACCTTTTGGGTCTGTTTGTCTTCAACAAAATCAGTGATGCACAACTTAATTTTCACATTTCCATTAGAATCCGCAATTTCTATAAGGTTCGGATCCAAGAAGGATAAGAGATTTGCAACCATATCAAACAGCTCCTTTGCTAGTACTGAAATGGAAGAGGATTGGAGATTTAAGAATTGATGTGCCGAGCCATCGGTTCCTTAGTTTGGACAAGATTGGCCGCTTTACGAGCTTCAGGAACTGACTGTCATCATCCAGTGGTTGTACAAAATCTTCGGTTTTTCCTTTCCTAGTTTGCCGAACCATCTTCCTTCGAACTCATCTTTTGGCATGGTCTTCTCTCTGCCCTGGGCTACATCGACAAAAGTCAGGTTCTCTTTGTCGTATCCAACTAGCAGCAAGTAGTGGACGTCTTCAAAAGGACGTAACATCTTTTTCAGTATCTTGCTGCGTGAAGCAAAGTGGCGAGCTGTGTCCTGCCATGCATACCAAAGCCTTTCTGGCGGTTCCATGGGATTAGGCATAGGCAAGTAGTGTAGCGTGCAGATAACGACCACAGGTTTCTCCTCGTCGATCTTCTTCATCAGGTCTTCGAGCGTGGCATTCTGCTTTACTTCTGCCTTGAATCCGAGCTTTTCCACAGTAGCCACCATATCTTCTGGAAATGTGCCGTACTTCTGCGTGGTGTTCGCAATCTTCTCTATTTCCTCCATGCTCACGCCGTTGAGTCCGTGCTGAGCAAGCTGCAAACCCAGCACGAACGGCCCGCAATTGTAACCCTTTGTCTGAGCTATCGGCTGGATGCTGAGTCTGCGCAGACCTTCAAATTCCTGCTCATCACAAAGGTTTGCCATACCTAGGCATGTCGGGTCGCTGGTGTCATACCAGTTCTCATAAATCTTGACATCGGTACCGCCTACGCTCTTCTTAAACATGCTGGAAGACCCTGAATTCACCATTGCGTGGTAGACAAAAACCTCAAAGCCCCTCTCCTTGGCTTTGTCGAATAGAACTTTGGTCATGTTGCTTCCTATTCCTTGTTTCTGATATTCTGGCAGCACTGCTGTGTCGTGAACGTAGAACATCTTCTCTCCAGGCGTTCTCCTTCCTATGGCTTTTTCCATAAGTGCTGGCAGTTCTTCAAAAGCCTCCTTTTCACCTCCCTCTGACTTTGGATCTTCCGGTTCTTTCTCTACGAAAGGCCATGCCATACCATATGCTATGCCTATCACGTGGCCTTTCGCATCTCTTGCTACTACTGCTATAGTGCTTCTTTCTACCAAGAATTTCCTTAGCTCGCCGCTGGAGCTTTGCAGGTTCTCTCCAAATGCCTTTTCTTCCAGTTTCTGCAAATCTCCATTATCTCTTTTCCAGTCTTTCGAGAAATCAAAAAGACTTATCGTTATTTCTTCACTTAGAGTGGATGACTTGTTCTTGACTGTTAACTCATATTCGGAAATCCCAATTTCTTTCTTCTCTGGTCTTTCCAGATTATTGTGTTCTCTAACTACCATATCATAGTTTATGCTTCTCGACCTATTTAAACATACGTAAGAATTACATTTTTAACATATTCGATTGTTGTTTTGAGACTTAAGAGATTTTGGAGAAATCATCTTGTCGTTGAAAAAGGCAAAGTCCGCTGGTCTAACGCAGAGAGCGAGGTACTCTAGTTTTTCCGCAATACCTATCTCCCTAATTCCAGTCGGGAGTCCGAGATTTGAACAAAACAACGTTGCAGGGATAAGTCTATATACCTGAAGAAACACATCTAATCTGTAAAGAAGAAGGCTAACTGTCTAATTCTGAGCGAAATAAGTAAAAGTGAATGAAATGGGATATAACGAAGGCAGAAATTACGGTTCCCGCGGAGGACGCGGAGGAGGATACGGCGGAGGCGGAGGATACGGCGGAGGCGGAGGCTTCGGAGGAAGAGGCAGTTTTAACTCAGGCGTGCCCAAGCCCGTGAAGATAGGAGACGAACTCGAAGTGAAAATCGAGGCGGTCGCAGCCAAAGGGGATGGGATAGCCAAGAAGGACGGTTTCATTATCTTTGTCAAGGGCGCCAAGGAAGGCGATACCATAAAGGTAAAGATAACCGAAGTCAGGGAAAGGTTCGCTGTAGGAGAGATAGTCGCCTAAGCGGAGCGTCTGGCTCTTCAATATTTTCTTTTTCACAGCCATGAGCTTTAGCTGGGCGGAAGCAGACAGCAGAACTCTAGTTTTTCCGCGATTCCCATATCCCAAATGTCAGTCGGGG
>JBEKPX010000009.1:0-17586 GCA_049520335.1 Candidatus Micrarchaeales archaeon | reverse complement strand
AAAAATAAAGCCAATTTCGAAGGAGATGTTCGACAGAGCAGATATCGTAGTCTTCATGGTGAATGATCTCTCCCATATACCGGAATATGCCTGTAGTTCAAGCAAAACAAGAATATGGAGCATTGACGATTTCCATCCTCCCTTCCCTTATACCGAACTTTGCATGGGAAGAGATGCTATCTTGACTAGGATAGTTGAACTCGTGAATGAGCTGGAAGTTACAAAGCTGATGAGACGCTAAACAGGTGAATATCCTATATCCCTTTGTCGGGTTTAAGGCGGTGGGTTCTTAACTCAAGGGCAAGAAGCCTACCCTAGCGAACCCTGATTTTGACTTCGAAAGATTGGGCTTGAATCTCTATCGGAATAGCGGCATCCTGCACACGAATTTTTAATACTAACAATGAACCTGATGTCAGACCATTCAAAGCTCTGCCTTCTAATTTATCTCTTTGCCTCTTTAAGTTCGTCAAGACCTTCTTTGATCTTGCCGATTCCATAAGGAGCCAAAACGTAGGTCGCTGCCGCGCCCGCAATGATGACTATGGCTACACCTGTACTTTGAAGGCCGTTTATAAAGTGAGCCCACTGATTTGGCAAAGGCTCAAATAAAAGAGTAGGAATTGTCTTGATAGCGAAATATCCTTCTCCAGCCACAATTGCTCCCGAAGCAACGGTCGCAGCTATGCCCTTGGCAAGCTTTTCCGTGCCTCTCCCTACCTCCTTCAACGCATGATACTTCTCCTGATTACTAGCAATTATTGTTTTCATCTTATCATAAAATCTATTTGCATTCCACCTATTTAAGCATTGGTGAAAAAGCATAATTTGCATATAAGAATTTGTTATTTTGAGTTTAATCATTTGCCTACTAACTAATCAGATAAATCAGATTGAGCTAACAGGAAAGAGTAGATTATGCCTTAGATAAGTAAGTTCTTCTGCCGTAAGTCTACCTTTGATTCCTACGTAATTTTCATTAATTTCGAACTCAGATCTATTGTCCATTTTCTCCAGTAAGAACTCTATCATTTCTTTTTTGGGTTTTGCAGCTAGGCTGCAACTCTGTTTTTGTGAAGCCGGGCATGTATCCAAACAATTCTTCTGTGGGTTGCTCCAATGGGCATTATAATCTGAAATGTTTTTCAAATAACTTACGGCACAGGATGTCCTCCTAAACAAGGGAGTCGAGATATCTTCTTCTTTATAAAAATTCAGTATGTTGCTTGTAGAACCATCAGATATCTTCTTGTGATCAGATTTGAACTCTCCAACAAGGTGCACTCCCTGTTTTTCTAAACTAGCAGAAATATTAGGACTTATTTTTAACCCACTTATAACGAAAGCATCCGCACACTTTTCACCAAAATCCAGAACTTCTTTTATTCTTTTTTCATCTGTATTTTGACCTTCTATTATGGGTCTCCAGTAAAGAATTGTTTTTATTTTGCTATCTGACAAATTCTTTAGAGATTGTTTTCTTCTTTCGTTTCCAATAGGCTCGATGTTTTTAGGCATTTCGGAATATGTGACAAATACGTTTATGTTTATGTTTGATAGAGACTCGAGAAAGGCAATATCATCCTTTGTTATCAGCTGCTTTGTTATTAAGCCAACTGAATTCGTATACCCTGAGTCATCTAGTTTACTCAGTAGTTCATATATGAACTTTTTGGGCTTTTCAAAAAATGGATCTGTTGTCATGTTGCATATAGCAATAGGTGTGGAGTTTGGCAAGAAAAACCTATGATTTAAAAGATTATTTAAAGTTTCTTCTACCGTTCGAATCTGGACTGGTTCCTTAACCCAAAAAATATTATCATCCTGCCTATAGCAATAAGCGCATTCTGATGGACATCCAATGATCGGATTAATCGCAAGCCAAGACTTTAATTGTTTTATTATCTCAAAAGGCATTCATACACCGAAAGCAAATTCAATTGACTTAGAAAGATTCCCTGCTATTTCTTATTTTTTCATCTTTTATAACCATATCTCTTACCCCTTGTAAAGGAATAAGAATGAGCTCTTAACTCAAGGGCAAGAAACCTGCCCTGGCGATCATTATAGTTCAAATGTTTTTTCAATGTGAGGTATTAAAAATATCAAATATCCAATAACTCTATGGTCGTTAAGAATTCCAATAGCCACGCCAAGAAAATGGTGCCTATCGAGGGTCTGAAGGAATGGCTAAACGAAGGAAGAGAGAATGCTAAGTATTGGATGGATGAAGCCAAACCTGTGGCACTGGCGTTAGCAAAAGAAAGCCCTTCTGGAGAAATAACCGAAGATTCATTACTTTGCGAGCTAGAAGTTAAATTGGAGTTGACCGAAAGACACACTTGGCAAGTGTTTGATGAAATGGTTGCACAGAAAATAATCAGTGAGATCAAGCCTCATGTCTTTAAAGTAATATCAGACGAAGAAAAGAAGAAAAAGGACGATGCTAGTGTTTTACCTCTTTCCAAAGCACAAAGAGTGGGTGCTTAACTCACGGACAAAAGTTCTACCCTGCCAAATTCAATCGTTTAGTATAACAGAATCTTTGCAACCATACAAACATTTAACAATATATGTTTGAATTTATATACAGCTCAATAATGGTGATTGATATGGCAAAAAGAACGAGAAATAAACGCACTCCTAAAAGTAAATATAGAGGGCAGTATTTGATCCTCATAGGCGTAATACTATTTCTTATCGGTCTTTTGGTGACGTCGTTTGCAAAACAACAGATGATCGCAGGATTTGTAGTCTTATTATTAGGAGTATTTATTTGTGCGGTAGGATTATCAAAGCATTCACTACATCTATTGAAAAGAAAATCGGGCAAGATTTGAGTTGACTTGCTTAAAGAGCTACACGAGATCAGACAAGAGTGTCTGTAAGAGCTTTAAGATCAGATCTCTAATATTCGCTATAGAATCATGGCTTAGTATCGGCCATCGACATGCAACTTAATAAGTCTCCAGATGTCTATGTGTTTGGGACAAATATGGGAACAGAGAAGATATCTAAATTTGATCAAGTATCGCCAACAGACTTTAGATACGGAATAAAAGAGCTAGCTCCTTATTTTTCTGAAGAGTCTTTTGTAAAATACAAGTCCAGAGTGGAGGCCGCGCTTGCATTTACGCTTGCTAAAAAAGGCATCATATCTCAAAATGCAGCAACCAAGATATCAGATGCATCAAAGAAGGTCACAGCTGAAGAGGTATATGAAGAAGAGGAAAAAACTGGGCATGATATAATAGCACTGGTTAACAGAATAAAGATGAATCTGGATGACGAAGAAGCTAAAGCTGCAGTGCACAGGGCAGCGACCACTTATGATATAATAGATTCCGCAAATGCGCTAAGGTTCAAGGATGCCTTTTACAATGTGATAATACCTGACATGATCGCCTTCGAAAGTGCGCTGATAGGCATAGCGAAGAAAGAGAAGGACACTTTGCAGATAGGTAGGACTCATCTCCAGCATGCAGAGCCCGTGACTTTTGGCTATGCTATTGCATTTTTTGTGAGCAGGTTTGGTGGACGCATACTTGCGGTAAAGAATGCGGTGGACTCACTCCGAGGCAAGTTTTCTGGGGCGGTCGGCACCTACAGCGCGGCGAGTTTGTTTGTTGATGATCCAATCGAGTTTGAGAAAGAAGTACTTGGTTCCTTGGGTCTAAAGCCCACTGAGATATCAACACAAATAACACAGCCAGAACCTATGGCGGATCTGGCACACACGGTGATAAGCAGCTTTGCAGTCTTGGCAAACTGGGCTTACGACATGTATAATTTAGAGAGGCCAGAGATCGCCGAGGTTGGACAGCCTAGAGGAAAGGACGTATCAAGATCTTCTACCATGCCAAATAAAGCCAATCCTGTAGGCCTTGAGAACATAATAAGCCTGTATAAGAAAACAGTGCCCGAAATGCTCACCTTCTATTTCGATGAGATATCTTTTCACCAAAGAGACCTTACAAACTCGGCATCTCAGAGATACATACCTGACTTATTCACAAGGTTTGATCATTCTATAAGAAGAGCGACGAGAATTGCAACCTCCTTAACACCGCACGCAGGAAACATGCTCAGAAACTTTAACATGAGCTCAGGTTACATAACAGCGGAACCTCTTCAGCTTTTGCTTTCCAGCTATGGATATCCAAATGCACATGAACTAATCGGAAAGATAGCCGATAAAGCAGTTGCGACCGGAAAGTCGATATTGGAAGTCGTATCTGAAGACAAAGAACTAAGAAACTATTTAGAGCGCTTCACACAAAGACAGAGAGATCTGATATCAGATCCCTCGAAATACATTGGTGTTGCTCCACAAAAGACAGAAAGCATAGCGTACTCATGGGAAAAGGAGATGAAAAAGTTGGAATCAGCTCTCCACAGTAAATAATATGCTATCTCATGTGTTTAGGGCTTGTAACAAACACTAGGTTGTTCTACCATGGTGAATAACTTAGGGTTGAATGCCTCAGAATAAAAGTTTATATTGAAGTACTGCCAAGACAATTAACATGAAGTGTCTATCTTTAAAACAACCCTTTGCGGATCTGATAGTTGATGGTAAGAAGACAATAGAACTACGCAATTGGAATACGAGTTTCCGTGGCTCTTTTCTAGTCCATGCTTCTGGAAATCTGGACTACTCAGCGTGTGAATTATTCAAGATGGAGCCAGAATCGCTTGTTAGGCGTGCGGTTATAGGTGAAGCTACATTATACGATGTGAAAGAATACAAAAACAGCGAGGTGTTTCTACAGGACAAGGAAAAACATCTTGCGACAGATCAGTATATTGGTTCCAGATACGGCTTCTTGCTCAAGGACGCTAAGAAGTTTGAAAAACCAATTTACATACCAGGCAGGCTTGGTTTCTTCGAAGTTGATATCACACTTCCTAAACCTTCCTATCATTCATAGTGCCATATGTATTTTAATTCAGAAATGAAAATAATTTTTTACCTTTGCAGACTTTGATATCATTGGTGTAGGCATGGAATTGCTCTATAAAATAAATGAGAATGACGAAGTTCTTGGAAGTGTTGAGCGGGATAAGGCTCATGCTGATTGTATCCTACATCGCTCAGGTGTCATTTTTCTTGCTAATGGAAAAGGAGAGATACTTGTGCAGTGGCGCAGCGAGAGGAAGAAAACCTTTCCTGGTTGCTACGAATGTTCCGTTTCGTTCCACGTGACCTTTGGGGAAAGTTATGAAGAGGCCGCAAGACGCGAGTTAAAAGAGGAGATTGGAGTCTCAGCACCAATACATTATGTAGGCAAATTCACATACCTCGCCCCTCCAGAAAACGAGATGGTGGCTGTCTTCATATCACATAGCGATGATGAAGTAGAGCTAGACAAGGAAGAGATGGACAGCGCCAGATTCTATCCAAGGAAAGAAGTGGAGAAGATAGCAAAATCTGAGAAAGCAGCTCCTTGGTTCAGAAGCGCATGGGAGATCGCAAAGGACAAGCTATAATTGCATTTTTGGCGCATTTTTGTTTTCCACAGCCGCTTTTATCAAACCGATGAACAGCGGGGCAGGGTCCAATGGCCGAGATTTTAGCTCAGGGTGCGACTGCGTTGCAACAAAAAAAGGATGCTCTTTCAATTCCATGAACTCCATAAGCCTGCCATCCGGCGACCTGCCTGAGAAGATCAAGCCATTCTGCTCCAGCTTCTCGACGTATTTTGGGTTTACCTCGTACCTGTGCCTGTGCCTTTCTGAAATGCTCTCTTTCCCATAAAGTTTCTCTGTTGCGCTATTCTTCTGTAGAAGAGCAGGATATGCCCCAAGCCGCATCGTCCCCCCGTATCTTGAGTTGTTTACTATCTCAACCTGCTCTGGGAGTATATCAATCACAGGATTTGTTGTGTTTGGATCAAACTCTGTTGAGTTTGCATCGCTTAGGTTTTGCACATTTCTTGCAAATTCTACCACAGCCAACTGCATCCCTAGGCATAGCCCTAGAAATGGAAGCTTATTCTCTCTTGCATATCTTATTGATGCAATCTTGCCTTCTATCCCTCTCTTGCCGAAACCTCCAGGGATTATCAGCCCATTGACTCCTTCAAGAGCTTCTTCAGGAAAGATTTTCCTATCTTCAAGATCGGTTGACTCTATCCATTTTAGTTTCGCTTTCACACCGCAACTTGGCGCGGCATGCTCTAGCGCCTTTGTTATGCTCAGGTAAGAGTCATGGACATGCGTGTATTTGCCGACTATTCCTATCATAACCTCCTCTTTTGAATTCTTTATGTTGTCAGTGAATGCCTTCCATTTTGCAAAGTTAGATTCAGTGCCGCTCTTGGGTTTGAGCCCCAGCGTTTGGAAAATCGCTTCGTCCATTCCCAGATCCTTTAGCATCAAGGGTATTTCGTACACATTTTCAGAGTCCCACAGATTGTAAACTCTATCTACTGGAACGTCTGCGAACATGCTTATCTTCTCTTTCACGTTTCTGCCTATAGGGCTCTCCGACCTACAGACAACAATGTCCGGCCTAAGCCCCAGTTCCATCAGCTTTCTCATCCCCATCTGCGCCGGCTTGCTCTTGAACTCGCCAAGACACTTAGGTTGCAGCACATATGTTACGTTTATCGGGCACACATTCGAATGGCCTTCTTCGTACGCAAGCTCCCGCATCGCCTCTATAAAATAGGAATTTTCCAGGTCTCCCACCGTGCCTCCAACCTCTATCATCACGATCTCCGCCTGGGATTTCATTGCCAGCATTCTTACGAAATATTTTATCTCGCCGGTAACATGTGGTATGAACTGAACATCTCTGCCAAGGTATTGGCCGCTTCTCTCTTTGTCTATTACAGTTTTGAATATCTTGCCTGCAGTGAGGTAGTTGTCTTTTGAGAGGCTGATGTTCAAGCTCCTCTCGTAGCTTCCGAGATCAAGGTCGCACTCAGTCCCATCATCAAGCACAAAGACTTCTCCGTGTCTGAATGGATTCAGCGTGCCTGCATCATAATTAAGATAGCCATCGAATTTCAGTGGTGAGACTTTGAACCCATGGCACGTCAGGAGTGTGTCTAGACTGCTACAGAATGTGCCCTTTCCAACGCCAGATATCACGCTTCCGGTTATCACTATGTATTTCGTCTTGCCCATCTCGTAGTTCTCTGGAAAAGAGCTGAAGAATTCTTCCTCCACCGACTTCTCAGAAACAGATTTATTTAGCACAGAATAGATGCGAGCAAAGCACTTAAATTTCTATGTGGAAAAAAAGATGCCTTGTTTACACATGCCCTGGAATACTTGATGAGATATAGAACCTCGGTGAGTCTTTAAACAAATACACAACATACGTTTAAATAGCCTGAAAAAGGTATTAAACGCATGTACAAAACAAAAGAAATTCATGCTGCATTGCATCAAAACTGGGCGACACTTTGGAAATCTATCGACGCTAAAGGAGATCCGCAAGCGGTTTTTGAAGGTTTGGTTGACGCTTATAAAAACAGGCCTTACCATAATCTTGCTCATATAGGTGCATGCTTGTATGAGCTTGACAAAGTGCGCGATCAGGTAAGCGATTACAACGCTCTCGCATTCGCTCTATGGTTTCACGATGTTGCTTACGATTCCAAAAGAAAAGACAATGAAGAGAAGAGCGCAGAATGGGCCCGCGATGTAGGAAGGGAAGCTGGACTCAGCGAGGAATTTTTACAAAAAGTAAGCGAACTGATAATTGTAACAAAACACGATTGGCATAAACTTCGTAAATGTTGGGAAGATGTCAAATCACATAGTTCGGAAAACGGAAAAGATTCATTGTTTATCGCTGATATTGATTTGGCGATATTAGGGCAACCAAAGAAGATTTTTGATGAGGCTGGCAAAAGAATCAGAGAAGAATACTCTGCGTTTTCTACTGAAGAATACAACGAAGGAAGATCAAATATTTTTAAAGGCTTTTTGGAAAGACCGCTTATTTATCTTACTCCTTTTTTCAATGAGCAATACGAAGCGACCGCAAGGGTAAACCTTGAAGAGGCACTAAAGCAACTTAGCCTTCCAATAAGAACAAAAGCGCTGTATGCCGGAAGCTTTGACCCTCCAACCAATGGCCACAAATGGATGATAGACTCCGCAGCAAGAATGTTTGGCGACCTTGTTGTCGCTGTAGGTATAAATCCTGAAAAGAAAACCACATTTAGCGTAGAAGAGCGAGTTGATATGCTGAAAAGCATTTGTAGAAAGCACAAAAATGTTACTGTTACATCATATACCAATG
Organism: Candidatus Micrarchaeales archaeon; assembly: GCA_049520335.1. Classification (GTDB taxonomy): domain Archaea; phylum Micrarchaeota; class Micrarchaeia; order Micrarchaeales; family CABMGC01; genus JAJYVH01. Next base: position 9,326 of record JBEKPX010000009.1, on the reverse strand, counting down.
AGCTGCTGATAAATTATGCCAAAGAAATAAAAGCAAAATATATTATTAGGGGAATAAGAAATCCGCAAGATTATGTTTATGAAATAGCAATGCAGCGCTTCAACAAACAGATCCATTCTGAAATCGAAACTGTATTTTTAGCTCCGCCTCCGGATGTTGGAATAATAAGTTCGACTCTCGTCAAAGACCTAATGGTTCCTAACGGAGGCCCTGAAGCGGTTCAAAGATATGTTGATCCTGAAGTTTTTGCAAAGCTGATGGCCAAATTTAGGAAATGATTAGCAGGATTGTTACTCATTCATGGTCCACAAATTGTGGGAAAAGAACTGCTGCGGAAGAAGTTGCCAGAATAACTGGTTTCTGTCTTTTTGATAACCCTGCTTCTCAGGTATATCCCATCGTATTAAATTATAAACTCTGCTTGCGATGCTTATCCGATGCAGTTGAAGCCTATGGCGAAAAACAAGAAGAAGGTAAGCAGGGAGCTCATAAGGGATTACAACATGCTCGACAGGATGTCAAGTAACCTGCTTGAGCACCAAAAGAACGTGAGACTTATAGCGAAGAGCATAGCAAAAAGAGTGAAAAGCGATCTGAGATATGGACTCATAGAGAACCTCGATGAGGTTGTAGAGCACATGGGCAGGGCGCAGAAGGAGTTGGCCAAAGCCAGGAAAGAGCTCGAGATGATTTAAGATCATCACTGTTCAACTGGTTGTCGCGAATTATCCGAGTTCAAGAGAGAGGAGTAGGTTTGTATAAATTGCCTTTCAATACCTTTAAATTCTGTTCTTGTGAAAAGTAGCTATTTTGGTGTATTGATGAACAAGCATAACCGATTCAAGATTGTCTTAGGAGTTCTGATAGCAAACGGCATAAGGCTTCTGAAGATAATTCCGAACAACGACCCGATAATGTCAATGGCACTGCCGTTCTCAAGAAGAAGTTCCGCGCTGACCTCGTTCGCTTTCCCATTCATAACAATGGCTTCCTTTGATGTAGTGACAGGTTATGTTGGTTTATGGACGCTGGTAACGAGCATCACTTACGGATTGCTCGGTCTGTTCTTCCATCGTTTCCTAAAGGAGAAAGACAAGGTCGGGCTCAAGACCTATCTGGGTTGCGGAGCGTTGGGCGTGCTCGCCTTCGACATAGTCACTGGAGTGCTTGCAACGCCTCTTCTCTTCGGAATGACTTTCGAGCAAGCTTTAATCGGACAGATACCCTTTACCGCGCTTCATCTCATCACAACAACTGCTTTCATCATTGTTATCACACCTCTGCTTGACAAGCAAGTGCTGTTGAATAAAAAACTCGATGACAGCAACGTACGCATGTTTGTTTCAAAACTGATTTCAAGGGTCAATCTTACCTGACAGATCCAATCGCCCGATAGCAAGAACAGCCTCTTGTTTAGGAGTATTGATTTTAGCTAGTCCCTTGCGCTATTATTAAATACTTTCAAATAGTATCAGTTTCGGTGATGGATTGGCGAAAAGATATGAGCTTCCTGCACTTCCTTATGCATACAATGCGCTTGAGCCCTACATCTCTGAGCAGATAATGAAGCTGCACCATGACAAGCACCATGCGGTATATGTTAACGGTGCCAACGCTGCGCTAGAGAAACTGGAGAAGGCAAGATCCGGCGAGATGCAGATAGACATAAGAGCCGTCCTGAGGGACTTCGGATTCAACTACTGCGGGCAGTTCCTGCACAGCCTCTTCTGGCTGAACATGGCACAGCCCGGAAAGGGTGGAGGGAATCCTGGCGGCGCTCTCGGAGACGAGATAAACAGGGACTTCAGCAGCTTCGAGAAATTCAAGCAGCAGTTCAGCGATGCTGCAAATACTGTAGAGGGCAGCGGATGGGCTGTGCTACAGTACGACAAGGCAACGGACCAGCTGCTCATAGCGCAGGTGGAAAAACATAGCATGTTGCATTTCGCGAACCTGCCAATAATCATGTGCCTAGACGTATGGGAACATGCGTATTATTTGGACTACCAAAACAAAAGAGTCGATTACATTAAAGCATGGTGGAACGTAGTAAATTGGGAGGATATAGCCCAAAGATTTGAAGAAGCAAAGAAGTAATATTTGCTTGTATAAGATTACAGAAGTAATCTCCTAACTAGTTTAGGGTTTCGATTTTTAATCGTTTTTATTTCTGTTAAAATCTCTTTAACATCTGCTTTTTTATAGAATCTCAAATGGTGATATGTTGAATTTCGCCTCTTATCAAATTGTGAATAAAAATGAGGTTTTATTCTTAAAGTTTTTTCCAAGAGAAATGCCATAAGCATCAAGTAATCTAAATTCTTGTTAGTTATGTCCATTACGACTTTTGGAGTCTTTCTGGTTTCTTCTTTGACTAACTTTACACAACCTTCTGCATCAATAAATCCTTGTAAGAATTCCAAGGAATTAGTACTAAAATTTCCCACTTTAAGCAACTGTCTTAAATATGATAAATCATTCCTTAATTTGTTAAAAAGAAAGAAGAGTTCTGCATTATTGATATTAACAAACCAAAGATCTTTTTTAGAATAATGATAAAATCTGACTTCTCTTTTTACGACTTTAGATAATTTCTCAGCAAATCTTTTTGCAAAACTTTTATCTCTTACTGATAAACCAACCCTGTACCTTTTTCTCCAAGCATAAATGTAACCATCACCTAATAGCGCACCCACAATGTAAAAAAGTTCTTTATTTATGGTAATTCTTCCTGCTCTCTTCCCATAAGGTGATCCGCCTCTAAACCATTGATATGCTGTAGCTGAACTCACACCGAAATCTTTTGTAACCTTATCTACTATCTCTTTCCTGCGAAATTTTAACTGCAGAAGTCTATTAAACTCATCAAATGCAGTAATTCGTTTTTCTAAAGGCAATACCATAATAAGTACATACTACTGACAATATAATAATATCTTATGGCCTTAGCTATGGATTTAAGGTTACAACAAAAGCATAAATAATCTTTACGACGATATTTTTTACTCAGAAAAGGTAGTTTAGTGGCGAACTATTACAAGGGAGTTATCATTGAGGAGAGCCTTGAAAATAAGGCTGTCTTGAAAAAGGTAAAAATACTCAAAACTGAGATTGAAAAGGCTACTCCAGAGTACAAAACTCCTTGGGTTAAACAGTGGACTTTGCATACGGTTGAAATTCCAGAAAAACAGGCAAAGCAGATAGCCGAGGAATTAAGCAATTCTTTAGATTCTCAGCATAACTGGTATGCAGATTTCAAAAATAATCTGCACCATTATATTGTCTTTTATAAGAAAGTATTCTACATAGACAGAAGAAACAAGGAACAATATAATGAAGCTAAAGAATATGGGATTTCATTAGGAATACCAGAATACCAGGTTGATTTTCACCCAGATATTAAGGAATGGGAGAGATAATCGATGACTTTATGGAAAAGGTAAAGATAGCAGAAAGCAATAAATAACTTCTACAGCATAAAGCTTACTGTTTTTGGTGCTCTAGCATGAAGCTTAGACCAGGAAGATGCGTAAGCAAGATAAACAGCCAGGCATGGTCAAGATACTCGGTCAAGAAGCCGAAGAAGAACTACATCAAATCATTGCCTAGGACAAGCCTGCTAGTCTTCAACATGGGAGTGGACAAAAGCGACTATGATCTTTCAATTAGCCTAAACGCGAAGTCGAACATACAGCTGAGGTCAAACTCGCTCGAAGCAGCGAGGCAGGCGGCTAACAAGTACCTGGAGAAGAACGTTCCCGGCAACTACTTCATGAGACTGATACCCTTCCCGCATAACGTGATCAGAGAGAAGAAGTTCGCGAGCGGGGCAGGAGCAGACAGGGTCTCACAAGGAATGACTCTTTCGTTCGGCAAGCCTGTCTCTGTTGCAGCCAGGGTCTTCGCCGGCAGCCCCATCTTCGAAATCAGGACAAGCATCGAGAACAAGGAGATAGGCAGAAGTGCGCTCAAGAGGGCGTCATCAAAGCTCTCAGGTACATACAAAATAAGACTCTCGGAGAAGCAGAAGCAGACACCGCAGGCTGCCTAATTTTTCCTGCTGTTATAGTTAACGATTACCCTATCCAAAACCATCCTAAACCATGGGGTAAAGTCATTCGGGTTCCTCTCAGATTCTTCCCTTAGCTTTCCAAGAGGCATCCATCTGTAACTCATCACTTCCTCCTTGTTGATCTTTGGCTTGCCTTCGTAATCTCCGAATAAGACATGATCGTACTCATTCTCGGTAAGTCCGTTCCCGACGTCCGCCTTGTAGATGAATGAGAATGCCTCGCGCATCTCGCAGTCGAACCCCATCTCCTCCCTTAGTCTTCTGTGCGCAGCATCTGCGACGCTCTCGCCGGGTATCGGATGGCTGCAGCAGGTGTTGGACCACCTGCCAGGCGTATGGTACTTGCTCATAGCCCTCTGTTGGAGCATCGTCTCGCCCTTCTTGTTGAACACGAAGACTGAGATCGCCCTGTGCAGTTTCGCACCGTTTTGGTGCGCCCTGAGCTTCTCCTCAGTCCCTATCTGATTGTCATTCTCATCTACGAGCATAACTTCAGCATTCTTCGGACTCATCAAATCACAGATATATGCTCCTCTACTAACATTTAAATATTTCTGATAGCAAATGCTATTGTCGATTCCTGTTGGTTTAATGAGAATACTACTACAGTTTCCTGAAGGGCTGAAGCAGGAGGCGCTGAAGCACGCGAAGGAACTTGAAGCAAAGGGGAACGAGGTATTCGTATCGGCATCTCCTACATTCGGTGCCTGCGATCTTGCGATAGATGAGGCAAGGCGCATCGGCGCTGAGAAGCTGATTCACTTCGGCCATGCTGAATTCAAGCATTCCGACTTCAATGTGGAATACGTTGAGTATAGGATAGATGCCCCTCTCGAAATTCTTCCGAAGTCGCTGGAAACGCTCAAGGCTTACAGAAAGATATGCCTCATGACCACGATCCAGCACATCCACCAGCTTAATGCGATAAGTGATTTCTATAAGAATGAAGGAAAGGAGATAGTGTTCAACAAGCCAAATGGGTTCGCGAAGAATGAAGGCCAGCTGCTCGGGTGCGATCCCGGTAACGTAAAAGTTTTGGACAAGAATGTCGACGCCTTCATATACTTCGGCGGTGGTCTCTTCCATCCAATCGGAGCGCTCCTCCAGACTACAAAGCCATTCTTCATAATAGATCCCTTCCAGAGCAGGATTGAGAGGATAGATGCGATGCGCGAGACCTACAGGAAGAGGAGCAGGGGCAAGGTGCTGGCCGCAATGAACGCAAAGAAGTTCGGGATACTCGTCAGCACGAAGAACGGGCAGTATAACATGAACCTGGCAACTGACCTGAAGAAGAAGATAGAGACAAAGGGTCTGACTGCAGCGATACTTGTCTCAAACACCTTCGACTTCGAATCGATAAACAACATGATGGAGTTCGATGTTTTCGTGAATACAGCGTGCCCGAGGATCTCCCTTGACGACAGCGAAAGGCTCAGAAAACCATTGTTAAGTGTTGAAGAACTCAACATAGTGCTGAAGCTGGGAAAAGGAAGGAAAAAATAAAATAAAAGATTTTACACCGCCTTTGCGGTAAATGTTGCTATCTGCGCGTATTGTATTTGTCCGGTTCCACTGCAACTACCAATAGTATTCCCTGTGATCGTCGAACTGCCAGTGGCATAGCATATCCATATATCTCCAGAAGTAGGTGTTCCAACAGGCATTGGCCCAGTTAGCCCATTAACAGGTAAGTTAACAATTACCGACTGCCCACTGGAAAGAGTTCCGGTCTGAAGCAGAAACGCAACCTGTGGAAGAGATCCTGAAAATGGAATACTACTCGGCGCATATGTAACTGCCCATCCTGTCCAGGGTGTTCCTGTGCTCTGGCCTACTGTCACAGAGATTATCGCAGTAGTATGCGAAAAAGTCAAATATGTGCATAAGAATCCCGGGCTTGCAACGCAAGCCGTACCAATAACAGATGCTCCGCTGAACACTCCCAAGTTGAAGAGTGCTCCCAGCACTACTGCAATTATCAAAATGGCCCATCCATAGGTCATCAGGTATTCCATTGCGCTTTGCGCTTTAATTTTATGAACCATTTCAAACGCCTTCCCAACGCATTCATATAAAACAGCAAATTATTTAAACAATCGCTATGCTCACTCAGATAAAACTAAAAAAGAAAAAAAGCAACCCGATTGGGTTGCCTTTGAAGAAAATCCTTCCTGATCAGGTTGCCTTTGCAGTAAATGTCGCTACCTGCGTGTAGTATGCAGTGCCACCTGTTACTTGGCATAGACCATTAGGTGCGTAAGCAATGGCCGTAGCACCGGAAGTTCCATAGCAAGCCCAAATGGAACCTGCAATAGACGCTCCAACAGCTGGTGCTGCCCCAACTCCAGCAAACGTCACTGGTATGCTTTGTCCTGAAGTGATTGGTAGCATTGTTGCTCCTGAGGTTACTTGAATAGGAGGTACTATGGGTCCACCGTTGGTACTCAGAGCATTTCCTTGAATCGCAAGAATTATGTTAGACACGGCCCAGTTGGTTCCTGTACTCTGACCTATTGTCACTGCAAGGTTACCTGTTCCATGCGTATAAATCAAGCCGCTGCATAAGAATCCTGGTCCAGCTACGCAAGCTGTTCCTAGAACGGATGCTCCGCTGAACACTCCCAAACTGAAGAGTGCTCCCAGCACTACTGCAATTATCAAAATGGCCCATCCATAGGTCATCAGGTATTCCATTGCGCTTTGCGCTTTTTTACTCCTTAACTTTCTCATATTCATCATATCGCCTTTCATACACATCTTAAAAAGCAAAAGAATTTAAAGATATCTCTCTTTCGCCTTGAACGAGAGTAGTTCAGTTCCAGTATTCTCCACCTGTATCCTTGCGGAGTCCTGCTTGCGTCTGAACTCAGGAACCAGCGAATTGGCGAAGCGCATCGCCCTCGTAGAATCATAAATGTTCTTCATCAGCGAGTAGTATCTATTAGCCGCCTTCAGGTCATTCTCCCTCATGGACTCTATCGCCTCCCTCTTCAGCTCACCGACAAGATCCATTATCCCGAGTAGGTATGGGATTTCATCGGTGCCCATCTCGGAGAGGGATGGGAGCTTCTTCTCCTTAACAACCGAATAGAAGGCAAGCGCCTCAACATACTCCTGATATGCCTGTATGGAGAAGTACTCGAAGCCCTCCTCCGCAGACCTCAATTTCTTTGTCAGTGTCCTGAGTTTCGTTATTCCCCTGCCCGCTTCTCCCAGCTTCCTGGCGTGCACGAGCGTTATGCTCCTCCCGGCGTTCCTTACAATCTCTCTTGATATCTCCAGCACCTTGTCCTTCCTCTCCTGCATGTTGATCAGCTTCCTCTCTATCAGATCCATATCCAAATTCTGCTTCATCGAATCACATTAATCGTTATTCATAATAGATATAGGACTCTGCCCTTTTCTAACTTTCCGTTCAGATCTCATTCCTAGCCGAGTGGTAGAGGTACTGTTGCGCGTAGCCTGCGTAGCCGTTCCATCTCTCCTCAGCGAAGCTATGTATCTCCTTCACGCTCTTCTTCCTGCCCCTGAAGTAGTTGCGCTCGACAACCCTCTTTATCCAGACGTCTATCGGGAAGGCACCGAGTTTCCCGTATCCAAAAAGGAGTATGCAGTCCGCGACCTTGTCTCCTATTCCATCCATCTCCATCAGCTGCTCTTTAGCCTCCTCATAGCCTTTTCTGTACAGCCTGTCCAGGTCAAAGGATTCGCTGCATGCCTGCGCCACAGACTTGATGTATCTTGCCCTGAAGCCAGCGCCGTGCGACATCAGTTCCTTTACGCTGAGTCTTGCAATCCTCTCCGGTTTCGGGAATGTCCTGAACTTCAGCACCATCGTATCCGTGGAGAAGCTTCTCTCTTCGCCATACGCGAGTATCAGGTTCCTGACTATGCCTCTTATCCTTTTCACGTTGTTGAACTGAGAAATGAGGAAGCAGAGCGTTGTCTCCCAAGGCTCGTTCTTGGTCACTCTCATCCCGCTGTATTTCCTTATCGCCCTCCTAATGAAGAGGTCGGTCCCTATTCTCTTGTATATGTCCGCAATGTCGTCGTCCAGCCTGAACCTCGAGAGCACCTCCTTCCTGATCTCTGCCCCTGAGAGATCTCCATAAGACGAGTAGGCGACTGTGCTGCCTTTCTGCTCCACCTCTATCAATGTGTCCTTGTATGTGTAGGCGACGCCACGCCTGTCATTCCTCATGTCCCCGAAGAAGGTAAGCGGCTGCGCGCTGTCAACTGTGTGCCTTATGTCAAATCTTCCCGCTCTTAGCCTGTGCATCAAATCTCTCCGATGAGCTTCCTGACCTGCTTGGTGGTGTCCCTGTCCCTTATCGTGACCGTGTCATCCTCCAATGTTGTATAGTCTATGGTAATGCAGTAAGGCACGCCTATCTCGTCAGCCCTGGCGTAGCGCTTTCCTATGCTTGCAGTCTCAGAGTAGTAGCAGTCGATATTCTTCTCCTGCAGGAGCCTGTACGTCTCTCTTGCCTTCGCAATCAGCTTATCATCCTTCTGCAGCGGCAACACAGCATATCTATAGGGCGCAGCTTTCTCGTTGAGCCTCAGCCAGTTCCAGCCCCTCTCCTTGTCCTCGACCACGCTGTTGTCTAGAATGGCGAAGAGGAGCCTGCCCACTCCCATGCTCGCCTCCACAACTTTTGGAACTATCTTTCTCTCATTGCTCACCACGCTTATCTCCTTGCCCGAGATCTTCGCGTGCTGCGAGAGGTCGTAATCCCCTCTGTCCGCGTTTCCGGCCAGCTCTATGTAGCCATGGGCCGTCTTCATCTCGAGGTCCACGTTGCACTTCGAGTAGTGCGGCAGCTCTTCACGCTCAAGCTCTCTGAACCTGTACAGCTTGGCGTCCACGCCAAGCTCCTCAAGCAGCTTCGCCTCCAGGTAAACCAGGAGCGCGAAATACTCATTCGGGAACTTGGCTTCCAGCAGCTCTCCTATGCTGACCTGCGTCTCCTTCTCGCTGCCCTTGGTCATGAAGTTTATCTTCTGCTTAGAAATGGTCTTGACGTCAAATCCAAAGAGCTCCTTCTCTTTATCCTCCGGATCGATGAAGAGCTCAAGGTCCATCTGCGTGAACTCCCTTAGCCTGACCAGCTGCTGCCTCGGGGATATCTCATTCCTGAACGAGTTCCCGACCTGCGCTATTCCAATTGGCAGCTTTAGCCCGTGCGTCTTGTAGATCTGGATGAAATCGACAAATATTCCCTGCGGCGTCTCAGGTCTCAGATAAGCA
>JBEKPX010000008.1:0-18867 GCA_049520335.1 Candidatus Micrarchaeales archaeon | reverse complement strand
GGTCCAGAATTTCGCTCTGATAAATACAGGTGGAGCGTACCAGATCACGTTCAACAAGCCGATACATGAACCGTACTATGTGACAGGAGCACTAGGAGGCACATCAACAGCAACAGGAAACAGCATAATCAATGCTGCGTTCACCCTGCTCGGACAGCAGTGGACGATAGTCAACTATGCACTTCCTTCAGGAACTCCAGCATCCTCGACATGGGCGGTACACGGAGGCAAACTGAGTCTGGCTTCATCGCTTGTCCCTATGACCACTGTATACGTGGGCAAGAACCTGACGAGCGGAGGATTTACAGTGCAGCTTGCAGACCTTGGATCAGCAGCAAGCACTGGAACTAGCCCTGCAGCAATAAACGTCTACTACAAGGGCGTACTGACAAACTCCTCATCGATCTGGCCTGGGAACACTGTAAGATACAATGTCACAGGTGTGCAGCTATACGTCAAGGTAAACCAGACATTCGCAGGACTCTACGCATACCAGAAGTGGGCGAAGATACAGCTCTACTCCAATGTCTATAACGTAACGGACGGACAGTCATTCAACCAAACGCGTGATCCTGGATGGATCGTGAACCTGTTGTGGGTCAACGCCTCGGCATCCGGCCACTACACTGATCTGCAGAGCATAATACTCTACAACAACACCCCAGTGACGCTGACTCCAGGGCAGAGCTTCACATTCATACAGAACCCTGAGACGTACAAGTTAACGCTGGTGGGAGACACGAACGGCAACAACTTCGACGCCATCTCGTTTGCCTCACAGACCGCGAGCTCGATTAACTATGCGAACAGCCCGACAGGTACGACTAAAGGACTTGGCAACATAAACAACATCACAGAGCCGTCATCGGAACTCATAGTGACGAGCCAGATACCAAACGCGTTCAGCTACTCGGGTCAGACAAGCAGCACAGTAACATACCTGCTGACTCCTTATGTATTGACGGAAAGCAGGAACGCAATATCTGCGAACGCTGTAACAACTGGCGCCACGGCAGGAGTACCTGTAAATGCACAGCTGGTTGTCTCCTCAGGCTACCCAACAGGAAACTACATCACAACCACAAACCCTCTGCTAGTAACAATAACGGGATACGCCACAAACACAGCATCTTCAACGCAGAGCACTACGTTAACCTTCTCTAGCGCAAACACACTAGCAGGAATAAACGCAATCCAGCAAACAACCGGAACCTTCTATAACATAACCGCGGTAAAGCTGAGCAGAGCACTGCCAGGCATAACGGTCTATATTGGAACAGTTTCTTCCGCACAGGGAGACTTCAGTACAAACACAGCAGGGACCGCAAACACGATGGCAACACTGGCTATAGACACGACACCTAGGGTAATCTACACAGTATCAGGACAGGTCTACTACAGCCTAGGTAGCGGAGTGAGCGTGACCTACAACCAGCAGAACGGACAGCCTACATCGACGTTCGCGATAACGGCCGCATCACCTGTACCGAAGGGAGGAACAGGACCACTGTTCAACTTCTTCACGTACAACGTTCCGGAGATAAACGTGCCTGCAAACACAGCATCCACAGATGCATACAGCTTCAACATAATGAACTCGACGGCAGGAGTCGCGGCAACACCACTCTTCCAGCTGAACTACTCAGTGACAGGAACGCAGAACAACGTCTCGTACTCACCTACAGCAGGAGCGTACGTCAACGCGAAGGTAGGCTTCATATCAGAGCGCGGAAGCAAAGTGGCAAGCATCTCACCATCGCAGCTGACACTGGATGTGGCAAAGAACGTAGACACGCTGCAGTTAGTGTTAGGACCTGTGAACGCAACGATATCGAAAACGGGCACGACGGCTGGACCTTATGGAATAGGCCAGACAACCAACATACCTAATGTAACGATAGCGAACGTGACGCAGACCTGCACGGTGACTGGCGCAGGAAGCGGATGCACAGTAAGCGGCGCATCTGCACTGACAGCGACTCCAAGCGTAACCAGCGCAACCACGCCGGTGAAGCTGGACACCTCTGCAACGCCTCTTGTCGTTCTGGACAGCAGCGCAAATGCGGCATCGACGCTGGTAGTGATAGGAAGCAAGTTCGTGAACACTGTTGCGCAGCAGATATTCGCGCAGAACCCGAGCCTAGATTCAGGCTTCAACACAGGCTCAGTGGTCTTGCAGGCGTTCGGCAGCAACAGGATACTCGTCGCAGGCTACTACGCGAACCAGACGGTGAGTGCTGGAAACCAGTTCATCCAGGCGCTGTTGAGCTCGGCATAATAACGCGGTTAGAAACTAGGCAGTTGAAAGAAGAAGCGTTTTGCTTCTTCTTTTTTTCTTTTTTTATTTTATGGTCTTCAGCTTCGGCGATGAAAAATTCCCTCCATTGCTCTCTCGGAATATCGGAAAAGAGTTTAAATACTTTTCTTCTTTATTATTGCCAATGAAGAGTTCAACTAGAATACTGCTGTCTGTATTTTTCATCATGTTAATTCCATTCATAGCGAATGCATACTCGCTCCAGAGCGTCAACCAGCTGCTTTCGAGCTACAACGTCTCCGGCTCGCTCCTGAACTCGCTGAAGCCGGTCAGCCTGGCATACTCCTCGAAGTCATATGTTGGCATGTACAACAGCAGCGGAGACCTGTATTTCCTTGTCAATGCAAGCAGCAGCAATTACTCTCTTGTGCTCAACGCCACAACTGTGTACAGCATAATCAGGAACTACACGATAGGCACTGCCCTGAATACCACGAACTTCGGCTCGCTTTCGATGACCATGCACAGATATGAGAACTCATCGTCAGGTCCGTTGAATGACTGCCTCGCTCAGACGGGATTGACCAGCGGAGCCACCTGCACTGCGACAAACTATTGCGAGTCATGCCAGTTCATACCAAATTGCAAGAAGGTAATGGATGCGACACATGGATTCGCTGGTTTCTTCGGCTCTGGGATAATGCAGTTCGAGACTAATTACACCATGCTCAACGCAAGCTTCAGCTTATTCTACTCTTCACTATCAGGCATCAGCAAGAGCAACGTAATAACTAGCCTTGCGCAGATGAACAACGCTTTCGCGAATATCTCAAGCATAACGCAGAGCATCTACAAGAACGTCATATTCCCTCCAACAGCGAACGTCACTCCAGATATGATTGGGGGATGCATTAACTACATAACTCAGTCCACAGCGCCCTGGTACTGCTCATCGCTAGGCTACTGCGAGAACCTGAACTACAACTACCCTCTCCTTGCATCTATGCAGACAGAGCTGAACAGGATCAACTCACTCCCATTCTCAGACGCTAAGGTACTCCAACTTGCGAATAGCACGGTAAAGACTGAGCTGATCTACGCCTATCCTGTCCTCTCCAACCAGAGGCTGGCGATCCTGAACGGAATACTCAACACCACCCTGCTGAACTATGGAACCCTCGTCAACAACAGCGTCCTGCTGCTGAGTCACATAAACAACGGAACTCTTACTAGGTATCTTCTCATACTAGAGAGCAACTACACAAGCACTGTGAAGAATTACTTCAATGTCAACTTCACGCAGGCGAACAAGACTCTTGCAGCTGAATTCGCGAACCTCTCGAACGCTTATAGCGCCCTTAACTCCACTTATTCCTCGGTCCTCTCGGTGGCGGAGAACAACACAGCGAAGATACTTGAGCTGCAGCTATCGAATGGCGGCGGATCGCAGGATATCGGAAATCTCGCATTCTCCGAACTCGCGCTGAACAGCAATATAACTGCCAAGAACATAACCAACTTCACAGACATAGGAAGCAGGCTCAACGCGCTCTCGTCCAGACTTTCCGGATACTCCACATCTCCGTTAACGTTTGCGGAGATGGCGAGGGGAATAGACGGAGCATTCATACGCAGCATCGCCAAGGCTTTCGGCCTGAGCTATTCAAGCGCGGTCTCGCTCGCACCCCTAATCGGATCATCTCTCTCGCTCATTATAGGAGCTGTGCTGCTCCTGCTTCTCGTCGTATTCAGGTTACGCCTAAAGCATAAACGAAAGCTGGTCGTGAACCCCAAGACGGCGAAGAACTGGCGCTCTGTATTCATCTTCCTGATGCTCTGCGTGATACTGTATGTGGAAATCACCTACTCACTGCTCTCATATGCGAGCTCCTTCGCACCATTCGGCGCTTTCAAGAACGCATACTCATCGTCAGCTTCTATGGTTGTCGTGATAAACGGTACACAGACCTCGGGCGAATCCGCCTGCGCCAGCAAGATAAACGCGCAGTTGCTCAGGCAGGGCAAGAGAATGCAGCTCGTGCAGTTCTCCAATGGCTTCTGCAAAGCGGGCAACGTGACGCAGTCAGTGGACTCGTGCATGAATTCATATGCAGAGGAGAATCTGCCTGTGATCATGCTGAGCTACAATACCCAGGACAAGCTCAACCTGTACTCGCTCTACGGCACCGTGCTCAGCGCCAGCGGCAATGATGCCGTAATGGGCACCTGCTACGTCTCCCTCTTCCTAACCAAGTGATACTTTGGCAACTGCAGCTAAAGAGAGAAAAACAGAACTGAAGAAACCATCAGAGCGCAGCGATAGCAAGTCAAAAGAGGCGGCAAAAGAGGAAAAGAAAGGAATCAGAAGAACGCGCATCATTGTGATAGCTGCCTTTCTGATAATCTTCGTCATCGCGCTCGTATCCATAATATTCCTTGGCCTTCCGCTGTCTGTCCCATTCTCGACATTCAAGGGCAACTTCGATGCTTCGCAGCATGTCGCAGTGATAGGCACCTACAAGAACCAAACGCAGTACGCATACGTGGCGCAGTGTGCAATACAGCTCATACAGACGATAGTGCATTCAAGGAACGTGAGCTTCTATCTGATAAACCAGACCCTATGCGTCTATCAGGAGGGCAGCCTCGGGCACATCTCGATCCTGAACGACACGCCGTCGAACTGCCTCTTCGCCGCAAAGCCCTATCCGACCGTCTTCCTCAACTACAGCGAGATGAACAGCACGACGATAACCCTTGACAAGATCTACATATACGGCAACAAGCCCTACATGAGCCAGTGCCCCATAGCGGTCGATCTCTCCTGACGGGAATCACTCAGCTTTACAGTGCCTCAAGTATAATCTTCCGTGCTTTAATACGTTTCGATAAAATCCGAAACATATAAAAAGGCAACAAAGAAGTCAAAATGCAGGACTAATGGACGTTTGCAGGATTGTTCTGCAGCAGAACGTCCTCCAGTTTCCTGTTCGTCCCAACCACCTTCTTCCTTGTTATGTTGTAGTTGTTCCTTCCCTTCTCGAACTCTCCAAGCTTTATGAAGAACCAGCCCATCCCATTCATGCGCCAGGCGACAAATGTGGGGAATTCTGTGTTCGACTCCCATTCGATCAGCTTCTCGTACTGTTCCGCGTCAAGCGCCAGGCTTCCGCGGTCCCATGCCTTGCACTCTATCGATATGCAGCTTCCCTTCTTTATCGCAACCAGGTCAGGACTGACGCTGTTCACCCCGGAACCAGCGCTGCGCGTGACTGAATATCCCCTCTCATCAAGGATGTTCAGCAGCTCCCTCTCGCTTCTCGCACCCTTCTCATACCTGGTCAAACCCACACCTTTCGCATGAATTAACGAAGTGAGTAGAGAATCTATTTAATACTTTCTTACGCAATAGATACATAAGGCTTAAAGCTAAAGGTTTAGATGATGACAATTACCGCTTCACTCTTTTTTCTGGTGTGGAGAAGTTATCAGGAGTCAAAAGTCTAGATTCTCTTAGCTGCAGCCAAACAGAGTGGTAACAGTGCAGCGCGAAAAGGACAGAACCAGAGCCGATAGGATAGCGCGAATGCTGGAGGCGCTTAGGCAGGGCACGACAATAGTCGAGGGCCTGCACGACGTGAAGGCATTGGCGCACTTCGGAATAAAAGCAATACCCTATTCAAGACTTTCAGCAGCGCTGCCGAGCATAAGCGGAAGGGTGTACCTGCTTGCAGACGATGACAGAGGAGGGGAGGAGAAGAAGGAGAAGATGAGAATGCTGCTGCTTGAGCATAACAGCGGCTATTTGATCGATGAGACCCTAGGGAGGAGAATGCTCAAGATGCTCAACGTTACGAGCGTGGAGCAAATATGCGGGCCTATAGAAGAGGCAAGGGAAAGTGGTGATTATTATGGCAAAAACATATCTAGATATAGTAAAGTACATGGTGCTGGCTAAGTTCAGCATAGACGGGCTTGTCGACAAGCCTGACATCATAGGAGCTGTTTTCGGGCAGACAGAAGGTCTGCTGGGAGATGAGCTCGACCTGAGGGAGCTGCAGAAAAGCGGCAAGATAGGCAGGATAGAGATAGACGTGTCGCAGTCAGGGAGCAAGACCTACGGCAAGCTGTTCCTGCCAGCGTCTCTCGACAGGGTGGAGACCTGCATACTTGGTGCAGCTGTAGAGGCGGTCGACAGGGTAGGGCCTTTCGAGGCCCAGTTCCAGATAGAGAAGGTCGAGGATACAAGGGCTGAGAAAAGAAGAAAGATACTCGACAGGGCAAAGTTCCTGATAAAGCAGTTGCTTGCTACCGAAATACCTGACAGCAGAGAGCTGGCTGAGCTCGTGCAGAGTGAGGTCAAGAGCAGCGAGATCATCTCATTCGGTCCGGAGAACCTGCCGGCAGGGCCAGACCTGGGAAAGAGCAACGAGGTCATAATGGTCGAGGGCAGAGCGGACGTCATAACGCTCTTGAGGAACGACATCACGAACGCCATAGCAATAGGCGGCGCGACCTCAAACATCCCGAAGACGATAATAGACCTTGCCAACGAGAAGGAGATCACAATGTTCGTCGACGGGGACAGGGGAGGCGATATGGTGATAAGATCGCTTCTGAATGTGGCAGAGATAGACTTCGTGGCAAAGGCGCCTGACGGGAAGGAAGTAGAGGAATTGACCAGGAAGGAGATAATAAAGGCGCTCAGAACAAGAATCCCGATTGATCAGTACCTCGGCGTAGACAGGCCAAGACATCAGGGGCAGCAGATTCATCACGACGACAGGAGGGAGACGAGAGAAAAAGAGATGAGGGAGACACGCATAGCAAAAGAGCCTCAAGCAGAGCCCCCTCCAGTGCAGCAGAGGCCTCAGCAGGTCGGGAGGAGCCAGGATGGCATATTCGACGAGACCGAGAAGCCTTACATAAAGGACCTGAGGTCTCTCGATGAACATGATGAGGGTCCTGAGATACAGAGGATAGAGACGGCACCTCTCAGGAGCGAGGCGGTCGAGCAGGTGAAGCCAGTGCTGGAGAGCGTGCTGCTTGCGCAGCTGGCGAACGGCCTTGTCGAGCTTTCAGGATCATTGAGAAGCAGGGTGTACTCTTCCAACGGAAGCATAGTAAAGGAAGTGCCGATAAGGGAGCTGCTCACGACATTGCAGGAGACCAGAGGGGCGTATGCAATAGTGCTTGACGGAGTGATAACCCAAAGGCTCGTCGAGCTTTCGCTCGATAGGGGAATAAAAGCGATATACGGAATAAGGGCAAATCCAATGCCTAAGAGGCACTCTGAACTGATACTCTACACGAAGGAGCAGGGCAAGCTCGAATAATGTGCTGATCTGCTTAAAAGCAGAGGTATCTCGAGTTAAGAAGATGGAAAAGAGAGTAGTTTCAAGACGCTGCCCTTCCTGTAAAGGCTATGGCAAAATCAACGAGGTCGACTGCGACAAAGAAGGGAATATTTTGTATCCGATACGGGTAGCTGTTTGTGAAGAATGCAAAGGAAAAGGAATGATCAGAAAGGAGATTTCCGTTCTCTCCAAAGAAGCAAGACCCCCGAACAAAGCGGCATGATAAAATTATATCTCATTGGGATTCTCGGTTACCGGCTCATTCAGTCTTTCCTTTAGCGAAGGAACGAGCTTGTTCCTCTCAAGGCATTTGTACTGGGAGCTGTAGCGCATGTCGAAGTCCCTCAGCCCGAGGTTTCCGAGAAGCGTCTTGGATATCTGCATCTTGCTAACTTCCACGCCCTTCAGGCACGATCTGATGCATGAGAAGAATTTCTCGTACCTCTCTTTTCCGTGGAAGTTCATTATGATGAACATTCCCTTCGGATTTGCCATGTCACACATGAATACATACTCATTCTCCTTGCTCTCATACTCTTTCACGACTCTCATCAGCCACTTATTCTTGCTTTCCTCGAAGGCTTTTGCATTCTCAATCTTGAGCATTATGGCGATGCTCAGGGTCGCCTTCGGTTTCGCCTCGAAATAGGTCACTCTCTTCAGTATCTCGGTCCTTGCGAGCCTGTCGTACGCATAGAGCATCTGCGCCGGCCCCTGGTTGAACTTCTTGCCTATCTCGGTGAATGTCTCTCTCCCTTTGCCGTTCAGTCCGAATAGCAGGTTCTTGTAGGTATCGAAGATATCAAACTGCTCTATCAGTTTGTTGCTGAGCGGGAAGAACCCGAAGCAGCCCCAGATTCTGTTCGTATACGCAAGCATGTTATACTTGAAGAGCGATTTGTTGAGCGCGTCGGTGAAGCCTATGGCATCCTCGTAGCTTCTAGCCACCGCATAGATCATCAGGTCGTATTCGCCGCTTATCCTTGCGATGAACTGAGGAACATAAGAATTTCCCATAGCCTTGGTTATCTCATCATTTTCAGGCTTCTTTCCGATGAACTTTATGAGTATGAGATATTCTCCAAAGCCTGTCAGGGGCAGTTCCTCCATGGCTTCCGATATTATTCCCCTCTTAGTCCTGAGCCTGGCCTTCTTTATGAACTCCCATTTCCAGAGCTTGTCTATGCTTATCTCAGGAACGAAACCTATGTCATACTCCTCCAGAAGCTCGTTGAACAGGCCATAAACGTTCACCTTCGTGACTCCGAGCTTGTTCGCGATGTCCTGCATGCTTATTCTGGCGTTTACGCTGAGTATCCTGAGCATCCTGCTCTTAAGCACCTCATTTCTTGTGATTTCCAAGCTTACGCCAGATTTAATACTGAGGCAAATTTATTAATTGTTTTCAGGCGCTATACTCTGAAGCCGAAATATGTTTTTGCGAAGATGCCGAAGAGTATGGTGATGAAAGCGGCTCCGAGGGATATCGCAAGCATCTCAAGCGACCTTCTTCTTATGCTCGTCCCGCTTATTATCGCTATCACGGCGGAAGCGACAATCAGCGCTGCGCTGACCAATATTATGGAGAGCAGCACTCCTCCGATTCCGCTCAAACCGAAGATGAACGGCAGTACGGCAAGGAGCGCCCCCGCGAAATAGCAGATTCCTGTGTAATACGCCTCCCTCATCGGCAGAATTTTCTGTTTGTCTTTCATTCCGGTATCCTTCTCTACAAGTTTCTCAGATTTCGACGAGAGGTAGACCCCGCCTGCCATCGAGAGCGTGCCAGAGATTCCCGCAATCATCCCCATTATCACTACAATGAAGCCTGTAGTCGCGACTGTTGCAATCCCTGCTACCACAGCGAGTATTTCCACAAGTCCGTCGTTCAATCCGAGAATTATCGACTGCGTGTATCTCAGGTCGCCCTTGTACTTGTCGACCTGCTTCGCAAACGCCTTCTGGTGGCCCTCTTCATCCTTGATTATTTCCCTTGTGTAGTTCCTTTCTTTTGGGCCTAAAGAGAGTTTCTGGATCGCTTTCCTGTATGCGGCAAGCCCGTCTCTCTCACTGCCCTCGAGGAACTTCACCACAAGCGCTATCCCGAAGACTCTCCTGATGATGAGCATAGCAATGGTCCTGAGGTTGATGAACTTCGGCTCATCTGATCTCTCCCCCTGCCCTTCAAGAATCGTCCTCCATATTCGTGCATGCTTCTTCTCCATTTCCGAGAGCTTCTTGAGTAATCTCCTGATTTCCGGATCGCTCTCTCTCTTGGAAAGCGAAGAATAGATGCCTGTGTCACGGATTTCGTCCTTGAGGAACTCCCTTTCTATCATTGCCCGTTCTTTCATAGAAATCATTCATGCTTTTCTGAAACTTGAGACATTAGATTTATGTTAAATAGATTTAAATAGCCTGAGAAAAAGATCCGACAACAAATATGTTTTCACTAGTATTCATTACGCCATCCCTTCTCGCTTGGCTTTGTCACCACTCTTGATTTCTTCACTTTCACTTTTATGAGCACTGCGAATACCAGCAAAGAAACTAGTCCGCCCCACAAATGAAGATAAACGCTTCCGTTTCCAGTTATGTAACCTGTAAATAGGAGGTCTATAAGGTAGTAAAGCACAGTCACGACAAAAGATGCAAATGCTCCGGCCAATATAAGAGCGATGATATTCCTCTCTTTAAAGACGTCTATCTTTATCCATTCGGCAATATCAAAGATTATGGCTACTATCAAGAAGAGCAGCAAACTGAACCCCATTATAGAAGTGCCCGCCACTCCTTCATTTGTTGTTAAGATCAAATATATGGAGACAACATAATGAGACAGGATTGAGGAAATGAATGCCAAGTCTGCCTGTCTGTCTCTATTGGTGGATCTCAGATAAGTTTCAGTTGTTGCAAGTATCAGCAGCAGAATTACAAAATTTCCGAATACATTCTGCTCGAAGAAAATGTTGAAGGGGCTAGTGATAAATACGAAGTATGCGCTTCCCTGCAGCATGAAGCTGAATCCTGTCGAGATTACGATAAGAATGCTTATGAGGGGCGTCAATTGAAGTAGTTTGGATAATGGTTTTGGCGAGTTTTGTGAATCGTCTTCCTTATTATTATGTTCATCATCCGAATAATCTTCTTCATCGCTATTTTCATCATCCGAATAATTTTCCTTCATTCATCTTCCTCTCCAGAATAAATGCAGTGTAATGATTTATATTCATTCAACATCTCTCAGAGGAGATCAAATAGAACTTGCATTATTGCTGACGTTATCAATATTCAGTACCAGTAAATCCTGCATCCGATGGGGAAGTGGTTTTTTCCAATGGTTCAGATGGAGGAATGGCTCCTATGAACGGTGCTAATAGAACCAGAAATCCTCCGATACCAGCAACGAGAGCTCCGATTGAAAGCCCCCAAGACACAGTTCCAGGTGAATTGCCCTGGAATGAAACGGACTCGCTATGCCAAAGAACAGACGATCCTACAGTGGTATTTAAAGCTCCAGCAACATGCATTATTCCATAGAGAAACAGCCCTAACGCTAATAGAACTGCTAATCCGCCGAACACTTGAAACGTAAAGGATGTATTACCATACCCCTTCACTCCTCCAATGAATCCCAAAAATCCTCCGATGATGACCAAGAATATTGTAGATTTAATCAAACTAGAAAAAAACAGGTTGCTGGATCCTGATGCAGCCAAATTCGATAGCGAAATCCCATTTCCGCTAGCATTTTCATATTGGAAGGTGGCAAGAATATCAATGGTTCCAGACAATTGGCTAGGCGAGTTCCAAAGAGATATCATAGAAACTGCTGCGCCTCCAGTTCCATAGCCTTGCGGAGTTGATACAGACCAAGAAGCGCTCCACCAAGCAAAAAACAGAGATCCCCAGGCTAAAAGAGCACCGAGAATCGCCATTATCTTTGACATATGAACCAAACATATAACTCTGTAAGATTTATAAATATCTCATGCTGGAAGTGCGAGTATATTGATTACCATTGTAGGACTTTTAATATGCTTTTCATTGATAATACCAGTATGAATCTATTTAGGCTATTCCAGAGGGAAAACTTCTCTTACTACGGCCAGGATTCTCACAAACACATTGACAAACTTCTGAGAAATGAAAAGAACATACTGATAATATCCCCCTACATAGACGACTACTATGCAAACCATATCGTCCGCAATTCGAGAGGAAAGAGTGTGCACATAATTTCTTCTTCAATAAAACAGAGTGCGGCGAAAAGACTCACTGAAAACAGGGTTAGAGGCATGGCGATGTTTACCTTTCTAATCATAACAATCAACCTAGTGCTGTTCTCGCTTGGCATTTTCGCGCTATATTTTGCAATCGCCTCCCTTGCAGTTGTGTCTTTCTTAATCATATTTTCACGTTTTCCGAAAAGAAGAATATATCTCAAAATTCCGAAAGAGTTTGTGCATGCAAAGATGTATGTGGGAGATAGAACAGCAATAGAAGGATCTGCGAATCTGACCTACAGTGGCATGCACAAGAATATAGAGAGGATAAATGTGACTCATGACATCAGGAAGATATCCGAATCTAAACGTGAATTCTGGAGATTGTGGAACTCACTCTAGAAGGCACAAAACTAGCCGCAACGCATAAAAATCTGGCATATGAATGAAATGCATTCAGTGTAGATCATATGAAGAGTAATAAACGCAGCAGTCTCGGAATTAATGTACTCCCTCTCAGATATCATCTGGAGTTCGAGCCGAACCCGAAGATCTTCAGATTCAGGGGCGAGGAAGAGATAGAGATAAAAATAAACAAGAAGACAAGAGAAATTTCCCTGAATTCTGCGGAATTGGCAATAAAGGAAGCTCAAATAATAGACAGGCTTGGGGAACAGAAAGCAAGCATAAGCATACGGCCAAAAGAGGAGCGCATAGTGCTAAGAGTAAATAGACCGTTAATTGGCAATGCAAAAATAAGGATAAGCTTCAGCGGGATAAACAACAACAAAATGTATGGATTCTACAGGAGCAGCTATCTCGACGGAAAGAAGAAGCGCTTCATACTGACTACTCAGTTCGAGCCTGTGGATGCAAGAAAGTGCTTCCCCTGCTTCGACGAACCCGAACTCAAGGCGTTCTTCAAAGTCTCTCTTATTGTGCCAAAGGAACTCGAGTGCATATCCAACACACGCATCAAGAGGGCAGAATACATTGGAAACAAGAAGAAAGTGAGTTTCGAGGAGACTCCGCGCATGTCTACCTACCTCCTCTACCTAGGTGTTGGAGACTTCGAGCGCGTGAGAGGCAATTTAGGTCGAATGCAGTTAAGCACAATCACAACGAAGGGAAAGAAGAAGCTTGCGAAATTGCCGCTTGATTATGCAAAGAAGTTCATGAAGTTCTACAACAGCTACTTCAAGATAGACTATCCGCTGCCAAAACTCGACCTGATTGCAATTCCTGATTTTTCCGCAGGGGCGATGGAGAACTGGGGTGCAATAACATTCAGAGAGACCAGATTCTTGGGAGACAATAACTCATCCCTAATCTCGAAACAAGGGATAGCTGAAATAATAGCGCATGAGATGGCACACCAGTGGTTCGGAGACCTCGTGACTATGAAATGGTGGGACGACCTATGGCTAAACGAGAGTTTCGCTACATTCATGGGTTATAAAACAATTAACGAGCTGTTTCCCGAGTGGGAGATGGAAAAGCAGCTGCTGTCCGATGCACAGAAGAGCATAAACTCGGCGCTAACAGCAGATCAACTCAGGGCGACGCACCCTGTCAGCACCAAAGTGAATGACCCAAAAGAGATAAGCTCTATATTCGACTCGATAAGTTATGAGAAAGGAAGCGCAATACTGCGCATGATAGAGGACTATGTCGGAGAAGATGTCTTCAGGAGCGGCTTGCACAGCTATCTGAAGAGATACTCATACTCAAATGCGGTAAAGGATGACCTCTGGAACGCAATAGACGAAGTTGCAGATGAACGCGGTTCAAAGAAGTCAGTCGGAAAAATAGCCAGTTATTGGGTAAATACAGCAGGATATCCTATCATCAAGGCAAAAATATCAAGTGGCGGAATTGCGCTGAGCCAAAATAGATTCGTCGTAAGCAGCGACGAGAAAAAGGCAAGCAATTGGCCGATTCCAGTGCGCTACATTACTGGGAGCGGAACAAAGGAGACGCTTCTTCTCTCCTCCCCATCAAAGGAGCTCCACTTGGAGACTGATAAGATCGGGTTCATAAAATTCAACCATGGCCAGAAGGGCGTTTACAGGGTATGGTATGATGGCGGACTCCTCTTAGCCTTGGGGAAGGCGATGAAAGAGAAGAAGATCGACAGCATAGATGCATGGGGCGTGGAAAATGATCTATTCGCATTCGCAAGATCTGGCAAGATAAAACTCAAAGAATACCTCTCTTTCGTCTCGAAATTCTGTCTGGAGTGCGCCTACCCTGTGAACAGCAGCCTGCTTTTGCACCTAAACTCGCTTTACCTTATGCTATACGGGACAGAGCCAGGAAATGAAGTGAAGCGCGTGCTCGCAGCTCACTGCAGCAAGCTGCTAAAAAAACTCGGGTTCGCCGCGCGGAACAAAGAAAGCAGCATCGATGCGGTACTCAGAGGATCAGTTATCGCTTCATTAGGGCTCATCAAAGACAAGAGAGCTATCGATAAGGCAAAAGAGATATTCGATCGCTACATGAAAGATAGGACTGCGATAGATCCGAATCTCAAGAGTGCAGTCTATGGCACCATAGCAAGGAACGGAAATGGGGAGGCATTCGAGAAGTTCAAGAAGCTGTATATAGGCGAGCATATTCCCGAGGACAAAATCAGATTCCTTGCTGTGCTTGGCCACTTTCCTGATGAGAAGCTGATAAAGAGAGCACTTGCATTCGCACTCTCAGATCAAGTAAGGTACCAGGACACTTACATAATACCTTCGGTCGCATCGTCAAACCCATTCACGAAGAATCTGGTACTGGAATGGACCAAGAGAAACTGGAAAGCGTTTAAGAAAAGGTATCCCCCTGGAACGATGATGCTCAGAAGCTTCATAAGCAACATGAGCGTGCAGAAAAGCCCGGCCGCAAGAAAGATGGTGGCCGATTTCCTCAGCCAAAAAGATGTCGAGAGCGAAGATACGACCCCTGAGATAAAAAGGACTCTTGAAAAGATAGACACGAATATAAGGTTCATGGAGGCAAATGACCTTCTGTAACGATAACTTTCCAAGTTTTTGGTATGAAGACATAACTTCTTTCTTAAGTGCACATGAGATTTTGGGTCAAATCCCACTTCGCAGAATAACAACCACGCTTACTGATTTTGCAAATATTACCAATGTTTATATAGCTGGAAAATCACAAGATTGGTAGAAAAGCAAATGCCCAAAACATTGCAAATGGAAAATCGAGAGAAAGGCAGAAGCGATAATAATGCTAAAATTAAATAGAGATAAGACTGAGTCCTTTGGTGAGCATGCCAACTCGCAGTCAGCGACTGTTCTTGAGAAAGCAACACAGACAATAGCCACAGCGTCAAAATCCAAGGAATTGACAGAAGGTTACCTAGAGACTATTTTTAGGAGCACGTTTAATTTTGAGGATGTTTTCCCTACATTCACCGAGGGGCATGCCTCCCTAAAAGAGTGGAATTCCAAAGATGCGCAAAAATTTGAAGAGGATGCAGGTTCAAATATTACAGTCGTAAATTCCGTAATTTCAATACACGGCGACACAAAAATCAATCCCAAGGAAAAAGTATTGCAATCTGTTGAAAGATTTGTAGAAACTAACACCACTTTAAGTGGTGACAAAGAACAATTAATAAATAAAGCATCAGAGATTTACGATTACTTATTGGAGCACTGCACTAGAATAAAGTATAGTCTTGCTTCTTATGACGCTCGTTATGGAGTAGAGAAACAGATAGATGTGCCACACGAGCCGGAGAATCCACCAACAGAACAAAAATCAAGAAATCTTCTGGGCGCCGTACCCTATGCCATTGTTAGTGGTGGGGCTCCAGCTGCAATCGGATTCTATCTGGGAAATCTTTCGCAAATATCGCCTAATTCAACGCTTAATCTTGCAGGCCAAGTTTTAGTTTGGTTTAGTGGTAATTTTGCAGTAACTGGATTCTACATAGGTACAAAATTAAATAAGGTCAGAGACACCAAGAAAGTCTATTTTAGATTGAGGGATGAATTTCTAGGCAAAGAAGTTCAAGTTCAAAGAGACGTTATCTTAGCAGAGGAACATTCACATCTAAAACCGAGTGGGGGTAATTACACCGGGAGGGAGGCATCATACGAGCTCAAAGGCAATCTTAACCTACCAAAATGGGCATCAAAAAACCCTGGTGCAGATTTGTTCCGCGCTAAAATAATCGACTCAACGCCATCCGATATGGTTGCTGTAGAAACGTTAGAAGTGGAGATAGATCGCAAACAACTATACACAATATTCGACGGGGCAGGTGCACGCCATGAGCTGCTTTTCAAAAAAGATGAAGAGGGTTTTGTCTCTAATGGGGAGAAATTGGAGATAGAAGATAGAAGAAAGACTGCTTTTTCTATACTAGAAATAGATGCCAAACAAAGACACACAGGATTAAGAAAAGCCCTTGGCCATCTACGCCTATAATGTTTTGTGGAAATCCCATTGTATCTTTCATATTCAAATTTGAGATTTCTGCAGAACTCGATCTGCGCAATGTTTTTATTAATGAGCAGAGTATCCTCAGTATGGCTTATCACACCTTCCTGACGCTTATAATACCAGCAATAATCGCTTTCTTAGTGACGGTTGTCTCGACTAATTTCATAATGGGCTACCTCTATGAATCTGGCATAGTGATAGAGGACAAAAATAAAGAAAAACCTGTAAAGCTGCCTGGAAGCGGAGGAATAGCTGTTGCATTCGGGATAATAGTCGGAATACTTGTCTATGCGTTTGGAGGCAGTTTCATCTCACTTTCTCCAGTGATTGACATCTCGGACCTTCTTGCTGTTGCACTCTCAATATTGCTCATAGCACTGGTCGGTTTTCTTGATGACATAAACATAAAATCCCAAAAGGTCATGACCACCGACCTAATGGACACGAAAAAAGGATTGAAACAGTGGCAGAAACCGCTGCTTACGATTATAGGCGCTCTGCCGCTCATCGCGATAAATGCAGGAGTCAGCACAGTGGCAATACCTCTGATAGGTCAGATAGACTTTGGCCTACTCTATCCTCTTATTGTATTGCCTATAGCCATAGTTTTCGTCTCGAATGCTTTCAATCTTCTCGGGGGTTTTGATGGCCTCCAACCAGGTATGGCACTTGTAGTGGCTACAGGGTTTCTCGCATATTCCTTGCTATTCGGAAACAGCATCGGCACACTAATATCAGCAATACTTTTCGCATCCCTGCTTGCCTTCTTGCCTTTCAATGCATATAAAGCGAAGATAATGCCAGGCGATAGCTTCACCTATGCGGTTGGGGCGACGTTCGTGGCGATAATGGTCACTGGAAGCGCAGAATCCTTCGGAATCATAATATTCATTCCATGGATAATCGAGTTCCTGCTCCATCTAAGAAGGAGGTTCAACGTGACAGATGTCGGCATAAGGCAGAAAGACGGCACTTTCAAGGCGCCCTATGGAAAGAAAATATACAGCCTCACGCATTGGGTGATGAACAGGGGAAGACTGACCGAGCCTGAGATATCTGCTTACCTCTGCCTTATAGAAGTAGGATTTGTGGTACTCGCATTCCTGCTGAAGTTGTATGTCCTTCTGTAACTAGAGTCTGGTTTTGCAAGGATGACGTCGCTCTTCCTTATCAGCCTCTGCCTTCCGGCGTGGGCAGCGTACCTTACCGCCTTGTTAGCAACCAATTCCGCTAGCTTCTCGAGCTCGTGTTCCAGGTCAAGTACAGCATCCTCGGTGACTCTCTCAGCTCCTGCCTCTCGTATGAACTGTTCCACATCGTATAAACTGAATGCCCGCTCCCCCAAATTCAGCACCTTTCGAAAAAGGTAGTAGTTATTCCACGATTAGCTTTAAAAAGAGGCTGCGGCTTGGCGAATAGTGGTATTCACTTGTACCTGAGTAATGCTGCAATTCCCTGAAATCCCATCAGAAACTCCTTTCCAAGAGGGCTCTCGCTCGAGACGAAGATGGTCTCTGCACCGTTCTTATCTGCAAGATCTATGAGCTCTTCTATCGCGTCCTTCGCCTCCACCACGCTCAGGGTCCCACCGTCTTCGTGCCTGGTCTGTCTTTCCTCACCCTTCTCCAGTCTCTCCACTATGCTGTCGCAAGCGCTGCAGTTATACCTGACGGCATATAGCTCAAGATCGCTGTTTATTATCAGAGTGCTCGCCTGGTTCTTCGAGAGCGCATTTCTCGTTTTCTCGTATCCATAGACAGCCAGCCCGCCGCTGGATATCTCTTTCATGAATCTCTCAAGTATCTTCCTTTCCTGCGACGCTTCCTGTTCCTTGAGCAGGTCGCTTGCCTTCTCTACAATCTCGTTGAGCCCCGTCTCGTCGGTATAGCCAGTATCGTAGATTCCTAGGACCTTTATCTGGTAGTTTAACTTGTTTGACTTGACGAAGTCTTCCTTCGCAGGCCCAGGCCCTCCCACTATGAGCCCTTTAAGCTTGAACTCATTCTGCGCAAACAGGTCATTTATCGCCTCGGATATCTGTGTCCTGTATGCTGCTATGTCCTCCTCCCTCGCTCTGGAGAACCTTCCGGAGCTCTGGCCACCTTTCTTCATCTTAGCGTGAGCCATGGAGTGCAACTTCTTCACAACATGCGTATGAGCGCCTTTCAGAGTAGCCACTGTCGCCTCCCTTCCATCCATTACAAGCATGGCGTAGATGTCCTTCGTCTCTATCATGTCCTCGATCGGATCAAGCAGAAAATTCGAATCGCATCTGTAAATGTTCACCTTCAGTGGAACAGGAGGTTCTATTGAGAAAAGTTCTATCTCTGTCTTGCTTGGATCGTTAGAGACGTTGCCTGAGAAGACCACAAGGCCGTTCTTAGGTGTTTCTTTGAATAGTTTAAGGTATTGCATTATCTTGTCTATCGCCCCGAGAACGTTGGTCCTGGTCGTCTTTGATTTGATGTTGCCTGATGTGCTGTACTCCTGCCTCAGCCTGCCTATCTCCTCGCTCAGCTGGTAGCCAGCGGGTATGTAGACGCTTATCAGCTGCGTTCCGGAGCCT
>JBEKPX010000007.1:0-19118 GCA_049520335.1 Candidatus Micrarchaeales archaeon | reverse complement strand
ACGCTCGCACAGTGCGTTTCTTATTCGAGTTTAAGATTTAAATTTCAATCGTGTTTCTTGAAAGCATCATTCTGCTTAGGATCGGTCTTCCTTATCCACTCAATCAGCATAGCAGCATGCTCCTTCTCCTCATCCCTGTTGTGCTCTAGCACCTTCTTGAG
Source organism: Candidatus Micrarchaeales archaeon (assembly GCA_049520335.1). GTDB lineage: Archaea > Micrarchaeota > Micrarchaeia > Micrarchaeales > CABMGC01 > JAJYVH01. The sequence continues at coordinate 18,957 of JBEKPX010000007.1, read as the reverse complement.
TGCCGCATCCTGCACCTTCTCCAGCCTGGTTTCGTACCAATTGATTGCCTCAAGCTCCTCAACAAGGCTCTCCCTCGCCTTCTTCAGGTCAGTGCTCTCTATTTCCTGCGAATACATCAAAATCACTCTGCTGCCTATAATGGGAAAGAAACTATTAAAGATTACGCATATGCTAAACACTAGAAAAGCAAGTTCTGCAATCTCCTTTGCTATCAGTATCTACACAAACTCATCAAATCTGCTATTTTCTCTGTCCTGCCTTAGCAACAAGATGCAATCGCTGTCCATTCAGCTAGTTAACAGGTGCCATTATAAATGCTTGCTTACGAAAAACTTTAGAAGAAGGTGAATGCCATTCAAAATAATGGTAAATTGAAGTTTTCTAAGCTCCAAACCAAGTATTTTGCAGCATTGTTCCTAGTTTTGTTGCTAGCGATAGCAGCATTTAACACATATGTAAATTCAAACTCAGCAAATCAGCCTATAACTGCACCATCTACAACAAATGTCTCATCTGTTTTAACTTTCACATCTACATTAACCATCCCACCCGTTTCAAATTTCACACAAACATCAAACACCACTGCTTACTCAGATCGATTTATTGTAAACCATGTGATGGTAATACTCCTAGAAAATGAAAATGAAAGCTATATTATAGGAAACAAAAATGCGCCGTACATAAACAAAATGCTTATACCAAACTATTCAATAGCAGAGAAGTATTATGCGCTCGGGCATCCCTCTCTTCCGAACTACATAGCCATAACGTCCGGAAGCACGTTCGGTATCAAGACCAACGACTATTTCACCGAGCTCTTGCAATATACGAACATTGTTGATCTTTTCTCTGAGCACAACATAACTTGGAAGGCATACATGGAATCGATGCCGATTGGACGAAGAGGATCATGCAATACCGAGCTTGGCAATGCGGGTGGCACTTATGGCTATTTTACAAAGCATAATCCATTCGTATACTATTCCGATATAATGAACAACTTGACAAGGTGTAGTCAAATAGTTCCATTGAAGTACTTCAGCATTGATTTGGCAAACAATCAACTGCCTGAGTTTTCATTCATAACTCCAAACATCTTGGATGACGGGCACACATCACCTCCAAACAATGCAACTTGTCCGCCTTCCGGAACTGCTCTGCAGTGCGCTGATAATTGGCTGCATGGTTTCTTGCCGAAAGTAATCAACAGTTCTGCGTTTAACAACACAATAGTTTTCATAACTTGGGATGAATCTCTTGTCCCAAGCACGCAGATATCAAACACAATCCCTAGTAACAATGTTCTATTGATTGCTGTATCTCCGGATTCGAAGAAAGGGTTTGCAGAAAATACAACCTTTTATTCACATTACTCTCTGCTTGCAACAATAGAGGAAATCTATGGTCTCGGAAATCTTGGGAGAAACGATACGACAGCGAATGTCCTTAACAATCTGTTTGTGAACAATACGATCTAGCTCAAAAATGCAATATACCGAACTTCCTTGTTTTGATTTTATTCTGTACGGATTAAACAAACGGTTCCTCATTTTCCCGCAGCAACCCCAATTCCGATATCTGCGCCATGTAGGTCGCGACCTCCTTGAGAAGTTTTTTATGTATCGGATCAGTTCTCATGCTAGCGATGCTCTCCCTTAGCTCTTTCGTCAGCGCTGAGACCTCTGCTATCGCCTTGTCGTCTCCCCCGAAACCTTTGAAAATGAGATCTAGCTCCCTGTGCAGCTTTGCGATGATGGCCTTGTATCGTGGCTCCACACCGATGCTGAACAGTGTCTCTAGGTTGTCTGCTATCATCTCTGCGAGCTGTATCGTCCTGTAATATTTTATCATATTGCTAGGCTGCACTATGTTCACGTACCTTATGCCGAGCATGTAAAATCTATCAACAAGCTCCTCAAGCCGGCCGACTGTGCTGTAATTTCCCTGCTCTATTTCAAGGAATTCCTGCTGCAAGAGAGAGCTCAGCCTCATCAAAATCTTATCAAGATCTATCTCCTTCAAGTTTGTTAGGTCTTCGATGCGAATCTCGCTGTTTGTCTGTGCTATCACTTCGAAGCCCGGGCACTCATCCTTTATCTCTTTCTGCACAGCACTTGCCTGCTCATCAGTGAAGCCGTCTTCTGAGACTATTCTGAGCTTGCCAACTCCGTACATGTAGTACACGGCAATCCACCTGACAAGCACTTCAGGAGGTATTTTCCTGCTGACACTTTTTGCTAGCTCTACCTCGCCCTGCTCTACCGCAGACAGCACCAAGTCTCCCTTGTTGTTCTCGCTAACGTAGACCGGACTGTTTGCATTGAGCTTGCACTTATCCGCCCACTTCTTCGGCACGATTATGCCCAGACTGCTGTTCCCAAACCTAAAAATATGTTTCTCCATAAATATATAATCTATAAGTTAAATATATATACTTTATCCCAATTGCTTATATCCTTCCTTACATATATCCTATATCGAGAGATATGCAAACTGAAAGCGAGGAGGTAAGGTATGCTATTGCCAGGCTGGCCGATGGGCGTCCTCTTTCATTTGAGGAAGCCAGGATCCTAATGACACACATTACAGAAGGTGCGCTGACAGATGTGCAACTAGGAGCCATACTTATGGCTTTTCGTATAAGGGGTGAAACCCCTGAGGAGATTGCTGGGTTCGCTTCTGTGATGAAGGAAAAATCGCAAATAATAAAGCCGAGCGCTGGTGAGAAACTCGTCGATATAGTGGGCACGGGAGGTGCGGCGCTCAAGACTGTGAATATATCGACGATGAGCTCTTTTGTCGTGGCTGGAGCTGGAATACCGGTGGCAAAGCACGGAAACAGGTCAGTAACTAGCAAGTCCGGAAGCGCAGACTTGATCGAAGCTCTGGGTGCAAAATTGACGCTTACACCTGAGCAGGTCAAGGCAGTGATAGATGAGGTTGGGTTCGGTTTCCTTTTTGCGCAGACTTTCCACCCTGCTATGAAATATGTTGCCGGACCACGCAAGGAACTTGGAATAAGGACAATATTTAACCTACTGGGGCCGCTCACAAACCCGGCTGGAGTGAAGTACATTGTCCTGGGTGTGTACGAAGAGAAGTTGGTCGACAAGATTGCACTGGTCGTGCAACTTCTTGGCTACAAGAGGGCGCTAGTTGTATACGGTGCAGGAGGGCTTGATGAACTATCTACACTTGGGGAGACATTTGTTGCCGAAGTTGACTCTGGCAAGATGAAGAGTTATACGCTTACTCCTGAAGAATTGGGCTTTAAGCGTAGCACGCAGGAGGAAATTGCCGGGTCTGATCCGCAGGAGAGTGCCAAAACGTGCACCGAAATACTAAAAGGAAAGGAGGGAGCAGTCAGAGACATAGTGCTGCTCAACGCAGGTGCCGCAATCTACGCGGCTAGAGTGGCAGAGAGCATCAAAGAAGGCATAGAGATTGCCAGAAGAAGCATAGATAGCGGGGCCGCTTACAAAAAAATGGAGGAGTTTGTGAGGGCTACAAACAGGGTTGGATAGCATGAATGCGACACACCTTTTGAAAGGCAAAGGCCGGAAGAAGCAGGGACCAGTGAAGATAGTGGATTTTGATGATACCCTCTTCTTCTCCAAGAGAAGCTTAAAGCTTGCGACTAGAGAAGTCGTCGGGAGAGAGCTCTCAAGAGAGGAGGTAAGGAAATTGCCAAAGTCTCTGAAAAAGCGTATCTATGGGTTGTCAGGAGGCAAATATCTGAAGTTCTCAGAGCCGAACACCGCCATGATAAACCTGCTGAGGAGGAGCGCAAAGAATAGCAAGATAATAGTGCTAACCGCAAGAATGTCTGGGGTAGCGAAGCGGACAGTAAGTTTTTTGATTGGAAACGATGTACCTTTTGATCTCGCGATATTTCGCACAATTCTGAAAATCGATGATGAGGTGTGGAAGGCGGGACAACTCCGTACATTGCTAATGCACGCTGGCCCAACTGAGATATATGAGGACAAACTGGAAAACATCGAGTACTTCAAGGAACATCTAAACTCTGAGAATGTAGCATATTTTCTAGTGAGCGAGAATGGTATCGCTAGAGTTTAATAAAAATGGAGGAAAAATGGAGAAACAACTAAGCAAAATAGAGATGGAAAAGTTAGAGCAGCTGAACCAGAAGGTGCAGACATACTCCGGTGGGCAACTACAGATCCAGGACGTCGGTCAACTCTATAGAGGGGAGATAAAAAGGATATGGGTCAAACCGGACCTTGATGGAGGTGAGCTAAAAGTCAGGTTCGCTTGGCTCAAAGAGATGGGGAGCTTCAGGGACGGAGTTCTACAAGAAGGTTGGTCATACACCCCGGCATACAACTATAATGCAAGTCTGCGCCTCTTCTGGTGCAATGAATACAATGATAGAATGGTATTTCAGTCACGCACAACCGGTGAAATCGCTATCCTGTTCCCGAAGGGTGTATACGCGAGCAGGCTCGAGGGTAGCAGGAAGGAGGCACTCAAGACATTAAGGAGAGATCGACTTCGAATGACAGAGGAGAGATGACATTAAGCAGAGATCAACAGGGCGATAAGAGCATCACTAGGGTCTAATAAAACTGGTGGAAAATGGAAAGGCAACTAAGCAAAACAGAGATGAAGAAATTGGAACAACTGAATCGCTATTTCTTTGAAACAAATTCATTATCTTTTATGTAAAATCTCAGCAGTTTTTCTTTTCCTTTCGAGAGCCCAATCCTTGTTGTTTTAATCATTTTAATTTTTTCTTTGCTGTCTTCTATGAATAAACTATCTCCAATCAGATCCAAACCATCATGACTTTTATTTATCCCTAAAGCTTGGGTCAGTTTTCCCGGACCGTTTGTAAGGTTCTTTATTTCACCGATCCCTCTTCGTTTTTTCATCACCTCTGTACCCTCCAGAGGCTCCAATGCTCTTATCAAGACTGCCCCGAGCAAACCATTTTTGGCAACAACGTTTAGCATCCAATGGTTTCCATACGTGAAATAGACAAATGTATGTCCAGGTGGCTCGAGCAATTATTTTGGTATGTTTTTAACCTTTCTAGAACCAATTGCACCAGGGTCATTGAGGCCAAGATAAGCCTCTGTTTCAACAATTTTCCCTTTGAGGATTCCTTCCTTTATCTTATGGACTAGAATTTTCCCTAATAATTCCTTAGCAACTCTTCTTGTGTCTCTCGAATAGAATTCTCTTGAAAGTTTCATTACTTCACTTTAATCTTCTACACGATAGCAAGATTGTCTTTGTTTAGCAGCCTCTCAAAGTCCTTATCCTCAGTTAGAAGTACCTCGTTGTTAGCAGCTATTATTCCAGCGATAAGTATGTCGTTCTCTCCAACTAGCTTACCTCCTCCTTTTACTTTTTTGTACATCTTAGAAGCTTCAATTGCCTCTTTATCTCCCAATCCGTAAACATTTGTGCTGCTTACGAAATCAAACACACTCTGAAGCTGCGGCTCTCTTGCACTTTTAAAAAGCTCGTACAGTGTTATTGAAGTTATTGCTATAGGTTCCTTTGCCGAATAACCCTTAACCACGTTGATAACTTTTGCAGATCCGTGCATAAAGTCTATCACAACATTTGTGTCTAAGCAAACCATCACAACACCTTTATTTTCCTACCCGTGTTCTTTTTCCTGCCTTCTGTTATTTCTTTCTTCCATGCGCTCACCTCTGTGCTCCTCAGTATGCCTGCGAATCTCATTATATCTCCGCCTTTTTTAGTCAACAGCGATCTAATTACTTCTGAGAATGAGTGTTTTCCTTTTATTCTACTCAGATTATCATATATTTCATCCGAAACTGTAATCAGTCTAGCCATACTATCATATCATTTATATACATATAGATATATAAGTATATATTATGCAGGCCGTCCCTTGGCAAATTGTGCAATGCCGAAACGGTATTGTTTAATGATATTTATTAGTGTTTGGTTGTTATTTTTCTAAGTAGCCTTGACAATCGTTTCAGTCTTGGTTTTTATGAATGTAACGGCTTCTTCAAGGCTTCTGAAAATCTTACCACCTGAATCTTCTACTGCAGCTTCAACCTGCAGGTTCATGTGCAGGTTATGGCTTTCTCCTGATGCCCTGTAATCCGTCCTGTATCCAACCACTAGCTTTCCTGCTTTATGAGCATAGCCGACTTCTATACAAGTGCCGCTGTCTGGATCGGTTCCGTTCAAGTTTGCTAGAACAATATCCGACTCGTCAATCATTGCAAAGTTATCCTTCCCATACCTAATCGCAGCATCGCGTTGAAGACTAAAGGTTATCTGCATTATCTGCTCTTCACTCATTTCCAATATCGCCTTCCATGGATCCAGAATCTCTACATTCTTGAGTTCGACAAGTTTCGGAAAGAGTTTGTTTCTAATGTAGTCTCTTCCTTCTTCAGTAAAACCAAGCGGGCTTGCTATGTACATCTTAAAAGATCTGCCAACTTTCTCCTGCGTCATACAAAGCACACTTTCCTATCTCGTGGCTCTCTTTAAATAGATTTGTATTGGTATTGGAGCTTTCACAGGAATTGGTGAAAAAGTGTCAGATACCTAACTCTTTGGATGAGATGCAAGGAACCAAATAAAGAGTTAGTTCGAAAAGAGCGTATTATTTATTTCGTCGATTTATCGTCAGCGTGCCGCAGGCCGGATTTGAACCAGCGACGTCCCGGTCTTCAGCTTCGCCTTCGATGATATTTATCGAATCGGGCGCTCTCCCGGGCTGAGCTACTGCGGCACTCGCTCATGCTTTAATTACTTCTGTGATATAATTTAATAACTTGATTGATTTTATGGCTGTTGATGAGAGATGGTACAAACTTGGAGATGTAGCGAGCCTGCTGAACCTGGATGGAATAGAGTTCCGCGAATACCAGTTCAACATAATAAACGCCATTCTTGGTCACGGCAGTACGCTCGTCATTCTACCTACCGGATTAGGAAAGACCCTCATCGGCACTGCTGTTATAGCTGATGCAGTCTCAAACGGAAAGAGAGCATTGATGCTTGCTCCGACAAAACCGCTCTGCGAACAGCACTACACCACGCTCACTTCCCTGTTGAAGTTAGACAAGAGCATGATAGCGCTGCTTATCGGTTCCGTGGGCAAGAAACAGAGGAGAGAGGCGGAGCAGTCTGCAAAACTAATAATCGCCACTCCGCAGACGATAGCGAACGATCTCAAGTCAGGTAACTTTTCATTGGAGGACTTCGGCGTTGCCGTATTCGATGAGTGCCACAGGGCAGTTGGGAAGTACGCCTACACTTACATAGCAAACGAACTGTCTGTAAGGAATTCTTTAATAGTCGGCCTGACAGCCTCCCCGGGCAGCAGGAAGGACAAGATAAACAAGCTTGTTGACACACTGAACATAAGGCACATAGAGGCAAGGATATCTACAGATCCCGACGTGGTCTCCTACGTGATGCCGAAATACATGCACATAATCAAGGTGAGGCAGACAGAGCGCATAAAGCAGATAGCAAACCTGATCAAGCCGATAGCAGAGGAGAGCGCAAACAGCCTCAACAAGATGGGGCTGTTGAACATAAAGATCTTCGAGCACATACCCAAGGGCAGGCTGATACAGTTGGGCAACGAGATAAAGAGGATAAACGCCCCGGGGTTCAGGTTCGGCGCGTTCTTCAGCTACATAAGATTGCTGAACGCGATGCATGCGTACGACCTCATACTTACAGAGGGGATACATCCATTCAACGTTTACATGAATACCCTAGTAGCCAGGGAGAAGAAGAGCCGCGCCGTTGTAAACCTGCTCTCGAACAAAGGCATCGCAGAGGCGATGCGTCTCGCAAACGAAGCTCTCGAGAATGGCGAGGAACATGAGAAAGTAATTGCAGCCATACAGATACTTCACGATTACACAAACAAGAGCGCCATAGTCTTCGCCCAGTACAGGTCAACGATAAAGATGCTTGTAGATGCTTTTAGGAAGAGCGGCCTGAACGCTGTGGCATTCGTCGGAAAGAAAGAGGGGGTGACGCAGGAGAAGCAGAAGCAGGTGATTGAGGACTTCAGGGCAGGGAAGTTCAACGTCCTCGTAGCCAGCTCCATAGGCGAGGAGGGCCTGGACATACCCAACGTGGATCTTGTCCTATTCTACGAGCCGATACCAAACGAAATAAGGAACATACAGAGAAAGGGCAGGACAGGAAGATTCAGGGCAGGCGACGTCTACGTGCTTGTAGCTGAGAACACCAAGGATGAGATTTACCTGTATATCTCCGCAGCAAGGGAGAAACGCATGTTGTACCTGATAAATAGCATAAACAGGGAACTGGCAAGACGCTCGTCCTTGCAGGATGAAGGCCAGAAAAGGCTCTGAAACCTCTACCACATCGCCTATTGTCTAATCGCCAAACGGCATTTAAATAACTAGGTATCCAAGCTACTCCCATGACTGATACAGATTCGGACCTGGATGCGACTCTGGTTGGCGCAGCGAGAAACAGAACCGCTGATTTTGAGAGCAACGTCACAATAGCAGGCATGGCGCTCTCTGTCGGCAGGCTAAAAATATCATCACTAGAGAAGGCGAAGACTGTAGTGAAGGACGAGAAGGATGCGCAAATCGAAGCAGACAAGTATGTGAAGGGCCTCGGAGTCCTTGAGACAGCTGTCTCTGATATAGGTGAAGGATCGGTTACAAACGCCGTCCTTGTAGTGACAAAGCTGCTGCTGCAGAGCAATATCAATGCAAACTCCATAAAGACGTTCGTAATGGGAACGGAATCCCCAATAGGCATCTCAGAAAACATGTCGATATCTGTCATAGCAGGAGTAAACAAGGTTCTTGAAATACTCAGGGAAGAGGGCGTAGACCTCGGCAAACTAAGGCCAAAAACGAAACTTCATGTGCAAGAGGCATGCACATCACAGATAGCTGCACTTGCGAATTTCGCAACCAACGGCCTCCTGGGCGGAGACGCGATACTTGTGGCGTCCGACGATGCAGGGTATAAGATAGGCACGCCCGCAGAAGGCACGGGAGGTTCGGGCGCATATGCGATGCATCTTAAAAAGAGCGCCTATGACATCAACGGAATAGAAATCTCAAACAAGGTCGGCAGCTACTCAAAGGACGTACCTGATTTCCTGAAGATAATCCTTCCAGACACCTACAAGGATTCTGCGATGGAGCTGGTGTCAAGGCAGCCGATAGTATTTGGTGATTACTCCAACTATGCATATTCCTATGCAAGATTTATGTCACGAAAGGATTTCGCCAAGGAGAGTGGGACCGGCATAACTGCGATGGAACCGAAGAAGGGGAGAGCAGAATTTCCTCACATACCATATCCCAAAATCATCGACAGCGAATTAGACTACTTCATAAGGCACCTTTCGAGAAGCAATGAGAAACTGAAAGAACAAGTGAAGAACGAGCTCAAGGGGGCAGAAGAGCCTTTCCTCAACGGTTTTAAGAACACCGAGAGCGAACTCAAGTTCATCATAGAGCTCGGCGCGATATATTACGGTTCGATAATGATTGCTAAGGAAGTAAAATGCAGGCTCCTGGAGAGGGACGAAGCAAACCACGACCTCGTAGACAACAAGCTGAATGCAAACAAGGCATTCCTCATCGATGGCATAGTCTGTGACATAAACATCATTACAAAAGAGACGAAGCCCACAGGAGATTTGCTGATTGCGCTGAATAGCGTGACTAAAAATCTGGAAGAACTGAAATGCAAGGAAGACTTGGTGATAGAGGACTTAGAAGAGGCGTTTGTGCCCCTTTACGGTTTTGATGAACAGAGAAAACCAGTAGGAGTGATATCCAAATTCGGAGAGCAGAACAGAGACTACAGCAGGGCGGTGAGGAAGACCCCTACTTTCGAATCGCTCAAGAAGATTCTTGATGTAGAAAAGGTCGTCGAACTCTCATCGCATGAAGGAAACTTCGATACAGCCTCTCTTGGAATGGGAGCGGAAAGTTACTTGGCGTATACGAAGGATGTTGCAAAGGAAGTCATATTCACATCATATGGAAGCGACCTGAGCTCGTACACTCTCTTTGGAAAGGCGAAAAACATCGAGAGAATGGTCGAGAAGGTAAAGCGCAACGTCGAACTGGAGCTGAAAGGCCAGAAGATCATAGAAGATCACAAGGAATACACAAAGATAAAAAAGAATGTCTTGAAGATCTACAATGACGATGCGCCGCTCACATTTGACACCGTCTACAGGAGCGTAAGGGTCAACAAGGAAAAGCTGCTGCAGCACCTTGGCACCTACATAGCCGACTACAGGGCAGAATTCTGCATCTCACCTGTCAAGAGAGGGGACGAGGCTGTCGTGCAAGAAACCAAACTGCATGTTTCCTGAAGGATTTCTGCACCAAACATACTTTTAAATAGGAAGAAAAGCAAAAATAGCTTACAGGAGGGTGGGTGATTTGGGGAAATCAGCAATATTGAGCGAGGCGAAAGCAAGCTCCATAGAAGAGAGAGAAAAGCTGACCAAGCCAGAGATTAATATTCTGCGGATAACTAGATTGGAAAGCTATGCTATAGATATGCCTGAGGTCAGGCAGGAGGTGCTCTCCGCTCTGGAGGACTACATCGCAAGTCAGGGAAAGGGAGGAAGCACTGCGATCGCCAAGGTGGCAGTGTCAGTAATACTAGCTGTCTCCATGCTCGAGACACTAAAGGGAGAGTGTACAGTTTCATAGTTTGTGAAAAATATTTGGTTCTGGAAATCATTATTTATTCAAAAACCAATTTCACAGAAATGAATAAAAGCACTAAAAACCATCTACTCTAGAAGATGAAGCCCTTGTCATACTCTGAGACTATAAAGACATATGATAAGATTGCAAGGAGCTATGCTGAAAAATACAATACACGTAATTATTGGGGGCCTCAATATGATAGCTTTGAGAGCCTGCTAAAAGGGCCCAAGATACTCGACGTCGGATGCGGAGGAGGGAGAGACTCATTGCATTTTATGGAGAAGAATTATGAAGTGACCGGCATCGACTTCTCTTCAGGGATGCTGAAAGAAGCGAAAAGGCGAGTTCCGAATGTTAGGTTCATAAAAATGAATATGCTCAATCTTGAATTCCCTGATGCCTCTTTTGATGGAATATGGTGCTGCGCAAGCCTTCTGCACATAAAGAAAGCAGATGTGCCCGAAGTTCTGTATGGTTTCAGCAGAGTGCTGAAAGATGATGGAGTGCTTTTCATTTCTGTCAAGGAGGGAGAAGGCGAGATAATCAAAAAACGTGATGATGGAAACACTCTTTTCTTCGCGAACTACTCTCAAAAGGAATTCTTAGAGTTGATCAAGGGTTCGGGTTTTGAAGCAAGCATCACACCGTACACAGGCATGGATGGCACCAGGTGGCTCTATGCAATCTGCAAAAAAGATGACCTGCCATCAAGAAAGCGCGAATAGAAAATTAGTAAGCCTGAATTTGCTGAGATACCGGAACCTTTAGAAATATTTAAAAATAATATAAACTTTGGTTTTTATGAGAGAAAAACTTGTTGGAATAATGCTATCAAGAAATTACAAAATACTTGTTGAAATAAGGAGGAAAACCGATGATTTTGGTTCCGGAGCGGTCTGGATTCCAGGAGGGCATGTAGAAAAAAATGAAACGCTTGAAGAAGCAACAGTCAGAGAATCAGAAGAAGAATTTGGGATAAAACTAATTACACTCCAAAAAATTTGTGTTTTATTATGGAAGCACAAAAACAAAGATTATGAAATACATTATTTTGCTTCTAAAAAATGGAAAGGGAAAATAAAAAACAAGGAAGCAGGTAAATTGATTTGGATTAGTAAAGAAGAAATAAACAAACTTGACGAAAATGTGGACAAGAAGGCTTTTAAGCAGTATTTAAATCAGAACTAAAACCTGAAAAGTGATGAAAATTCTATTATTTCAACAAAGTCATAATTTCGAATGCTTTAAATACTTCTTTTGCCCAATCCAAATGATTCAATGAAAAGGAACACTATCTACCTGCTCATAGTGGCGCTCATCGCAGTTATCATAATCATTCTGGTTTCACTCTCATGGAGCACTACAAGTACCTCTCTTACATCATTCGACAACCAGCCGGTTCCCGACTCCCTCCTCGCCAAACTGCAGATTCCTGGGAACCTGAGTTCGAGCATAGGGATTGGCCTAGCAAGGAATATTCCAGGCAAGGTAACAGGCGCTAACCTGAGCATGAATGGCAAGCCTGAGATAATTTACATCGGAGCGGAGTTCTGCCCATACTGTGCAATCGAGAGATGGTCCCTCGTAATAGCTCTATCAAGGTTCGGGAGCTTCTCAGGCCTGGAATACATGACAAGCAGCCCAACAGACAGCCCTCCAAGCATACCGACTTTCACCTTCGCTAGCGCGACATACTCAAGCCCTTACATAGCGTTCGTTGCAAGGGAGATGTATGGAAACAAGCTGGTGAACGGTTCTTACACTCCTGTTCAGAGCCTGGACAGCTCTCAGCAGGCGGTCTTTAGCGCTTATGATCCCAACGGATACTTCCCCTTCACCGATTTCGCCAACAAATCCACCCAAATCGGTGCAAACTATAACGACCTCACAATACTGGAGAATGAAAACTGGAGCACGATTGCCGACTCTCTGCGCACTCCCTCGACAACATCAAGTGTACTGGTCGGCACTGCGAATCTTTTCACCGCTGAGATATGCAAGGTCAACGGCAACGTTCCCTCGAGCGTCTGCAGCCAAGGTTACATACAGAACATAGAAAATCTGCTTCATTGATCTTGCAGTCTAGGACAGGAACTTGAAGTCCAGGAGAAACAGTTTTATTCCATCCACGAGCTTCATCTGCTTCGAAGTGCCCACCCGCACCGAATAACTTATCGGAGCCTCCTCGATCTTGAAACCCGCCTTTCTGAATTTGATATTAAGCTCCGACTCTATCCCAAAGCCAGGCTCATTAAGCTTAAGCTTCATGAGTGCACTTCTTCTTATCGCACGCAGGCCGGTCTGCGAATCTTTTATTGACATGCCGTAGAGGACATTTGCTGCAGCGGTGATCGTCTTGTTTCCGAGCTCTATGAAGAACGGCATCGCCTTCCTGTCAAGGTTCTCGAACCTGTTGCCGATCGCCATATCCGCCCCATCCCTCACCATGCGTATGACCTTCTTCAGGTCGTCAACGCTGTATGTGGCGTCGCCATCTATCAAGCAGAGTATCCTGGTGTTCACGAATCTCAGGGCGTGTCTGACTCCTAAGCCCTTTCCGGAGTCGTGCTGCTCGACTATTCTCATGTTCCTGTGTTTAAAGTTGATTCCAAGTATCTTCCTGTCGCCTTTGTAGACCACCAAGACCCTGCAACCATTCAGTTTCTTCAGTGCCTCCCGCGCTACGCGTCCTGCTGCCGGTTCGTCCTTTACTGGTATCATAACTGTCGTGTCCGAATAGTCCATCGAAATGCCTGAGGTCATTCACTAGGATATTGCGTGAAAGAGTTTTTAATGATTCCATGCAGAGCCATCAGACTTCATCTATAGTAAAAGAACTTCTAAAAAGTTAAGAATATTAAGCTGAGGCACGCAATATAATAGAAAGATTTCCATGAAGAGATTCAAGACAACTGCCGATATAAAGATCTCTACCAAACTGATAGACCAGGTAGTTGGACAGGATAAGGCAGTCAAGATAGTAAAGAAGGCAGCTAAACAGCATAGGAATATCCTACTTATAGGCTCGCCTGGAACGGGAAAGACTATGCTGGCCCAGGCGATGGCGGAACTCATGCCTACGACTGACCTCGAGGATGTTCTCGTGTACAAGAACCAAAATGACGAGAACAGACCGCTGATTAAGACATTCAAAACATATCCAAACCTCGACCACAAGAACTTGGACTCGGCTAAACCACTTGGTGACGGTCAGGGAAGGCAGATAATACAGAAGGAAAGGATGAAAAGCAAGGTGGATACGTCGCAGAACAGGAGCAGCGTAGTCCCGATAACAGCCATACTGATAATCCTCCTCCTGGTCTTTGCGATGAGCAGCATGCTCCAGAACTACCAGTTGATTGTGCTTGCAGCTGTGATGCTCGGCATACTCATATTCTCCTCAGCGCTCGTCTTCGTCAGCGGATTCAAGAGAGTCGGAATGTTTCCCGGCCTTTTCGAATCCAACGAACCAAAGCTGATAATAGACAACACAGGAATGAACCATGCACCTTTTGTCGACGGTACCGGATCACGCGCAGGAGCACTCTTCGGCGACGTCAAGCATGACCCCCTGCAATCCGGCGGGCTTGGCACACCGCCGCACCTTCGTGTGGAAAGCGGAGCCGTGCATAGGGCCAACAAGGGCGTTCTTTTCATCGATGAGATAGCTGACCTCGAGCCCAAGTCGCAGCAGGAGCTTCTCACTGCAATGCAGGAGAAGAAATATTCGATAACGGGCCAGAGCGAGCTCAGCTCAGGAGCGATAGTGAGAACCGAACCAGTGCCTTCCGATTTCCTTCTTGTCGCAGCAGGAAACCTTATGGACATAGAGAGAATGCATCCAGCATTAAGGTCAAGGATAAGGGGCTACGGCTACGAAGTCTACATGGAATCCACGATGCCGGACACGGAGGAGAACAGGGATACCATAGTGAAGTTCATAGCGCAGGAGATAAACAAAGACAAGAGGATCCCTTCCTTCAGCTACGATGCATGCATGGAGATAATAAATGATGCTAAGAGGAGGGCGGGAAGGAAGCACAGGCTGACGCTCATACTCAGGGATCTCGGCGGATTGATAAGGGCAGCTGGAGACATAGCAGTCGAGAAAGAGAGGAAAGAGGTAACTAAGGAGGATGTGCTTGAGGCACTGGGGCTCGCAAAGCCGATAGAGGCGCAGTACGCTGAGCAGGAACTCGAGTACATAAAAGACTACAGGGTCTTCGGCACAAGAGGATTTGCGATAGGAAAGGTCAATGGTCTTGCGGTAATCGGAAGCAGTGTGACCGCTACCGGAATAGTCACTCCGATCGTCGCAGAGGTCACGCCCGCAAGCTCAAGGGCGGAGGGCAAGCTAATAGCCACTGGAAAACTGGGCAAGATTGCGAGAGAAGCGGTGAAGAACATAAGCGCCGTTATAAAGAGGCATATGCACAGGGACATAGCGAGCTATGACATACATGTGCAGTTCATACAGACCTATGCTGGAGTCGAGGGCGACAGCGCCAGCATCTCGGTAGCTGTCAGCGTCATATCTGCCCTGGAGGGAATACCTGTGAGGCAGGATACAGCAATGACAGGCTCGCTTTCAGTGAGGGGAATGGTGCTGCCTGTAGGCGGCGTAACTCCAAAAGTGAAGGCAGCAATAGAGGCTGGAATGAAATATGTGGTAATACCTTAGAGCAACAAGGATGATATCTTCCTTTTCACTAATGAGGCGAAAAAGGTAAAGCTGCTTTATGTGAAGAATATCGCCGATGTTCTGGGCTATGCGCTTAAGCAGAGCCCGAGGCGTGATGTAATAATAAAAGAACTCAAGCACTACATGACCTCAGATTCAAGAGAGAAAGCGCCGCTCTTTGTTGAGTCAAATACAGCAGCATCAAAGTGAAGAGATGGAGGAAAAATCAGCGTCCAAGAAACTAGAAGACCTAGGCAACGGCATAATCTATGACATAAAAGCGAAGAAGAACCCGCGGTTCGTGACGCTTGCCCGAACGAGGAGCAACATAGTCTTCGACAAGAAGAACGGCTATCTAAAACTGGGTACTGCGAAAGAGGAGAGAAACTTCATCAACGTCGCCCAGTCAAGGAAGTTCATGCAGACAATAGCGATAGCTGCGAAGTGCCACAGGTTCCTCAATGAGAACCTGCACACCACGATAAGGGGCCTCTTCTACCAGTTGAAATTCTCGCTGGGCGAGGACGTCGACGAGAGCATATTCAGCGAGCAAGCTGAATCCAACCCGCTCATAGAGGACATTGAGGTGGCGCTGGAAGTGAAGAGGGAGGAGCTCAACCTCAACGCGAACAGGAAGGGCGTGCTTGCGGGAAACCTGAAGGTCATAGACACCTTCGGAAATGAGAGGCAGGAGATAGACGCGAGCAGGCAGGGGAGGAGCGGATGGGCGATACCTAGCGACGTTGACAACGACATAGAGTTCGTAGATGTCAAGGCGGATTACGTGATCGTGGTTGAGAAGGATGCGCTCTGGCAGAGGCTCAACGAGGACAAGTTCTGGAAGAAGGAGAGGGCGATACTCATAACTCCGCAGGGACAGGCAGCGAGAGGGACCAGGAGGCTGATAAGGAAGCTTGCGGACAAGGGTCTTCCTGTTTATGTTTTCACAGATTCCGATGCATGGGGGTGGTACATATACTGGACAATAAAGACGGGAAGCATAAACCTCGCTTACATAGGCAATGACGTCGCTACTCCGGAGGCGAGATTCCTCGGGGTCACAATGTCGGATCTCGACAAGTATGAGTTCCTGAACAAGCTCACGATGAATGCGAGCGACGTGGACCTGAAGAGGGCGCAGGAGATGCTCCAGTATGACTGGATAAGGAAGTACAAGGAGTGGGTCGTTGAGCTGGAGCGTATGATAAAGTCGAAGAAGAAACTCGAGCAGGACGCACTTCAAGGCCCTAGGCTCACGTTCGTCGACGACTACATAAGGGAGAAGATAAAGAACAAGGATTTTCTGCCATGATAGTCCAGAGAATCAAAAATTTTAAGAATCCAAGATAGATACGTCAGAAGACGTAAAAACTATTCTGAGAGATACTGTTTTAAAGCCGGCCAACAAATGGCATTTTGGAGAATATGCTGCAGAGAGAACTCCCAAATTTGGGAATCGTACCCATACCAATACGACAATATCTTGGACTACTGGAAAGAAAAGAGGAGCCCTACCCTACAATAGCAGTGCTTCTTAGAGATGAAATGAGAGATGCTTATGAAGAAAGAAAAAGGCTATGCCTGGGAAAACTAAGTCAGAATCCTCACTTGTATCTCAATCCAAGATTTTTCTCAGAGCGAATTATGAAGCGCATTGTGAGCAGCAAACTGCCTATAGATAAGAGCAAATTGCAGCCGAATGCAACAACATTTATCGATTCGCCAACTGACTCTAAAAGACTGATCGTCAATATAGATAAGGAAAAATTAAACAAAAAAATAAACGTTTGCCGTACTATATGGGCTGTCCTGCTTGGAAGCGGACTGGAAGAAAACAAAGACTTCGTTGTAAGAACGACTTGTGGAGGAAAAAGAAACTATGACATAGTATTAAGTTCGGAGAATATATCTTCAGTAGACCATCTTCTTAACTACTATAAAATTTCCTGAACCTAAACCAGCCAATAAATTGCATTTGAGGGATTATGTTGCAGAGAGAAGTTTTGGATCCGAGAGTAACAGTCACACCAATGCGAGAGTATATTGGACTACTGAAAAGAAAGGAAGAACCCTACATTACAATAGCAATGCTTTTTAGAGATGAAATGAGAGATGCTTATGAAGAAAGAAAAAGGCTATGCCTGGGAAAACTAACGGAGGATCCTCACTTGTATCTCAATCCAAGATTTTTCTCAGGGAAAATCAGGGATCAGATTATTGACGACAAAATGACAGTTGTAAACGTTTGCCGTACCATATGGGCTGTCCTGCTTGGAAGCGGCTTTGAAGAAAACAAAGACTTCTTTACAAGAGGTAGTAGCGGGAAAACAACTTATGATGTAGTGTCAAATCAGGAGACGATATCTGCAGTAAACAATTTTCTTAGCGCCTAAATGCTTTCTCGAACCATCTGACATCCTTCTTTAGTTCATCATTATAGAGAACTATTACTGCTTCCTTGACCTTTGAGTCTCTGCTGTTCAGAATCTGAAGTGCCTGGAGTGTCGCTTCTGTGCTGACCTCTTTTGCCAATCCTCCTTTTCTGGTACACATAATTGGTAGAGCGATGCTAGTATATTCAAACAAAGTCGCAATTTCGAAGCTCTTCTCAAGGGATTGCCTAACCGATTCAAGAGTTGCGGGAACGATCGGTGGATTTGGCTGTACTTTCCAGTCATACGTCATAGCGATGGCATGGGCAACGCTCTTAGCTTTGCCAGATAGCTTCGCCAGATCTCCGGATGAAGTCAGAAAAGCATCTCCACGCTTCAATTCTCTTGAGTCATTTCCTCTTATGACTATTTCAAGACATTCCTTCTGGATTACTGAAGGCATTGGTCTGTTCGCGTGGATATAAGATAATACCTTTATCAGCGCACCTCTCGCCTCTCCCGCGAGCTTCCAGTAATCATCATACTCCTTGCTTTCAGAGGGTATGCATCCTCCAGCATTCCTTATCTGCTCCGCAGTCCCGCTTCCCATGAGAAGAAATGTGTTTGATGAATTGACAAGCATGTCGGCTTGCTGCTCTACCATTGAGCCTGTGACCACTCTTATATTCACCCCCCGCCATCAGTTCCCACCAAAAGAATCAATAACTCAAAGTGCGTAGCGCCTGCTACCAAGGCAAAGAGCCTATATGGGTAAGGTCTATCTTCTCAAGCGCCTTCTTCGGATTCTCGTAGTACTCCTTCACGAAAGCGTTTATCCCCTTCAGGTCATGTATCCCGAGCTTGTTGAGCCTCTCAAGTATCTTTCCTCTCCTCTGTTCTTCCATGACTATCTCAGTCGGAGTGTAGCCAGTCAGCCTCGAAAGCGTATCCCTGTATGTTACGCTTGGAAGCACCTCAGAACTCTTGTGCGTCTTGTAGTCGTAAACATAGAGATCTGATAGCAGCACCTGGGTCTCTATCCCAGATATCTCCGAAACCTGCGTTATCTTTCTAATCACTCTATTCTCGCTCTCTTTCACCTGCGAGACTATGATTATCACGTCTATGAGCGGTATTATGTCCATGGTTATGTCCATTGGCGTATGCTCAAGTCTTGTTATGACATCCCTA
>JBEKPX010000006.1:0-20231 GCA_049520335.1 Candidatus Micrarchaeales archaeon | reverse complement strand
ATATTGTTTCCCGTTCAAAACGGAGATTGTCAACAGTGAGTACTTGCATAAAACAAAGCTCAGGCCCAGAAAACGTTCGCTCTCACCAAAGACGTTGGGAATGATAGGAGCGATTGTCATAATACTTCTAATGCTCTATGGCGCATACGTCCTCACTCAGAATGGGACGATAAGCGTAACTTCAATGGAGAAAGTCTCCCTTCTCTCGAACCAGACTGCTTTCATAAACCTCTACGGAAATTCCCCAATAGCGATAAGGCTGAAAAACACTTCAGGAACTGGTGCAACCTTCTACATAGCAAGAATGCCTCTCCTCTACGGACCGGTGGCATCTGTGATGCTGGCTCCATATGCGGAAGCCAACGTGAGCAGCAGCGGGACGCAGGCTGCGGACGTAAGCATCAGGCTTCTGAATTGCAGCAACACCGGCGCGGAGATAGATGTTGTTCCGATACCCCTTGGCATCGGAATAAAGACAAGTCCAGGAATATCCCTCCTTCCACCATTGAGCTTCTTGTCCCAGGCGAGCACTGCAAATTCGACCACCACGACCACTGTCTCAACGACTTCCACTTCAACCTCAACGATCACAACAAATTCCACATTAGCACTCTTCCAGCTGGCGTTGGGTGATATGAATCAGACAAGCATAGGCATCTTGATGAAATCATATAAAGCGCTCTACATAAAGAGCGCGAAGTGCAATGCCAGCACCTATAACAGCACCTACATTGCATACCATACCTCATTCCCTCCAGCACCAGTCTCATTTGCGAATGTGAGTCCGCTAACTCCTACGAACCTGACGATCAGCGAGAGCAAGGCCACGACAACGAACAGCGTATTGATAACTTATTCAACAATATCCGGAGATTCCAGCACAACAGGTCCTGCGGTAATCGCTATAGTCAATACGAGCTCCATCTCCTTCCTAAGGAATGTGTCGTATGTAGGAATCTACAGAGGATTAAACTTCAGCATACTAAATAGCTCATACAAATTCCAGAGCAAGGTGCTCAACTCCTGCGGCGCGCTAATATCCCCGGTATGAATTTAAAATGCTCAGCTCTCCTCGCTTTTCTGCTGCTTAGCGGAAGCGGCCCTCTTTGTCCTTGAGATAGGAAGTATGAAAAAGAAGGTGCTGCCCTTTCCAGCCTCGGAGGTGACACTTATCTTACCACCATGCAGGCTAACTATCTCCTTTGCTATAGCCAGCCCCAAGCCAGTGCCTGAACCTTCTTGAACAGTAAGTCCGCGCCTCTGCAACTGGTAGAATTTCTTAAAGAGCTTCGACCTGTCCTCCTTGCTTATTCCTATCCCTGTATCTATGACCTCGATTCTCACCTTCTTCCTAGTCCTAGACACCTTCACGTTTATGTTGCCCTTCTCAGTGAACTTTATCGCGTTCCCTATGAGGTTCACGAATACCTGTATCAGCCTGTTTGGATCGGCTTCTATCACAGGAACGTTATAGTCGACGTTCCACCCAAATTCAAGACCCTTGTTCTGCGCAACCTCGACAAGCGTCCCTATTGTAGGATTCTTCGCGAGCTCGTTGAAGTTTACGGGCTGCAGATCTAGCTTTATCTTCTTCGAAGAGAGTTTTGCAACATCAAGTATCTGCTGTATCAGCTGGAAAAGTCTATCCGACTCATTGGTTATTATCTTGATATAGTCCTTCTGCTCGTCACTTAGCTCTCCTGAACTTTCCAACAGCAGTTTGCCGAATCCCTTTATGTTTGTCAAAGGTGTTTTCAGGTCATGGGAGATGTTGTATATGAAGTCCGTTTTCAGTTCGCTCTCAGCCTGCGCATTCGTCAGCCTCTTCCCAAGGTCCTCGACTTCATCCTCAAGCTCCTCCATCTTCATTTTGGTAGCGAGCTCTTTTACCACGACAGTGTAGCCTGTTAGGTTGTTGTACACATCAGTAACGCTCTTTATCGTCTGCTCGCACGGGACAACATTGCCCTCGCCTCTAGCGCGCATGTTCACAAAGACGTTTCCGACAGTCCCTTCACTATTTGCGATTGAAAGAGAAGAACTGAACTTCTGCACGCTCTCCTGGTCAGCATATATCGATGAGAGAGCGCTCCCTATGAGCTCATTGCCACCGTATCCAAGAAGCTTCTCGGTGCTTTTGTTTACTGATTTTATGTAGCCAAGGGAATCTACATTTATTATCGCATCACTTGTAGTAGTGAGGAACCTGTCAAGCGCCTCCTGTATCGCAGTTATGTACTTCTCTGCGTTGTTGCTTGATACCACGCAAGAGAGCCCGCCGAACTGATTCCTGACCAAAGTGACCTTCATCTCGATGAAAATTCCATTGCCTATGTTGATAGTCAGGGGTCTCGAAAGCGTATCTGCAATGCTGCCTATCTGGTTTGCAAAGTCCTTGTCGGTGTATGCAAGGTCTATGAGACGTTTTCCTGTAATGTTTTCCTTATCCATCTTCATTATCTTCCCGATGTTCGAGCTTGCCCATAGCACAGTAGTATCTCCGGAAAGCAGTAGGAAGGCATCGTTTGCTCCGTGTTCTGAGATTCTTACCTTCTCTTCAAGCTCCTTCATCTCAGTCACGTCATACAGCAGCGTATGCATGAGCCTGTCGCTTATCTTGCTGCAGGAAACTCTGTAGACTCTGTTCATTCCAGAAACGTCCTTCACCTCTGCATTCAAGCCATTCCTAAGGCTGTCGAGCATGTTTGCGTCTATGCTAAAAAAGTCGCTTATCTTCCTGCCATGAATCTCTCTCTGATTCTTGGAGAGTATTATGGAGATGCTCTTGTTCGCTTTCACTATAGTGCCACTCTTGTCTATGAGCATCTGTGGCATCTGCGTATTGAATGCAGCATCGAAATATCTGGCGAGGCTTATGCTCCTTTCCTTCTCTATCTTGGCCACCGCCTGGTACGCAAGCATATCGAGCGCGAGGCCTATTGTAGATGCGAGGCCGGCGTCGAATTTGTCCTCCTGTTTCGAGAGGAGGGTTGAGACGAATACTGGCTTGCCCTCGACAGCCACCGGCAACAGCATGCAGCTCCTGAAGCCTAAGGTATAATTCCTTATGAGCTCCGGAAATGCGGAATAGCCGCTGAGCCTGTTGTCTATGTATGGCTTGTTTGTGTTTATCACGAACTCCTCAAGGCCCGAGAAGTCGGATTTTTCGCTGTAGGCGTCACGTATCTCAACATGGTCAAGAGAAAGCGAATCTTTGAGCATTGTGCCAAACTTCTGGAAAAGCTCATCTGCGCTGTTGGTCTCTCTCCCGATGTTGAAGATGTAAGCTATTAGCTTGTCAACACTGAGCGTTTCCTGCATCTTATCCTGATTAAGAAGCTCTTACTTATTTAAATAATTGTCGTATATTGTATGGAGATACTTTTGATACGGCATACCACTACTTTGGTCGGAAATGGCGAGGAAATAAGATGCTCTGTCACGGTCATGCCCGTGACATTCATGAACGGAGTATACAAAATAGGGTTTATCCGCCGTTCCCAAAAAGACACTTATGCGAATATGCTCGTAGCTGCTGGAGGCAAGCTAGAAAAGAAAGATGGAATCCTGATAGAGGGAGTGAAATATTTCTCAATAGAGAGTTGCGCCACGAGAGAGCTGTTTGAAGAATGCAGTATGAGAGTCCTAAAGAGCAAACTCAGATATTTCTGCAGCCTGACCCTGCCGAACGGACGAGTAGTGATAAGCCTATACTGCCTTTTAGGCACTAAACAAGATTCAAAGAGCATTATTTATCTAAGCAAGAACGAAATCATAAAAAGAAGAGACTTCGCCCCTGGAATGAAGCAGGAGGCTCTCCTCTTGCTTAAAAAATTGAACTTGAAAAGTGAGATCAGATGAAAGTGAAGCAAGTGTTCGAAGGAGTATACACGATAGATGGGAAGCTAGCGACACTTAACCTTGTAAAAGGCAATAGGGTGTACGGCGAGGAGCTCGCCATGATAGAGGGGAATGAGTACAGGCTGTGGAACCCGTACAGGAGTAAGTTGTCTGCTGCGATAATCAACGGCATGAAACACATGCTGATAAAGAAGGGCTCGCATGTGCTTTATCTAGGTGCCGCGACCGGCACGACCTCGAGCCACGTCAGTGATATAGTCGGCAAAGAGGGCATAGTGTACTGCATAGAGATATCTGAAAGGAACATGAGAGAACTCGTGAAAGTATGCGAGATCAGGAAAAATATGCTTCCAATGCTACACGATGCGAGAGATATAGGCGAATATGAGAAGGAGATCGGGACTTGCGATATACTCTATCAGGACATATCCTCAAGAGACCAGGCAGACATACTCAGGAGGAATAGTATGCTTCTTAAGAAAAAGGGCACGGCCTACGTCGCGATAAAGTCCCAGAGCATAGACGTGACAAGGAGACCGGCGGCTGTTTTCGAAGAGTTTCTGAACGAGATAAATCCATATTTCACCATTCTCGAGCGGATAAGCATAGAGCCGTATTCAATGATGCACCTGTTCGTCGTGCTCCAGAAGAAGTAGCCACTTAATTTTTAAATCTTGGAAGCAACTGTAGAGTGCTTGCATGCTCAACTATACAAAGTATATGAACCTCTTTGCGCGCACGCAACTGTTAGATCTAACCTGCCCACACTGCGGCTCCGATACCAAGTTTATCGGTGGCAAAGATGCCTTCTGCAACTTCTGCGAACGATATATAAGTGCACAAGAAACCAACTTCCAGAAAGAAGGCGGTCTGGAGCTGCCTTTCATCGAGGTGCATTCGCTTATCAAGCAGGACGAATGGTACGATGCCGCTAAAAAAGTGGAGATGCTCCTCAAGCAGAGCTCCGATCCATTATTTCTCTACAACTCGGCGCTCTTCTACTATTGTTTCTCAAACAGGAAATACCACGAGAGGGACTACACCCTTCACGGTTTCATGGAACAAAATGCAAAGAATATCAGTGAGAGCCTTGACCTCACATCTAAGTGGAAGGAATGTTTATTCAAAGCGATAAGACGCATAAACAACGAGATAAAGAACAACTCACCGGTAGACCAGGATCTCCTTTTCGTAAAGTTCATGTCAGAGATCAAATTAAACAGACTTGCGGATTCCAGAAAGACGCTGAATGTGCTTCATGGGAGCGGTGCGCAAGCGATCCGCGACAATTATGCCTTCATGGTCTATTCAGTAGAGAATGATGAGAAGGGAGCGGAAAAAAGCCTTGACGGAATGCTTTCGAGAGGAGAGGTGAATGCCTTCTACTATCTGGCCAAATATCTGGCTAAACATAGGAAAATAAACGATGCCGATAGCATACTGAAGTTCATCAACAAAAGGGCGAATGTGCTCATGGCGCAGGAACTCCTCTATAGAATAGAATCCACAAGGGAAGCATCTATGGTCTAGAGTCAAAGCTTTGCGCCTTTAGTCACTTCTGCTCCTAAAGTCGAGGAAGACTAAAAATCACTCCCGAAAATCTAGAATTATTGGGTCTACTTTTTCTGCCACTCCTCCTTGTTTTAAAAATTTTCCCATATATTCCTCTAAAGAGCTTAAAGTCTGTGGAGTAATGACGCCCCAACCTCGTCCAGCCAAAACGATCTCGCTCCATCTGCCTTGCCGATCGAGTTCAAGACTATGAGTGACCACCCATTCTTCCTTTGGATAAGTCTTCTTACGCTCTTGTATAAAAAATAAGGCATCACCATCGGAAGCGATATATGCCCTAGCATCTTCTTCAACAGGGATAAAATGATGATCAGTTATGCCAAATCCATCTACGCGCCAAATATTTTTAAGTCCTTTAGCAGAGATAACCGCATATCCAAGCTTAGTTTTAACATTATCAGGAATATCTGTAGTGCATTTGAGACCTGCAAAATTTACTCCTTCTACTACTGCTAGTTTGGACACAAGCATCACCGAGTAAGTCCTGTCATTCCTTATATTTAAAACTATAGTCTAAGATTGCTAGGTGTAAAGTCTAGAGTCAACCCTTCATAACTCCCATTGGGATGTTTCTCGTCACTATCCTCGATATGCCTGCCCTTTCAACGACATCCACTACCTCGTCTATGTTCTTGTACGCCCACTCTGCCTCCTCGCTTATGAGTTTTCTCGACCTGACGCGGATCTCTATTCCCTTGCTCTTTAGAGACTCGAAGGTCCTGCTTGATGGTATCTCCCTGATCGCCTGGTGCCTTGACATGGTTCTTCCTGAGCCGTGGCACGTCGTTCCAAATGTCTCCCTCATTGCACCTTCCTCTCCGCAGAGCACATAGCTCGCGGTTCCCATGCTTCCAGGTATTATGACCGGCTGCCCTATGCTTCTATACTCCTTCGGCACTTCCTCCCTCCCTTTCGCGAAAGCCCTAGTGGCACCCTTCCTGTGCACGTAGACGTTTGCCCTTTTGCCTTCCACGATGTGCTCTTCGCGCTTGACTATGTTGTGAGCAACATCATAGAGGAGCTGCATTCCAAGCTCATCCGCGCTCTTTCCGAAGGTCTCCTCGAAGCTCCTTCTCACATTGTGCATTATCATCTGCCTGTTTGCAAATGCATAGTTCACTGCGCAATACATCGCTTTCAGGTAGTCGTCAGCTTCCTTGCTCCCGACTTTGGCATAGCTGAGCTCCTTGTCGATTATCTGTATGTTGTTTCTTGCCTGGTACTCTACTACCGTGCGGAGGTAGTCGCTGCAGATTTGATGCCCGAAACCACGCGATCCGCAGTGCACCATCACAACAACCTGATTCTCGAATAGACCGTATGCCTTCGCTGTCTCTTGGTCGAGTATTTTCTCCACTTTCTGCACTTCAAGGAAGTGGTTTCCTGCGCCTAGTGTGCCCAGCTCATCAACGCCTCTTTCCTTCGCCTCTTTGCTTACTTTCGAAAAGTCAGCACCATTCATCCTGCCATTCTCCTCTATCCTCTCAGTGTCGTCCTTCCAACCAAACCCCTTTCCTATAGCGTATTCGACACCTTCTTCCGATATCTTCATCAAATCATTCTGCGTAAACCCCGACTTGAGCCTGCTTCCAACTCCACTCGGGACATTCTTGAAAAGAGCATCAAGCAATTTGCTCAGTTTTGGCCTGATTTCTTTATCGGTCAAGTTCGTCTTTATCAGCCTGATTCCACAGTTTATGTCATAGCCCACGGCCCCAGGCGATATTATCCCATTTTCAGAATCGAACGCCGCTACCCCTCCTATGGGGAAACCATAGCCTTCATGCCCGTCCGGCATGACTAGAACGTTGCCCACGATTCCGGGCAGAGTTGTCGCATTTACTGCTTGCGAAATTGTCCTGTCTGCCTTTATCTTCTCGAGCATGCGCTCGGTGGCATAGATTATTGCATCTGCATTCATCCCCTTTGTCGCATCTTTCTTTATGCGAAACTTAACATCGCTTATTTTATCGAATTCCACAGTCTCCCCGACAAAATGCAGTTTTTAACGCTTAATACTGCCATTTCTCAAGTCAATCTATATATATGAGTTAATACAATTAGTATTTGCAAAGTATTTAATATAATCATAATAATCTATACAGGTGCAGGGATGGCGGAGCCTGGTCAAACGCGGCAGACTCAAGATCTGCTGGCCATAGGCCTGCGAGAGTTCAAAACAACTGAGCAAATCTCTCTCCCTGCACTTGTTTACGTTTGTTAGGTGTGAAAGAATGGCTAAGAAAAGTGGAAGAACGAGAAGGAAAGTGGGAGCCACTGGCAGGCGCGCTGCCGAGAAGCAGCATGCCCTAAAGCACTCCATAATAGCAAAGGTGAAGGCTGCGAGGCTTAAGGACAAAGTGCTTGTCGATATGCCTAGCTATGCCCAGACAGAGGATTTCACCAGTTCAGCCGCATGCGTGATGATGGTTCTTAAATACCTCAACCCAGGATTCAAGTTCAAGAGGGAGCATGAATACTCAATATGGCAGGAGGCAGTAAACGGCAGCGTATGGTATGGTTCGAAGTATGGCCTAGCATACGCTCTGGCGAAGAGAGGTGCCAAGGTCGGGATATTCAGCAACACGAAGGACGAAGGCTACGAAAGGAAGATGGCGGTTTATGAGAACGTCAACTTGGATACGCTCACGGCCTCTTTCAACGAGATAAAACAGAAGGCGGAAAGTGCGGGAATAGAGGAAGAGCATACTGTGATCAGTCTAAACACGATAAAGAAGATCCTCTCTTCAGGACGCATACCGATAGTGCTTATAGACATCAAAGCATTGAACTCTTACCAGGACTCGATGCCCCACTGGGTGGTTGTAAAAGGCTATGACAAGGATACCTTCTACATAAACGACCCCTATTCGGACAGCACGATAACCTTGGGCACTGAGGCATTCAGATCTGCGCTCGGTTTCGACGGGGATTATCATATAATAGTGGTGCACTCGAAGTAGTCCGAAAACAAAAATAAAGTCAATATTTATAAATGCCCGAATGGATATTGTGAGTTAAGTGAGATAATGGGTGAAAATACATCGAATATCAAGACATTAAGGCGAGAGGTAGTTGCTGCTAGCGCAGAACTTGGAACTGCAGTAGGTAAGATAGTAAACCAAGCAAAGGAAAACTCGGAATTAAGGTCAGAAAAAGATGCATTAAGGCGAGCAGCAGATCAAGTCCTAAAACAGACAGTCCTAATTGGACATCTTATGCTTAAGGAAAATACAGAGTATCCTGGAAATCTAAAAGTATATGGCGAAATCATCGGCAGAGGCAACTACTCCCTAAAAGTCAATGGAGATTTATCTTCCTATGAAATCAAGATGAAGGACGGAAACATAGAAGTGGCGGGCAACCTCCGTGTGCATGATGTGACTGCTAATGAGATTACTGTGAATGGCCAAATAATGGTTGATAACGTTACCGCGCATAAAGTTACCTCGAAAAGCGATATACTTGTTTCCCAAAATGCAAATGTAAATGAAATCACTGCATTTGGCAAGCTTGAGGTGCTTGGAAAGTTGATCGTATTTAACGCTCAAGGTTTTCCTCTTGACTGCGATAACATCGTAAGGAAGAGAAGCAGAACCAAATCAACTTGCTAAACTAAACATAGCATCAAAAGCGGAACTGTAGAAAAATTCCAAGAAATCGGACTTGAAAAGTTCATAGCAACTGCTATACTAACCCTTCTTCCGGTAATCTTACCCGTTCGCTAGCAGCTTATTCGTTTCCTGATGTTTGCCGAAGAGACTCCTTCCAAGTCCATGGAATCTCACTCTCTCCCTGGCTGTCGACCTTAGTGTGTTGTAGCAGCTGACGCACATCATCCTCCTTCTGACTATGTTGTTATTTACGTATGGATCCCTTTCCTGTATGTATTTCGGAGGGAGTACTCTAATCTCGTCCTTCTTCATCAGTCTATTGCAGCACATGCACGTGTTCTCTATAAGGTATACGAGATCCTTGTCTTCCGCTACGTCCACTGCGTACTCTATCTCGTCGCTCGCAGACTTCTTTCTAGCGAACTCAGGTACTATCTCCATCTCATCCCCTTTTTGCATCTGCCCCATCCTCCGCGCACTCACGCGTTATCTACTACCTGCCTTTCCCCCTTCCCACTGTCAATCATTATTATGCATAAACTCATATTTAAGAGTTGTGTTTAAATATGACAGATACAGTAAAACTGTGTCGTCGGTGGATTTCAATGAGATATGTCATTGCCGTCGGAGGTAACGCACTCTACAAGAAAGAGGTGCTTAATAAGCTTTCTGCCCATGTCGTGGCACTTTTTAGAGAGGGCAATGAGGTAGTGGTCACCCATGGCAACGGGCCGCAGGTTGGGAAGTTTGCACTCCACGAGAAGAAGAGTCTCGCTCTTCTCACGGAAGAGACGCAGGTTTCCATAGGCTCCGAGATAAAGAGCAGCCTGCTTGCGGCGGCAAGACACGATGGCAAAATCAGCGTGAATACAGTCATCACCCGTGTCCTGGTGGACGGCAACGACAAGGAATTCAAGAAACCAACAAAGCCTATAGGCAAGTTCTACACTAAAGATGAAGCAGAGGCGCTGTCGAATAAGGGGTTTGTAATTAAGCACCTTATGGAGGGCTACAGGAGAGTGGTTCCATCGCCAAAGCCAATCAAGATACTTGAGACAAAGAAAGTGGAGAAGCTGGTCCGAAATGGCAATATTGTGATTGCAGCGGGAGGCGGCGGCATCGCAATTATCAAAGACGGTAAGAGATTCAGGTATGCTGATGCAGTCATAGACAAGGATCTGACTTCGGCATTGTTGGCGATAAAGCTCAATGCAGACAGGCTCTTCATACTCACAAACGTACCCGGCGTTTTCCTTAACTTCGAGACGAAACGCGAAAGAATGATTAAGAAAGTTAGGATAAATGAGCTTGAGAATTACATAAAAGAAGGCTGCTTCGAGGTGGGTAGCATGCTGCCGAAAGTAGAGGCATGCGTGGAGTTTGTCAAGAAGGTGCATAAACCTGCGATAATAGGCGGACTAGAGGCAGCGGATAAAGTATTCAGACTAGAAAGAGCGACGATAATCCTGCCTTAATCCGTCCTGCCACAGGCGCCTTCTCTGACCGCCTTTATTACTTCTGATATATCAGCATCTGTCTTTATTGCATTCTCCTCAAAATGTGTCCTGCTCGCCTTGTGCTTTTTTCTCAACCCTTCAAGGATGCCATCGAGAGGAACAGAGGTGAATTTCAGATAGGAGGTTATTTTCGGAATCGAGTAGTAGAAAGGAGTGTCTATTTCCTCATTTATCTTCCCAATTAGTCTGCAAACATCAGCGCCATATTCACTTCCTAGCTTCAGCATCATTTCGACTGTCTTTCTGTCGTGGATCTGACCTAACCAGAGCGGCCCGAACAGTATCATCTCGGACTTGCAATAGCTGCACTTCGAATCTACGGAAGCTGTGATGCCCTTTCTGTACGAGAAGCTGTGGCACTTATTGCAGTAAGCCCCAAAACCCGAGTTCTTCAGGCTAAGCACAGCCTCCTTAGAGCCGCTTCTGAGTCTCAGGAAGATTCTCATATAGTGCATGTCAGAGATGCTGAGAAGAGGCTCGATGCCAAAGTTGAACTGTGCAGCCTCTCTTGCAATGTAATTCATCAAGATCCTTATTCCCGCTTCATGGCACAGTTCGTTATGTATAGGTCTTGATGAGTAGATCCTGAAGCATGCATTCCCTTCGGCTCCGCAGAGCGTAGCGGTGTCCGTTGCCGTAATCATGAGTATTGTATTGTTCTTCGAAACCTTCAGCACGTCATGAATCATTGGCACCGGCGTTCCAAAAGGGTCAACGTCTATGATATCGAAAGCGTCATCATAAGTGCCTGACAATTCCTGTATGCTTTTGTTCATGACTTTTGCCTTCATCCTGTTTCTCTTCGCATTCCTTTTAGCAATCTCAGCCACATCTGGGTTTATGTCAATCATCGTGACGTTTCTTATTCCTGCCTCCTTAGCGTATCTTATCGCTCTTATTCCCGTAGCTGCTGTAGCGTCCAGCAATTTCGCATTCTTCAAATCGAGCACCCTGAGGAATAATACAGATATGTCTCTAAGCTTCCTCATCTTAGGGTTGTAGAATGCACCTCCCACCTCAATGTCCGCAGACCCCTCGCTTACCACTTTCAC
Organism: Candidatus Micrarchaeales archaeon; assembly: GCA_049520335.1. GTDB lineage: Archaea > Micrarchaeota > Micrarchaeia > Micrarchaeales > CABMGC01 > JAJYVH01. Next base: position 8,615 of record JBEKPX010000006.1, on the reverse strand, counting down.
AGCAACCTCCTCATTTGTTGAGCTTGATTATCGCATCAAGCAGGCCATGCGCATAGGATATACTTGCAAAGGCAGTATAGAAGTCCTTTTTCTTGAGCCATGCCTCAGCGTCCTTTGCGTACATCTCTGCAAGCTCCACAACGCTTCTCTCCTTCTCTGCAATCTTCTTGGATTTCAACCTGCTGATGCTTTCGTCGAATTTTCCTATGTCTAGCATTATGCGTTCCTCTATTTCCATGCTTTCTCCTTCATGAATTTCTCATGATAGAGGACCTCACCAAGCCTTAGTCTCAGATTATACCTGTTCAGGAGCTCCTTCACGATCTGCTCTAGCTCTTTCCTATACTCCTCTCTCTCTGCCTCCCTGTACGCTTCCCTGACTTCAACCGGCTCCTTCTCTACAATTCTCCACAGTCTCTCTTTTATGTAGGGCTTCAGGTTCATATGCTCAACATAGACAGTTTCAACTCCTGTGGAAGCGATGTCCGCAAACAACTTCTCGAGCAGCTTCGGTTTGTCCTTCAAGTGGGGCAACAAGGGTCCTATGAACGCATATGTCCTCACTCCAGAATCGTGCATTTTCCTGAGTGCATCGAGCCTGACGCTTGCCGAGGGGGCCCTCGCTTCCAGAAGCCTGCTCAAAGTGTCATCTGTGGTGGTTATAGTCATTCCTACCTCGCAGTTGGGCAGGCTCTTGAAAAGCTCGACATCCCTAAGTACGATATTGGATTTCGTAAGTATTCCCACTTCACCAGGGTATTTTTCCCTCCCGAGCACTTCAAGTATGCCTCTCGTAAGCCTGTATCTGAGCTCAGCAGCCTGATATGGATCTGTTACCGAACTTATGAATATGGATGAGTTCCTCAATCCTGGAGGCATTCTCTTAATCTCCTTTTCAAACACCTCAACAGCGTTCGTCTTCGCATAGAGGTATTCACCCCAGTCGTCCAAGCTTCTGTTCACAAACCTGCCCATGAAGCTCGCATAGCAGTACGCGCACGCATGCGTGCAACCCGTGTAGGGATTCACAACGTAATCAGAATCAGGCAATCTAGACCTAACAAGAATTGATCTCGCTTTGGTTTCTATTATCTTTTCCAACCCAGCACCATGAGCAAAATCGAGAGTCTGCAGTTCAAAACATTTATAACTTTGGCAATATATAAGGTATGTGGTGCAAGTATGGCAAAGCAGACTCCATGGGATGAGCAGACAGACATGTTCATTGCAGATCTCGATGCTAATATATCAAAAAAATACAGCCTTACGCTGAGAAGTTTGCTGATGAATCCCGACAGATACCTGAACAAGAAAGGCGTAATTGATACCGTAAATGCGATGAAGAAGGAGATAGACAGCTACTTTTCCGATCTTCTTGATGGAATGGAGGACGAGCAGCAGAAACTAGAAACCGAGATGGAGGGCGCATCAGAGCAGTACACGCAGATAGACTCCATCATCTCGAACAAGTCATCCATTTCCCGCGTCCCTTACGTCAAACCACTTTTCATCTCAAGGAATGCAAATAGCGAGGAGGTGATAGTTATCGAGCGGTATAGCGAAGATCTCGATTCGCTGATAGGGAAACTGATCAACGGCTCGAGCTACGTAGCAGACATATCAGCGACCTACAAGAAATACCAGCTTGGTTCATGGCTCTTCTCCGGAGCAAAGAATTACGTGCTTACATTGAACCCTCCCATTAGCCCCGTGCTCGCCATAGAGAATGGGAAGAACACCATAGACAGCATACTTGACGACCTCGTGAACAGGGCAAGTGGATGAATCCCAGGAAGAGCATAATAGCGATAATCGGAGTTCCTGGCACCGGCAAGAGCACGCTCTCAGAGCGCCTCAAGAGAAGAATCGGCGATGCGGAGCTAATACACCTGACTCGGGTCATAAATGAGAATAAGCTCTTTTCCTCATACGACAAGTACGGGTCGAAGATAGCAAAGATGAAAGAGCTCGGCGAAAAGCTGGAACGCATGATAAGGAAGAGCGACAGGGCTGTCGTTATACTCGAGGGTCACATCCTTTGCGACATGAGAATAAAGGATGCAAAGGCGATAGTGCTAAGGGAGCACCTGCAGGTAATAAGGAGAAGACTCCTGAAAAGAGGCTACGGAAAAGGAAAGCTAAATTCAAATCTTATATCAGAGGCGACCGATTACTGCGGTCTGCATGCAAGAAGAAACTACAAGCAGGTCTTCGAGATGTTCTCCAGTGACAGAAATTCAATCTCAAATATGGTGAAGATTGCAAAGGGCGGAAAACCAAAGGAGAAAAAGATAGACTTGCTTAACGAACTTAAGATAATGATTAAAAAAGACAGGTCGCTTCTCAGCTGATTACAGACTAGTCCTTCTAACAAGCTCTGAATAGAGCTGCTCCAAGTATTCCTTTGGCACGCGGTTCAGGTAGAGCCTGCCTCCGTGCAGCTTTATGTCCTTGTGCCTCTTCACGATGTTGCCCGTTACGATATCTTTCATCAAGTCGGCAAGCTTTTCGTATTCGCTCTTCTCGAGCGCATACATGACCTCTCCTTTCATGAGCATGCCAATCGCATTTTTGTGTGCTTCTGAGAACTCCCGCTGCGCCTTGCCGATGAAGACGCTGGGCCCCTTAAGTATTCTCGACTTTATCCTTTCCTTTGGAGCAAAAAAAGCTATCAAGCCCCTTGCATCCTGAATCATAGGGATTGTCAGGTATATCCCAAATCCAAGCCTTTCTGCGTGGTTTGTTACGAGCTCAGATACCTTCCTGAGCTGCGGCCATACAATGTCCTCGCTCTTGTCTGGTATGCTTATCGATATCATTAGCAGGTCAAGACCCGAATCTTCGAGGAACTTATCAAGCAGCTTTTTCGCTTTTCGCGAGTCGAAGCCCTTGCCATAGAACAGCTTTATGCTCGGTCTCCTGACAAACTCCCTGGCTGCGACTACGAATCTTGCCAGCGCCTCGACGGATACCCCCGCGGCGACATTTCTGTTCTTATCAATCGGATCTATTACTACAAACTCAGAATTGAACCTCTTCACCAGGCTAGGATCGCGCATAGCCACCTTATTCCTGGGATCCAGCAGTATCGGGGGCTTGATTTCCGATGCCATCTCAAGCAGTTTAAGCAGCGAGCCGCATTGGTAGACTAGGAGTTCGCATAGATATCCGGAAAACCCGCTTGTCATTACTTCAGCACCGTAGATTCCCTGCGCCTTGAGCAGGTACTTCAGCACCCTCACGTCATCCCTTTGCTTGTCGCTGAAGTGAGTGTTGATGAAATCAGCATGCATCGGCGACCTGTCAACAGCCGTACCCATGTCCTCTATGTTGTCTATCTTGAACGCAGGCACGATGTCCGCCTTCACTCCAAGCGAATCCAGGTAGACCCTGACATACGGATGTTCCGCATATTTTATCTCGTACCTCTCATCCTTGCCTTTGACTATGCTTTTCGCATAACTTATTCCATCCGCAGTGATTTTCTCTCTCGAATGCTTCTTGTCGAACAGAAGGAACATATCCACATCAGAGTCGCCAACGAGTTGTGTTCCCTTGACTATGGAGCCCACGACTCTTATCTCGACATCGTTGCTTATGACCTTATTGAGCCTGCTGGTAAGCTCGTTTATATTGTATACAGATTCCTCAAGCTCCTTATCGCTGGGCTTTATATCCTCCAGCACCCTACTAAAGATGGATTCAGCAATCCTAACAGTACTTGCCTTCATACAAACATATTTAATAAAATCAGCAAGTTTAAATAATGAAAAGGGCTCGTAGATCAGCGGTAGATCGCGTCGTTCGCAACGACGAGGCCGCGGGTTCGAATCCCGCCGAGTCCATCAAACCTCATTCTTAGCAAGCTTATCGAGTGCAGGCTAAGGCGCTCAGATCATGTTTAGCTTATCAGCTTCCTATAAGATAATCAATTCAAAAATGTGAAAAAGAAATTTATAAAAAGATTTGTTACGATGCTTTATCATGTCATTGGCAAAAGAGTTTAAAGACTTCATTATGAAGGGAGACGTGATTGATCTTGCAGTTGCAGTGATAATAGGTCTCGCTTTTAATGCTGTTGTAACTGCATTCGTGACAGACATTATAACGCCATTGATAGGCATCCCTGGTCATGTCGATTTCACTTCATTGACCTACACTATCAACGGCAGCATGTTCTTGGTAGGTCCATTCATAAATGCAATAATAAACTTCATCACGATAGCATTAGTGGTTTTCTTCTTTATAGTAAAGCCCATCTCTAAAATGAAAGAAGTATCTTCAAAGAAGACCGCTGTCTCTCCAACTACAAAACAGTGCCCAGAATGCCTCTCTACCATACCGATAGGGGCAAAACGCTGCGCTTTCTGCACGTCTAAAGTATAACAAGATTCTAGTATTTTTGGTGGCAATACTAACTATAGATCAGTTGCCTAATAGAGATGTTTCAATGGAAAAAATATACTTTGTGACCAAAAATAAAGGGAAAATGACTACTTTCAGCAAAATTATGTCAGAATACAGAATAAAGGTCGTACAGGTTCCGCTGGAGATGCCTGAGCCGAGGAGTGATGATGTTGCGGAAATAGCAAAGGAAAAAGTACTATATGCATTCGAGAAGGTAGGCAAACCCTGCGTGGCGCTTGATGCAGGCTTCTACATAGACTCCCTAAACGGCTTTCCAAAGGCATTCGTAAACTTTGCGCTCTCGACAATAGGTGTCGAGGGGATATTGAAACTGCTCAATGGTAAGAAAAGAGAAGGTGAGTTCAGGCATTGCCTTGCATACATGGATAACACACTGCGCAAGCCCATGCTCTTTAAGTCTCAGGTGAGGGGTTCTTTGACAAAATCGAAGAAGGGTGAGCTCAAGAGTTTTAATTGGTCTAAATTATCACAAGTTTTCATACCAAAGGGCGCAAACAAGACTTTGGCGCAGATGTCAGAAGAAGAGTATTACTCTTGGAGAGAAAGAAGCGATTCGGACAAGTATGAAAGGGAATTCGCAAAATTCATATTAAGCAGAAAGTAAAGAATCAAGCTATTGTTGACTGTTAAACGGTGCAAATGTGATCAAGTACTATCTTGCCGAAATACTAGATCCTACACTTCTTCTCGGATTGCTCTGCTCTCTGATAGGCGTGGCATCAGCTGTACAGTACGGACCGGCAAGCGTGTTGCCCGCATCGCTCGTTGTGATCGGTTCAATATTTTCCCAGACTGCGATAAACTTGATTGATGATTACACGGATTATGAATCCGGACTTGATAGGGAGACAATAAAGACAAAATTCAGCGGCGGAAGAAGCAAGCCAGTCTCAACCGGTAAGATAAAGCACGTTCATGCGTTGTACATGGGAATCTTCATAGCAATCATCGCTGGTTTGATAGGGATCTACTTTGCTCTTACGGTGAGCACGCTTCTCTTTGCTCTGATTGCAATAGGCGCAATTACAGTACTCTTTTATTCCAGGTACATTGTCAAATTTCCACTGCTCCCAGAACCAATAGCGATGCTGGGATTCACGCTAATAGGCATCGGCAGCTACATAGTTGTGCACGGTTCTACGGCAAATCTAAGCACTGCATTATTTGCAATAGTCCCCGCAGGCATGCTCTCGGGCATAGCATTGCTAGTGAATGAGGTTCCTGATGCGGAAATAGACAAGAAATACGGAAGGAGGCATGCAGTTATAATATTCGACGATGAAAGAAAGGTCGCAGCCTATTACCTGATCCTGCAGTTTATAACCTATGGGATAGTAGTCTCGGGAGTTTTCTTGGCGATGCTGCACCCATTCGCCATTGTTGTTCTGATAACGCTGCCTTACGTCTTCTACGTCTTATTAGGCATACTGAACTACAAAAATCCGCAGAGCTATGAAAAATACATGAAATACAACGTAATTGCCGCACTTGTTTACATGCTGATCATTATCGTTTCCTACAGCATATGAGGGCTCCGTCCATGAGCAAGAAGATAAGAAGAATGTTTTCAAGAATCTCCCCAGAATACGACTTCATGAACCATTTACTCAGCATGGGCATAGACAGAAAATGGAGAAATGAAGCTGCGAATGAGGCAATAATAAGTAAAAAAGCATACAGGCTGCTTGACGCGGCTACAGGAACCGGAGATTTTGCGATTGAAATAAGCAAATTGGCAAGCCATAATACCAAAGACGTCAGGATAGAAGGTATGGATTTCGTTCCGGAGATGGTTGCGAAGGCAAAATCGAAGACCAAACTACTTGGAATAGATACCATAAACTTCAAAGTCGGCGATGTGACCCGCTCAGGCTATCGAAATGAATCTTTCAATGTCGTTACCAGTGCATTCTCACTGAGAAATCTAGATGACCTCGCGTATTTCCTGACCGAGATGCGCAGAGTGCTCAAGAAAAGAGGAAAAATCGTGCTTCTCGAGATGGCAAGACCTGATAATGAAATACAGCGTCTCTTTTTCTCCGTTTATTCTCATTTCATCAAGTTAGCAGGAATGTTCGTAGATAAGGAGGCATACAGCTGGTTAGTTTCCAGCATAGAAGAATTCGACAAAAATGAACTTGTAAGAGAGATGAAAGTCGTTGGATTCAGGAACATAAGGATCAGAACGCTCTTTCCTGTTGCTTTCATTGCGGTTGGGGAGAAATGATTATGCTGTTTTAACTCTTACAAAATCAACATATCCTCTCAGCTCAGACTGCATTCCTTTGTCTCTGATAGATCCGAACGCTCTATCTGCAAAATAGTTTCCCAACTCAATGGCCTGAAGCAGTGCCTCAGGTCTGTTCAACTTAAATTGTTTTCCAATCACACTGATTAGATCTAGCTTAAAATCTCTTGAATTCGCGCCTCTGCCATTGTCTTTACGATCCTTCTGATTCACCTTTTCTATCACGTCGTCCCTGATTTGGAATGCAATTCCAAGGTTTAGTCCGAATTTGAACAGGTTTTCAGCCAATCTGCTCCTCTTGTACAGCGGGACGACGCTGCAACAAGTGCCCGTAAATACGCCACTCTTAAGCCGCGCTACCCTCAGGTACTCCTTTACATCAGGAATTATTCTTCTCTTCTGATAGTTGTAATCTAGCAGCTCTCCCACGCACATGTCCATTGCTGACTTGGTTACAGCTTTCATTACATCATTTCCGTATTCTGATGCTAAACTCATGCCCTTTGCGATGAGCGCGTCTCCCGCTAGAATCGCAGCATTATTTCCATATTTCACATGGACAGTGCTAATCCCTCTCCTTTTCAAATCTTCATCTATCAGATCATCATGAACGAGCGAAGCTGTGTGCAATATCTCAGCTGCCATTGCAAGCTTCACAAAATCGCAGCATTTTTCTCCAAGAACACCTGCTCCCAGAAAGACGAGCGCGGGTCTTAGCATCTTTCCCGGTTTTCTAAAGAGATGAGTCGCAGGACCTAACATTCTCCTATCTGAAAAATCCTCATAGCCAAGGGCTGATAACCCTCTCAGAACAGCATTCAAACCGTTCCTCATAGGTCGTGTCAATGGCAATGAATACTCGAAAAGAAAATTCTGCACTTTGCTCTCCCAAAACTCTTCTTACGCATCGAAGCGGTGTTGCAATACTGCTGCAAGTCGGGCTTGATTTATCTGTTATCTCTCTTGACTGCTGTCTGGAGCAGCTTTATGTTCTTTCTCTCGTTCGCTGCTATCTCATTCCACATCCTAGCGCACTCCGTATGACTATCCTTCTTAGAATCCTTTATGTAACTATCCAGATACCAGAGGAACTGCAGTCTCTTCACAAGCTGCTTATGCACATTGTAATAGCAGTTCTCAACATGTTTCTTTGGCATTGTAACACCAAAATACTTCTCATAGCATTTATTAATAAGCTCTTATACCTCGCCGCTGCATTTTATCATACAAAAGTTTTAAATACCACCAAAGACATAACTCCTTTAGATCGGTGTTTGCATGCAGCTAACCATAACTATTTCCTGATTGCGGTTAGTCGCCAGCATGAAACTCCAAAACGCAGCTTATATCTGTCTTTATTCTTCAGTTTTCTAGTCAGCGAATGCATAGGTGCATCAGCCATGGAAAAATATGTTATCGAAGTCAAAGATCTAAGGAAGAGATTCAAGACCTATGAGGTCAAAGATAGCGGTAGCTTCGTATCAAAACTATTCAGGAAGAAAAAATACAAGAATGCACTCTCCGGCGTCAGTTTCAAGATAAAGGAGGGCGAGATAGTTGCACTTCTTGGAAGGAACGGCAGCGGCAAGTCCACCCTGATAAAGATACTCTCAGGCATACTCTATCCCGACTCAGGGGAAGCTAGCGTGCTTGGCTTGGAACCTTGCACTGAAAGGATAAAGCTCGCCTCAAATCTTGGCGTAGTTCTGGGTGCGCACGGTCAGCTCTTCTGGGATCTTCCTGCACTGGACGCCTTCAACTTCATGAAAGGAGTCTACAGTATAAAAGATCGTGAATTCAAGAAGCGCCTCGATTATTTCCTGAAGATTCTGAATCTTAGGAAAGTGTACAAGAGGCAGGTGAGGACGCTCTCGCTCGGTGAGCAGATGAAGTGCAACTTCGTCGCCTCAGTCCTGCACATGCCAAAGATAGTGTTCCT
>JBEKPX010000005.1:0-20598 GCA_049520335.1 Candidatus Micrarchaeales archaeon | reverse complement strand
TCTGCATTTGTAGATGTGGAGAGCGCACATGGGAGAATCATAAGAAGATTGCTTAGGGACTCTGTAAAAGGAAAAACTAAGTGGAGTCCACTTGAGAATGTGCGATACATGCTGCAGACTGCGGAACCGATGTACCATCGCTATATAGAACCTACAAGGAGAAATGCAGACATAATAATAATCAACAAATATGATCCGGAAAAGGAGGCGATCAGGACGGGAATGAGCGAGGTGCAGATGAAATTCAGGACTGAACTTGACCAGGAGGAGCTTAGAAAAATCGGCGCCGAGAGGATCTCCAGCACGAAACAGGCAGATTACTATTACACGCCCAAGGATGGATCATTCGAGAAAACTGGAGAATTGCTAAGAATAAGGAAAGAAGGTGAAAAGATTATTCTTACTTACAAAGGTCCAAAGACGCAAACACACAATGCAGTCGAACGCCAGAAATTCGAAATCGAAATAGATGAAGCTGTTGAAGCCGAAATATCTTCAGTATACAAGATCGCACCCAAGAAAATAACAAAAGACAGAACTGTTTATCTACTGAACGGAATACTCTTCACGCTCGATTCCAATGTAGTGAAGCTCGAGGATGGAAATGCGACCAAACTAGGTAGCTTCATTGAGATGAGAGTTCCACAGGAGAAGAACGCTGAGAATAAGATAGATGCAATCAAGAAAATCTTAAGCATAAGTTCAGATAGCGCAATCCTGAAATCATATTTTGAGATGTGACCTTTCATTTCGTGAAAAGTCTTTGGCATGTGCAGGAGCGCAAACACATTAAGAAATATAAACTTATAATCAACATCAGAAAGACGTTATTGTATGAATAATCTGACCTTATCGGATAGGTTGCTTTCAAGAATGTCCTTCATGGGCAAGTGGATAATCAAGGGCAAGAACTACTCGTTCGTGACTTATCCTCTAATCAAGAACTGGTATGTTCCCATAGTCTATAGGGCAGGAATTGTGAAGAAACAAGAATTCACGTTCAGAGACCAGAGAAACACCTCTCTCATATTCAGGCTTAACATGAAACTGATGGACAAAATGTCAAATGGACTGACCTATAGGAAGAGGAGATTCGACAAGAATCATATATACTTCAGTTACAAGGGAAAGAAACTTAGCTTCTTTTATGACACAAAGAATCAGTTTCTCGATACTATAGAACAAGTGAAGGACCAGTTCATAACAGAAGAGTACAGGAAGCTGGATGTAAAGGGAAGAGAAGTTGTGGATGTAGGTGCCAGCATAGGTGATAGTGCCATATACTTTGCGATGAAGGGAGCACACCGCGTGTATGGATTCGAAGCATACCCTTACTCTTACAGAATAGCATTGAAGAATGTGAAGTTGAATAATCTGAATAAGAAAGTCATGCTCTTCAATGAATGCCTTGGCGGGAAACCAGGATCGATACTGATAGATGAGAAATTCAAGAGTGAGGAGAGGAGTCCGCTAATGCACTTTGAAAAGGGAAAGAGAATAAGGGTCATCACTCTGGATGAGATAGTGAAAAGGCATAACATCAAGGACGCCATTCTGAAGATAGACTGTGAGGGCTGCGAGTATGACATAGTGCTCAAAACAAAACCCGAAATACTTAGAAGGTTCAGCCAGATAATGATAGAGTACCATTATGGATTCAGGGACCTTGAAAAGAAACTTAGGGAAGCTGGATTCAGAATCTGGCATGACCTTCCGACTTATCAGAAGAACCCTGCTAAGGAATTGAAGGGATTGAAACCTATGCACTGGGGCTTTATTTTAGCATCAAGGGATGAACGCCAGCATTATTCTCGAACTTCAGATGCTTAGGAATCTAGTCACTATGAAAATCAGTAGCACGCCGAGTATCGATGCAAGCACCACTTTGTATGATGTGCCTTTTGAGTGCGCTTCGGGAAGCATGTCAGCCATGCCTATGAACAGAAACTCTCCAACAAAGAAAGCAAGTAGCATTGCAACAGTTCCCATTCCCAGAGTGAAAAGGAATGTTGAAAGCGCTCCGAGAAAAGGCGTCAGCGAGTCGATGAGCAGCCACCAGAGCGATACTCTGTAACCAGAACCTGCCCTTTGCATGACTGTAACTGTGTTTAGTCCGTCTGAGAAATCATGGAATATTACAGCTAGGCCTATTACAAATCCAAAACTGGTGTTTACATGGAAGGCTGCCCCTATGGCGACCCCATCAAAGAAGCTGTGTACCGAGAGTCCGGTTGCGCGCACCATGCCATTCATCTGCAGCATCCTGTTACGTGCAATGTTTGAATGGTGCATCTTCATCGAGTGGATGACAAGCAGTCTATCAAGTATGTGAAAAAAGAAGAAAGACACAACAATTATGCCCGTGATCAGAGTTGCATTGATTCCCAATGTGTTTATAGCACCAATTATCTCAGGAAAGAGGTCGAAGAAAGATACGCCAATCAGCGCTCCTGCAGCAAAAGCGAAAAAGTATTTTATGTCCAGCTTTCGGTTCTTCAGGACAAATAGGCCTCCCGCAAGCGTAGAGAAGAAGGTAATCGCAACGAACAGTAGTGAAAGTAGAGAGAGATTCATCATCATAATGCACTGCTAGAAATTTCATATCTTGATTTGGGAAGAGAGGCAAGCAGTTTCCGGGCCATCGCCTCCTTGTCTTCCACCTCAAAGATTATTCTCTTGTATCGTTCACCTTTCAATCTGACTGTCACGCATTTGTTAGGATTGTGCATCACATAGAACAGCCATCCTCTCTGTCTATCCCAATACCTGCCATCTTTCACAAGTGGGGGAAGACCTGTTCCACCCATCTTCAGCTGAAACCTTAACATCCCCCAATCAGCTTTCTCTGTCGATACCGATTTTATGTGGCTGATTGGTATCGTAATCTTTGACTTGATAGCGAGTATCTTGTCTACTCCTTTCAGCTCGAATATGACTTTTCCCCTTTCCACTCTTATCTTTCCCGGCATATCAGTTCACTATTTTTGCTCATGGTCATACTTCATTCGGTTTAGTCAACTAGAAATAACTTGTGTTTGATCTGCTGGAGATTTCCTTGCCAACATCAGTCAGGAACTCCTTTAGTTCTATGCCTTGTTTCTGCTTTCCGCCCCTGCTCCTAACTGTGACCAAACCTTTCTCCTCCTCTTTCTTTCCAATTATTATTATATAGGGAATTTTCTGGGTTATCGCTTCCCTAAGCTTATACTCGAGAGTCCTATCACCAGTGTCTATCTCCGCCCTTATCTTCTTCTTTTTGAGCTCGTCCCAGACCTTTTCGGCATACTTGTTCGTCTGCTCAGATATCGAAACCACTATCGCCTGCACAGGTGCCATCCATGTCGGGAATTTGCCTTGATAATGCTCTGTGAGGACACCTATGAACCTCTCCATTGCGCCATATATGACACGGTGTAACACGATAGGCATGTGCTGCTTCCCGTCCTCTCCCGTGTATTCGAGGTTGAACCTCTTCGGCAGCTGATAATCCAATTGCACTGTTGCACACTGCCACTCCCTGCCCATCGAATCCTTTATGCCAAAGTCTATCTTGGGCGCGTAGAATGTTCCCTCCTTTTCCTTGAGTCCATATTTCATCTTATTTTTAGCGAGCACCTCGATGAGTTTGGCCGTTGCCTTATTCCAGGTCTCCTCGTCTCCCGCATGATCATCCGGCATCGTTGCGAGCTTCGCTGTATACTCAAGTCCAAAGAGTTTGTATAGTTCGTCTATCATCTTGAACAGACTAGCTAGTTCGCTCTCCACCTGGTCCTCTCTTACAAGTATGTGTGCATCATCCTGAGTCAACTCCCTGACCCTGAACAGGCCCGAGAGCGCACCGCTCACCTCGTTCCTATACAGCTTATCAAAGACAGCGAACCTTAATGGAAGATCCCTGTAGCTCCATTTTCTTGATTTGTAAATCATGAAAGTTGAAGGACAGTTCATCGGCTTGAGCCCGTACTCCTGTCCTTCGGACTCAAAGAAGAACATATTGTCCTTGTAGTGTTCATCGTGACCGCTCACGTGCCAGAGCGCAATGTTAGCGAAAGCAGGGGTAGATATCTCAAGGTAGCCGTATTCATCAAGCTTCTCCCTTATGTAACTCAACAGTTCCTTGTAGACTATGTATCCGTTCGGGTGCCAGAATGTCATTCCTGGCGAAACTTCTTGGAAACTGTAGAGGTCTAGCTTCTCCCCTATTGTGCGGTGGTCGCTCTCGGGAAGGCCCGCCCAATCGCTCTTTCTCAGTATAGCTGTGTTGATGCTCATCGGCTTTACTTTCTTATAGGCCTTGACTCCTTTGCCTGCGCTGTCGTAGCTCCTCGACTGCTCGGCTAGCGGATAGCCCTTAACATCAACGCTTAGTTTCTTGTTCCAGCCAAACGGAGCCTTCTTGGCCTCTATGCCTTTCGGCACTGATTTGAACATGTGTTCCAGTATCTGCATCGCTTCCTTCGGTTCGGCGAGGTTATTGCTAAGATGCGAAAAAGGATATATCAGGAGCTTCTTCCTTCCGGATTTCTCCATGAATGCGACAGCATCCTTCAGGGCAGAGAGAGCGGTTTCTGAGGTGTCCCCTTTCTCGACGCTTACAAATAACACTAACGCATCCTCAACCGAGCCCTTCTTCTCCTTAGTTTCCTCGTACACGCTAGCCTCAGGTTTGAGTGCCTCATAACTAAGTCTCTCTACATCAAGCTGCAGTATCTTCATTCGAATACCTCTTTAAGTATTGGAGGGGAATAATTAAAAAATAGAGGCAAATACGCTATCTTATCCTGACATGAAGAACTAGGCATTATCGCAGGGAAACTGTTTGGAAGGATCTGCCTTTTCTCATCTAAACCTTATACAGCTTAGAAGCCAATGGTTTTAACGCTTTTGTGCAGTTTCCCTGAAAGCTTTTAATATAATGAAAAGTGAATATTCCTGTGAGGAGCATGACAAACAAATATGCTTTCGAGGCAGCCGAGACACAGGTAGCGATACTCGCCGGAGGAGAAGCGAAACGGATGGGGCTCGACATTCCGAAGGCGCTCATCAAGCTTGGAGATAGCACGTTAATAGAAAGGTGCGTCAAGCTTTTCCAAGACTGCGGCTTCAGAAGGTTCGTCTTCCTTCTCGGATATAATGACAAGAAGATAACCGAGTACATCGACAAGGCGAAGTGGAAGAGAATATCGATCAAGAAGTCCTATGACTATGCACAGGGGATAGCGAAAGGCAAAGCACTCAAGCACGCGATAATCACAAATAAGATAGACACAAACAGAAGGATTATGGTTGCTTTCCCAGACGATATCTTCCTTTATAGCAATATTCCGGAAAAGGTACTGAAGGAGCATTTGCGTGCGGTAAAAAGCTTGAATACTCTTGCCAGCGCGGTCGTTGCGAAAGCATACAGATACCCATATGGAGTCGTCAATGCTGATGAGAACGGCATTGTCAAGAACTTTGAGGAGAAGCCACTGGTCCCTCTGCTTACCACAACAGGAATATACGTCTTCGAACCAGGCGTGTACAAGTACTTCATCGATCTCATAGATCTTAAGAAGAAGGGGCCTGTGGAGTTTGAGATTGCAGTAATGCCAAGACTTGCGAAGGAAGGAAAGGTCTATGCAATAAAGATACCTCCAGAATCGTGGATCCCTATAAACACGATGAAGGATCTCGAGCAGGCGCAAAAGCTGGTCAAAACCGGAAAGATACCAAAATAGTGCATCATCAGCTTTAAACCATCACATAGAAGTTTAACACATCTGCGGATGAGGCCTGAACTATCCGATGCAGAAGAAGATTTTTGTGTGGGAGAATGATTCGCAGATATTTTCTTCATAGCATCTGCTATCCCGAACCCTTTCCCCCACTCATCTTTAAGTCAGTTTACCTTTCAGCCCTTATTGCCCGTCTTTCCTCAGCTTCCCTGGCTGCGGCGACTGCAACTGACGCAGCGCTAAGCCTTTTCTCCTCTCTGTCCTCGCTGCATTCTGCGCACCTTGCGGCTATTTCTGCAAGCCTCTCTTCAGCAAGCACAGCAGCCGCTTCTACAGCAGCGTCATCAGGCTCATTTGCGCCTGCCGCTTTCAGAGCTGCCCTTATTCTGTCTCTGTCAACTGCTCTCCTCACCATCCTTCTGGCTGCGGAGACTCTCTGTTCCCTTCTGCTAACTCGTTCTGACATTTTTATCCCTTGTAATATTACGCAGTCATCGCTTAAATAATTGATTCATAGGTTCGTTTACACAAATAAGTTCTTTTTTCCTATTAACTTTTTACTAGGAAGAAAAATATCAGGTTACTCTTCATCGGTTCTTCTTTGTATTATCTCAAATCAAAGCAGCATTTTTCAAGCCAATGATTAAATACCCAGGTCGCTCTATATGAGACTCTCTTACTGTGGGGATCTGATTGATTAACTTAGAGAAAGCTCAGTAGGCGATTCTATTCAACGAGAAGAGTCTAGTCGAATCTTCGAGAGCGCTTCTCGAAGCCAAGAGGGACAAGACCAACATCTTCTCCAAGCAGATTGAAGAGTGCTACGATATACTCCCCAAAGGCGTTGGGAAGGGTTCTGCGGAGCAAGCGGCCTTCCTGTTCTGGATGAGCGTCCCTGACAAATTCATAGACGCTGATGTGTTGTTCAGGAAGGGTCGGAAGCTATTCGAGGAGATGCCTGAAGTCTTCGATTTCAAGCATGTTTACGAGATGGATAGGGATCAGCTCAGAATTTCCAGAAGAAAGGACGGAAGCAGGATGCTTGTTGCGCCATGGCTTGACAATGTATTGGAAGAAAAACTGGGGGTCGGATTGCACAAGCCTGTTTCAGGAGAGCTGTATTGCAGTTCAAGAAAGCTTGTAAGGGTCTATGACGGCGACCCTAGGAATATTTTCAAAGACGTTACAGATTACGGCGTTGCGATGAGGAGGCTGGATGCGGGAAAGGGAACGCAGGACTTAGAAAAAGAGATAAAAGAGCTGACCTTTCCCAGATTCAAGGGGTTTGGCGAAGCAAAAGTTGCTCCACTTTTGATAATACTGTTCGAAAAGAATGGGTTCATACAGGGAATTGACAAATCTGAAATCCGCCAGCCCTTTGATACGCACCTTCTCAATTTCACTATCGGAAGGAGGATAGCAGAATCCAATACCAAAATGAGAGTTGGTACTTTCGCAAAGTACGCGCAGGAACTCTTTGCAAGAACTTTCAAAAAGCACGAAATAGATCCTATTGATTTCCATGTCGCGCAGTGGAGGCTGGGTTCGAGCGTCTGCACATTTTCGAACTGCTACGACCTAAAAACAGAAGCTGGAGAGAGACTTTGTCCATATTCTGCTCCGTGCAGGGAATTTCTGGACGTTCAGAAGTATAGGCAAGGGCACACTGTATCCTCGCTGAGCAATTCATTTTATCAATAATTATGTTCCACTCCCAAACAGAAAACACCAGGCATATCTCTAATGCTATGTACCCAAGCTTTTCCTGTTCATCAATTCAATATCGCAATGTTGCCTTGCACCTTTTCGGGTGCAGAAGCAGGTCCAAAGCATCAACCGGGCTCTTCACGCTTATGTCCGCCGCTGTCAAAGCAGAAACCGCGGAACCATCAGCTATAGTAACTATTATCCCAAGTCTTGCGATTTTAATCATCTTTCTGTCATTATTGCCATTGCCTATTGCAACAACGCTTTTTGGCCCTAGCTTCTTCACAAATTCCTCTTTCTGTAAATCTTCATTTAATTTCGAAATTATGTGAACCTTGCAATTTACTCCTTTAAGCTCACTTTCTGCTGTTCCGAAAGAGTCTGAGGTAAGCACATATATCTCCAGCTCTTTAGCTATCTGATTCAGTCTGGGTTTCACCCCAGGTAAGATTTTTCCTTCCTCTGATAGTGTGCCTGTAAAATCCGAAACCAGATATCTCAGGTTCAACAATCCAAAACCAGGAACATCAATCTTCATTATATCACATTATTATTTACCGCCGGGATAGGTTTGCCAGCAGAAAGTTAGCAACCTTTACATATAGAGGATATGTGATAAAAGAATAAAAGGGCATGCTCGAGAACTGCATAGGATATACCGTGAGCCCCGAGAATGGTTCATACCTCACAACATCCGCCAAGATAGGCATCATGCCATGACGAAAGCCGAAAAATAACCCAGCATGAAACACACAAATGCAGTGGATATCCAGAAAAGAAGAATTGTCTTTATGGGTCTCTTTGCTATTAGGCGGTTCTTATATCCCACTCCACTGCCATATATGCCGCCTATGAAAGTTTCTGTATTAGATATCGGTATCCCAAAAAGAGTCGAGAACTCTATTAGTGAGATTAACACCGCCTGGCTGCTTATCGTGTTAATGTATCTCATCGGTATGATCTCATTGCTTATCCTCTTGAGCACTCTTCCACTGAAAGCCAGACATCCGATCACTATCGAGGCTACGATAAGAAGAGGAAGATAGGGGTTCGGCGGCAATAGTGCATATATGAAACCTATTATGTTCGAACCTATTACGAACGACATGAAGAAAGAAGCAAGTATCATGAGTATCTTCATAAGCATAACTAGGCTCCATGAAAACTTATTGCGTAGAAGTCGCTTTAACGCCCTCAGGAGTATGATGGAAAGCGCGAAAGATGCTATCGGAACAAGAATCCAGAACGAAACTATCGAGTACATCTTAGGTATCGTTGAGAGATTTCCAAGAGCAAGATTCGTGCCGAAGAGTGCAGTCGTTATACTGATGGATAGCGACTGCGGAATCTTCTTCAAGAAGGATATCGCAAATATGCAAATAGGTATTAACAGGTAGAACGGCGGCACCGAAGGACCGACAAAGAACGCACTTGCTGTTTTCTGCATCAGGTTTCCTTCTAAAATGAAACCCGAGACGAAACCGACTACGACTATCACCATCGCAGTCCTTTTCGTAACAATCCTCGAGGCAATGAGGTTCCCTACAGAAACACCAACGCTGTTTCCCGAAGCGAGCACTATAAGTGCGAGCCCAAGTGCTATTGTTATTATTTCGAGCAAACGACCGCCGTTAGGAGATGAGCGATAGGAGAATGAGCGTGAACGACCTTGAGACCTTTTCGCAGGCATCCATTATATCATCTGACCTCCTGACCAGGAGGTTTGCGTTATGGAATGATTTGTTACTGATGTTAATGGTGTAGAGGTAGGTCAGCATCGAATCCTTCGAAGTGTCTTCATTTTCCTCAAGCTTTTCGATCTTCTTCGCAAGCTCGCGTATCTTATCAATATTGGAGGTGTTTTCAAGCTCAAATAGTGTCTCAATTGTTTCTTTGATTATTGCATTGTCTGCTAGTAGATGTTTCTTTATCCTATTGTTTACCTCCTTCTCAGGTATGATGTACCTGCCGTACTCTCGGGCAAGGTGGTAAATTGAGTCTATTATATCATCCTCGAACTCGACCAGCGCCAGCATCTTATCTATTATGTTAGGGGCTATCGATCCTGAGGAGATGTTGAATGCAATTTCAAAAGCGCGCTTGTCACCCTCTTTCTCCAGCGCCTTTATACCTGCTAGCTCGTTCCCTCTCTTCTTTATGAAAAGAGCCAGCTTCTCATTCGCGTTCCTAGATATTTCCAACATCTTGATGTTCTCCAGCAGTATCTTCTTCTCGCCACCAAGGAATAGAATGTCAAATAACTTCATAATATTCCAAAGTTTTGCAGGCTTATAATCCTTTTCTGTAAGCAGGTGCATGCATAATTTTTTTTATCCTTGATGTTAAAAGGGCATGCTCAAAAGCTTGGTCAAGAGAAGAAAAAGGGTTGGCACTATTTAAAAAGGTAAAGTTTTAGTGTACAATGCCATCGATTTCAGTCGTTTCTAAGACTTTTACTATATTTTTACTGAAAAATTGGATTTCAGAAGGAAAATCTATAGTTTAGAAGTTAGAGCTATCTATTTAAAAATGTGTTTTGGGGCACATAATACAGGTCAGCCAGTTGTTGTTGCGAATCTGCAGATACGTCATGCGATAAATTGGTAAGTTGCGGCGACAAGACGAGCTCCCACTCGCTACTGCAGAAACTGAATTCATTATTTATGTACCTAGGAATCATAACATATGTATTAGTTGGTACTCCGCTACAGTTTATTGCGTCTCCATATCCGAACTCGAACCTGCTGATATTATTGAAATTCATGTATACGGCGATATCCCCATAGCCGCTGTCCGCATATATTTGGGTAATATTTGGTAATTTCTGCAGATACTTTGCTATCTGAAGTTGCGAGTACTGAGACGCCAGAATCACGCTGTGCATAAACAATATAGTCTGCAAAGAGATAGCGGTAATAAAAAGAAATATTAGGGAACACAAAATTGATTTAATGTATTTCCACTTTCCTTTGGCAATGCGTACAAATGTGATTAATGCTGCAGAAATAATTATAACAAGTGGAGGCGCGATGAGTGTAAGATATCTATCTAGTCTGTGAGAGAGCACATAAGTCAATGGATTAAGTCCTATGTGTTGTGGTCCGAACTCCAAGTACAGTATTCCAACAACGAGCCAGACTAGTGGAAAATAGACATTCTTATCTTTCTTGATGATCAAATATAGTACGGAAAGTACTAAAGCATAAAAGAAAAATCCTGCGAGAGCTCCTCCATTCAAATAAGAGTTAAAAAGTGAATTTAGATTGAGATTCTGATTAACAATTGCCTGATATACGTTTTCCGTGATATGGTAAGGAAACATTACATTTGGGTAGAACGATAGCGCAGCATCCAGCGGCAGGGGGATTAGATCTGCCCTTCGTATCTGGCCGTAATACTGAAAATTCTCAGAGAAGGTAATGAATGGAGATCCTGCATTAACATAGTTAAACAAGAATAAGATAAGCATCGCAGATATGAATCCATAGATGAAAAAAAGGCTCGTTTTATTTATTGATATTTTTTTTCTAATCAACTCAATCAACACAAAGATGCCTAGTATTACCCAAAGTTCGAAACCTTGAGGTGTGGTGAGCGGCGGTGCAACAATTACTACTCCAAATGCGAAAAACCATAGTTTGGAGTTTTCTTTAGTTGCTTTTATGAATGCGAAAGCAGCAAGGCATACAAAGAACATCATCGGTATATTGTCACTCATCGTGGTGGAGTATACGGCCGCAAGAGGAAAGATTGCAAGAAGAAATGCAGCAAGTAGACCAATGTGGTCATCATAAACTTCTCTACCAATAAAGAATACAAGTATTACAGATAACACAAATGACGTCATGTCCCATGCCGCACTCGTGAGAATTCCTACACCAAAGAATTTATAGAAAACCCCTATCGGTATTATCTGTAATATCCTTATGGAAAGCACGCTATTTTCTTGGCTCTGCACAAAAGTGCCTATTGAGACATTATACGCAGAGAAGGCATATGTATTGTCATCGCCCATGTGACTTGGGCCTATCGCAAAGGACAGAGAATATATGATGGCATAAAGAACTATGAACAGCAAAAGAGCGTAAACAACTCGCTTTTTATTCAATTCCTTAAGATCCACATTGTCATCCAACAATCTTCTGATGTTTATTTGCGCTGATACTTTTAAAGTTATAAAGGTAAAGCTAGGATACATTAACTTATGATATGCGCTGGGGTAAGTTTCATGCTCTAAGGTTAAGCGCCCACCCCTTTGACCATAGTGGAGTCAAAGAGCTTCAAAGGCATATTATTAAGGCTTGTCAATGATTCCTCTAAATATGGTAGTACAGCAGCCCAAAATATTCGGCGTATTAACGTTTCTAGTAATCACGATAAGCTTCACGATACTCTTCTTTGTAGATATAGTGGGTTTGGTCAATGATTGGCTTCTTTTCAACAATTTAGGCGTAGCTCTTTTGTTCATTCTCCCTATTGCGATTACATTAATTATCTTTGTTGCAATTCTTATGATGGACAAAAAAGACAAGCGGCGCAAACAAGTACTTACTTCTATGGCTTTGGCACTAATAATCGTCGTTGCGATAATTGCGTTCTTCTACTATATCGTTCCTCCATACTAACCAAAGCAGTCTAATTCTGAATAATGGATGCACGATTAGATTTAGTCTTTCTATGACTTTGACAAAGGATAAGGAGAAAGGAAGTCTTTCTTCAGAAGTTTTAACGCTTTCTTTGCCTTAGGCAAAGGCGAAGCATCGCCGGGATAGAGTTTCTGAACTACAGGCAGAAACCCTTACCGATTCCTTAATTGGCTCCTAATAGCGTAAAATACTTTCTGTTTCTTGTCGTCTTAAAAAGATCGCAGATTTTCGTAAAAACAGCACGTCCATTATACGTAGTTACAGTTTAATCTCTTCTCGAAATAACAAACTCATATGTCAAAATCATATTTTTCACCAATGTTTATTAATGAAGAAATTAACATGTAATAGGTGAAAAGATGGTGCATAGAGAAGCAAAATATACACAGAAGAAGTTAGCGGTGAGTGAAGAGATGTTTATGAAGCTAGTAGATGATGCAGGTAATATTGCACGGACGCCAGAGGGGGTCATGGCGCTAGGAAAAATAAAGAGAGAAGGACAACCGAATAATGATAATTATACTGCACTTCACTGGGCTTTATCAAACAGTTCCTGCTCTAGAGATCCTAAGAAAATGAAACTTGCTGAAAGCATTCTACTGGATCCCAAAAAGAGAGAAATAGCGGCTAGAGTACTTGATGGGAAACATAGTGCTGCAGCAAGTGGATTGAATGAGGCGATTAGAGATGAACTCAATTCTACCAGAAGCGGAAGAATGTTTCTCACAGACAATGATCTCCAAATCAGACAGCCAGATGCAAGAAGCGTTGGAAGACTGCTGAAGACCATAGAGGATGAAAAACTGAGAGAAGCAGTTAAGAAATGCGCAGCAGGACGTGATTATGGAATACAGGAACGGATAATCGATGATATCAAAGAAGCATCAAATCAGTTGAGAAGAGAGACCATAATGCAGGCCATCGCCCTTATCGACTCGTTTGACGAGGATAGCATGGCAGCAAATGTGGCTGATCGAATGAGAAGACGTGCTCCTTATATTCGCGGTGAAACTGAAACAGAAATGCTAACAAATCTGACTAGTCTGTTCAGTACATATCCAAAATCTGTAGCTGCGGAATTATTTGATGTGTGGAGTGAAGTGGCATATCGTAGTGACTGGGGAGATCCAGAAGGCGCCCTGCATGTAATAAAAATAATGCAGAAGAAGGAAGTGGTCGAAGCAGTCAATAGCTTCAGTTCAACTCTAATGCCAGCCATAGCAGCGCATCTCGCACGCATTACAGACTGCATGCAAGATGAAGAGTGTGTGGTTAGTGCCTCAAAGGCTATAGCGAAAGAGATGAATTCGGAAAAAGCCCTAAAACAGGTAAGATATCTTGAAGAGAAGGCGAAGAGCCTAGGAAATGAAGATTCAATGGGATTCGGTTGGGGTGCTCCAAGCTCTGAAAATAAGAGAGCATTCATAAAAGAGATCGAAACAATAGTTTCAAATTAAGGGTTAGAATCCCCTCCGAGACTTGGAAACCCCTCCCGACGACAAGATTAAATCTCCGACGACAAAATCACTGCATCGCCGGGATAGGTTTCATATCAAAAGGTTAAGCACCCACCCCTTACTTCTTTGTAAAGGGGTAAGAAAAATACTAAAACCTTGCTTATTTTGGGCTATTATTCAATATCTTTTTTAGTTTTGGTTCATTTTTTTCCATAACTTCCCTAAACTTCAAGCCATAAAATCCATATATCTTATGCATGGGTAAATTGCCAACTAATCTGCCTCTTATTTTTAGCAGTTTGTAAATGTCTTTTACTTCTTTCATTGATGATGCTTCTATTTCAACAAAAGTAGGTATCTTTGGCCACTTATCTATTGTGATTTGAGATTTTCTGAGCAAATATGCATCCCGTGTATTTTCAAAGTAGAAAAAGATTTTTGAATTGACAAGTCTCTTCATGATTCTTACTGTTTCTTCAAAATCATCCACATTTACTTCATGCTCACTCATCGATGTAAAGCCTCCTTTTCCATGTGTTTCCTTTACTGTCATCGTAGTTTTCTTTCCATCAGTGCGTATTCTACCCCATGAATGGTCGCCCTTTATATCTCCTCTTAGTACAAATTCTATACGTCTAAATCTATGTTTGCCTGTATGTTTTGCACGCAGCTCGTGTAGTCGTTTGACTACCTCTTTCTTATTTATATTTAGTATTGCAATCTCACTTTCCTTACCCATAATTGGTTTGTTGCTGTTGAATATTTAAATGGTTAGGTGTCTAACTCTCATAATCAAAGTGCCACTTTGATTCAACCTTGAGAGATTAGAGTTTGAAGGATAAGCAGCCCTCTCTATGGCTTAGAGTATTTCCTAATTAGAAGTTCACTTTTTATTATGTTCTACTACCCGAACCAGCTTCTTTAAAGAGTTTATTATTTCTGGACTAACCACTACTTCCATTTTAGCCAGACTCGTTTTAGCCTCAGCAATTAATTCTGTGGATGGAATAGGACTAATATAAGCTACTTTAGCAAAAGCATGAGGCAACTCAGTATCCCTTATAGACGTCACGATTGAGCCAACTCTGAAGCAATCATGATCTTTTCCATCTCTCCAGTGCACAATGTTGTTGAAACGAATAGATGCATGCTCATGATTCTCCTCATCACTACCATAAATCCATCCTCTTTGGTACGAAGAAAGTCCATGAAATTTCCCAAAACCTACATATTCGATATCACCATTCTCCTTTATTTCACCAAATTCGATATTTTTGAGTCCTCTGTCTGCTGTCCACCAGTTCCCTTCAATTTTATCTCCTTGTAATTCATCACTTTGTACAGGGTCTATTCTTGCACGATTAAATTCTGCAGCAAAAGGCAATCGACCTCCATTTGCTTTGGCTATTCGTTCGGCTTCTGAGTACCTAACTAAATTGTCTAATAGAGTTATTATTGGAGTTTCAAGATTTACCTTCATTTCAAGTGCTTGTGCTGTTGATGTCATATTATCACAATATTTGTTGTATTTTCCACCTTTATAACTATTGATATTATTTTTGCAAAACAAGATAGACACTCAGTAGTCTGATGAACTACAAATTTTCTATAACCAGGGTTAGAATCCCACCCCCTTAGGGTTACAATCCCACTCGACGACAAGCCCAATCTCTCGACGTCAAAACTTTCCATCGCCGGGATAGGGATTCGAACCCTAAAGGCTCGTAAGAGCCACCAGATCTCGAGTTTCGCCAAATTCTGGCGCGTTACCTGGTTCCGCCATCCCGGCACGATTAATATCTTGAAAGTTAATTAATATTTGTATCTAATGTATGCTTATTTGGGCTGGTAGAGTGAATGGAGGCAGTATCAGCAGGAAGGGCATAGCTCTCAGGCTGCTCATCGTTGGTTTGTTCATACTTCTCACTTTGATAAGCATCCTATTCTCAGTCTACCTGATGCTAAATGCGAACAGCACGTATGTCTACTTCCTAGCAATCTCATTCACAGCATTATCCCTGATCTCAGGAGGCTTCAACATAATCTCCTCATACGCTTATTACAGGTCCTATTTCTATGATGACTATCTTGACGGGATAAACAGGAAGCTCAAGCCCCTGACCAGATATCCGAGCGTAGCGGTCGCGATACCATCATATAATGAGGATCCTGTGATGGTTGAGAGGGACCTCAAGAGGCTGAAACAGCTCAACTATGACAAGAAGAAGCTGAAGTTCTACGTGCTTGACGATTCCACAAAACCAGAGATAAAAGCAGCCATAGAGGGGTTGTGCGAGGAACACTGTGCGGTGTACCTTCATAGAAACAATAGGAAAGGCTACAAGGCTGGCGCACTGAACAACATGCTAAAGTTCTCAAAAGAGGAATTCATCGCGATATTCGATGCGGATGAGTACCTCACAAACAAGGACTTCCTGATCGACCTGCTTCCATACTTCGATGACAAGCACGTGGCGTTCGTGCAGACCGAAAAGAAGTATGCGAAGGGCACATTCTTCTCCGATAGCGTCGACCTGTTCAACGCGATGTTCTTCAAGTTCATACAGCCATCAAGGGCTCTCAACGGCACAGCGATATTCGCAGGCTCATGCGGAATAATAAAGAAATCCGCGCTTGATGAGCTTGGCGGCTTCCCCGAATACATAATAGAGGATACCTTCTTCAGTTTCGAATCCGACATGCACAATTTCAAGAGCATATACATACCGAAGGTCTATGCGCTCGGAAGGCCGATCTACACTTTCTCGGAGCTCGTTCACCAGCAGTGGAGATACAACTGCGGTGATACGCAGTTTCTTCTCTACTTCCTCAGGCAGAGGAAAGTGAATACGAAGCGCGCAATCTCCGCACTCTCAAAGATAGACTATGGAGTGCATGGTTTCGGTCTCAACTACCTCTCATCCATACTCATACTCTTTACACTAGTCTCCATCCTTACTGTCTTCTCCGCTGCGCCATTTGCATTCTCCTCTATAATGCAGGTGTTCACGCCGCCATACACCACACTCAACCTAGAGCTACTTGGGATAACGACCCTTCTTCTTTCCGTCCTGGTTCCGGTGGCTCTCACAAAAGCGTACTTCAACTCCGCATCCAAGGGCCTGATGATTTTCATACTCAACTTCGCGCTCGCCTTCGTCAGGCTGAAGGGCGCCCTATCGGCAATCGTCTCTTCAAACTCGCTGAAGGGCTGGCTCAAGGGAAGCACGATCGAGGGCAAGTCGCTCAGGCTGATAGCTTCCGTAAGGAACGCTTTGCTTGAGCTTTCTTTTTCCATTCTGCTGTTTGGGATGAGCTTTATAGCAGTTCTGGTATACAACATCTCTGGAGCGATGTGGCTCCTCTGGTACGGCCTGCTCTACAGCTCGACGTTGTTCTTCTACTACAAGTATGGTTAGGCAATTAGATGATATTTCTCAAAAAGCACTCTTACGAACGCAGTATCATACTTGCGATGTGCGACGAGGAACTGATAGGCAAAGTGCTAAAGAGCGGCAGCATCTATCTTGATCTGAATAAATATGCCTCCTTCTATAAGGGGAACCTGATGAGCGAGGAGCAGGCTGCAGACATGGTTGACCGCGAAGAGTTCTCTTCTGCGAATGTCGTAGGGAAAAGGTCGGTGGATATAATGATTAGCAAGAGGATAGTGGATAAAAGCGACATAAAGAGGGTGGAGAAGGTGCCTTTCGTCCAAGTATACAAAGTAGAAAGTGCCTGACAGCCGCTATCCCTTTCCTGACTTAAGTATCAGTATCGCTTCCGCTATGTCTCCGCCCGTCTCTTCAAGCGTCTTCTTGATAAGCGCAGTATCCTCCACTCCTGTCTGCTCCTGAACAAGCCTGATGTCATCCTCGCTCACCTCAACGTTGCCCTTCGCAACCTCGCTTACCTTGCCGCTTATCTGGAAATTCTGCATTCCCTGGCCCTCTATAAGAGTTACCTCCGGCTCGTCTATCACTATGTCCCTGTCGCTGCAGTGTATCACAACATTGTCGCTGTCTATGCTCCTGCTCTTTATGCCGAGCTTGTCAAGCATCCCTTTCAAGGCCTTGGGGTCAACATTCGGAAACATAAAATCACTAAATATAACGCGGAAAAACATTATAAAGTATCCTAAAATCCTAAAGTCAATATTCATATTGTGGTGGCGTTGGCATCAGAACAAATGTGGATTCTGATGAATTTTTCCAATATTCCATATCCCGCATATACTTTTCATAAGCTTTCTGGTTTCTTTTTCTTTTTTCATCAGCTGCCTCATACCTTAAGATTTCAAGATATGATGGCTTAATCCGATTATCATTGTCAGAGATCTGAGTGCTACCAGAGACCCAGACATCACCAAAGACCCGAGCGTTGTCAGAGACCCGAGCGTCACAAGAGACCCAGGCATCACCAAAGACCCGAGCGTTGTCAGAGATACTAGCGTCGCCAAAGACCCGAGCCTTATCATAGATTTGAGCGTCGCCAGAGACCCGAGCATTGCCAGAGATCTGAGCGTTGTCACGTACAAGAGCGCTGCAATAGACCCGAGCACTGTCTAATATAAGTGCATCCTTTCCGATGTAAGTATCTTCGCCTGCTGATGCTGTTTCCTCAACAAAACCGCCAACATCTCCATTCTTGTTCCTATGCCTCTCCATCTTCCTTTCTTTGCCATTGAGGATGAATGTTATGACTTTAACCCTTTCATCAAGTGCGCTTGTCTTCTTCTGCAACTCTCCATATCCCCTTACCTCTCCAAGTTCTTTCTGATTTTCCAATCGGCGAACCGTCTCGGCTAGCCTGACCTGAGTGCCAGCCTCAGCTTCAAACATCTTCTCGTAGTCATTTTCTATCCTTGCTATTCGTTCGTCTGACGTCGCCTTTGTCTCTGTCTCGCGGCCCAGTTCTTTGGCCTTTTCCACTAAGAGATTACTGATTTTATAAGCCATTTTCTTCATTTCTTCAGTTTCTGTCTCAGTTAATTTTCCTGTGTTTGCTATTCCTTGTATGTGTTCAAAAATCCCAATTGTTGCACTATTCGTCCTTTTTACTTCATCTAGATCAATCTTGCCGCTCTCATCCTTCCTAAGGCTACTTATTAGCTCAGAGACAGTATCAAATTCATTTCCAAGTTCTCTTTGAATTCTTGCTCTTGTCCTTTCAGACACATGACCACATATATATTTTCTTTTGATCTTTAATAAGCATTGTTGTAGGAATCGTTTTTAT
Organism: Candidatus Micrarchaeales archaeon; assembly: GCA_049520335.1. Lineage (GTDB taxonomy): Archaea > Micrarchaeota > Micrarchaeia > Micrarchaeales > CABMGC01 > JAJYVH01. The sequence continues at coordinate 1,833 of JBEKPX010000005.1, read as the reverse complement.
TATTCTGCCCTGTGCTCTTTTCTGTCGCCGATCTGTCATCTTGGACTTGTCGGGAGTATGCCTTAATGGTCTGGGTTATCAACCGACATACAACGACATACAACGATATACAATGCCTTGACTTAGCCAGTTCGCATTTTAACAAACTTCCATGTCAGAACTAAACTTTTCATCAATGTTTAAATACGTGAAAATTCATAATTTACTAAGGAATGAAGATGACAAAAAGTGTTATTGCACACACAACGGAATTCACTGGAAAAGAGACTTCAAGCACAATCAATATGTTTCATGTTATGCACAGTGCACATCAGGAACGTCAAACTTCTGATGAATTGATAGATCGCATTAATGACAGAGTTCTTTTGCTGAAGTCGATAGCAGAAAAAATCTTTTGTACAAAAATCGATGTTCTACACATAAACATTAAAAAACTTAAATTCGCAGCCGCTACTACAAATCTGAAGGAAAAAACCATGAGTATTTCGAATAAAGCGATCAAGAAATTTGACGATTATGAGATCGACCTAACAATAGGACATGAGATTGCACATTTGCTTGTCAATAGCGAGACATTTATGCACAAAGAATCCGATGAAAATATAAAGTTTGCTTTCTGCGTAGAAGAGGGCGTAGTAGGTCTAATTGGAATTTATCTAGCAAACAAAGCAAGAAACACAACTACCGAAGTGGAAAAAGTCGAAGGAACTCTTGTGCAAAATGCATGCAATCTATCCTCTCTTACTCAAGACGTTAACTCACGCATAAATACAAAGGACTCTTTGATGGTGGATGATGCTATTCTTAAGATTATTGCAGAAGACAAGCAAATTAGATGGCGTATACTGCTTGAAGGACCTTCGAATGGGGACGAAAATGATGCCTATAGCATTTTCATACATGCGACTGGCCCGCTGCTTGTTGCAAAGGCATTGAATTCGTTTTTCAAAGGAGCAAAAGAAATTGGAGACGGAAGCATTGTTGATTTTGTTAGTGCAGTATACAAGTCCAGAGAGAACTTTACACGTCTAGTCAGAGATTCTGATGGAGGTGCAATTTCTACAATGATAGATGATGCCAACCAAAAGGCGAACTGGTTCTTGAGAAAGCTTCACCTTGCAAGCAGAGACAGTGCTTTGGAGAAGAAGGGACTTTATTATTATCATTAGTATTCCTGTCTTATACAAAAACAGAAATTTACCTACTATCGAAACAAAAAGTGGACTTGTCGTTGGTCGGAAAATGAGTCTGGTTTACAAACACATTTGAATGCTATTGTTTACCATTGAACAATGTTGAAAATTGTCCAAAGCACCTATACTAAAACTCGAATAATCTTTATTAAGATGGCAGAAAAAGACAAATTGTGAGAAAATGGCTGAAGTTGTTAAGATTCTTGAAAATGCAGAAAAAGATGCGAGAAGAAAACTAGTTGGCATTTTAAGGAAAAAAGGCAACGATTATTATGGAGAGGTTCTTCTTCACAACCGCGATGGCACTTGCTCTGTTTTGCAAAAAGGATTCATGGTTGTAGGAAAAACTCCCGAAACAGCAGAGAGATTCAGTTATACTGAGTTTGTCAAAAAGCTGTCTTTAGATGATGTAAAAGAAATTGCGCAAATATTCGCTAAAAGAGACCTTGATTTAAAAAGAGACCTCTAATCTTTAGGTGCAACTTCAAACTTTATGAATTTTCAATAGCCCTAACATCACTTGTTCAAAGGAATGAATTACAGTATTTACAGTTGTTAGGGAGTCGAACTCTGGGTTTGATGGACGGAGTGGACTTGTCGGGATTCGAACCCGAAACCTTCCGCCTTCCTGATAAGACTT
>JBEKPX010000004.1:0-21922 GCA_049520335.1 Candidatus Micrarchaeales archaeon | reverse complement strand
TTCCTCGGCTCTCTCTTTTTCCTTTTCTATTAGTCTTTCTTCTAACTCTTTCAGAATATGCGTTCCGTTTGAGTTCATCATACCCCTATTTCCCTTCTTTTTCTGGTTATATAAACATTACTCTGCTTCGTTATGAAGTGCGCCAGCCGGGATTTGAACCCGGACCGCGAGCTTATTCCTTGCATTGGGAAGCTCGTATCCTAACCAGGTTAGATTACTGGCGCATTAGCAATCTTCTATGTAACTCCTTGCTCAGGGGCATTCTCCCATTTTCTTTAAATAATCTTAGTTTTTCTTTGATTTTTGGATTTCTCGTTCCTATTGTGAGGATTAGCTTTTTAATATCGTTCTGGTCCTGAACTCTTACTCCTATTTTACTGGATTTGGAAGTTGAAAACCCTAGTGCTTCCATTCCTTCTTTAAAATCAGACCTTAGCTTTGTTGCTTTGGATTTAAATTCCATTAAAATTCTTTTATGTTTTGAGTCTTTTGCAAAAAAACCACCATCAGTATCAATCAGGCCCCTCAGACATACTGTTAACATTTGTTTATTTGCTTTGATGAATTTGGGGATGCCTACATTATTTCTTACTTTATCTCCAGGAAAGAGGTGCATGCTTGAAAGTATCTTAACAAAATCTGTTGAATTAAAGATAACTCTAACTTCTTTTTCTTTGTAAAGGTATATTTTTGGTCTAATTCCAGACACTTTATTGATGAGGTTTGAAATATAATCAGCATAAGGAATTTCATAGGGATACTCAAGCGTTATTCGAATTCCTTTTTCTGTGATGTTACCATCTCCTAGAAGTATGCCTATAAATTCAGAGAACTCAAGACTAGTGATTGAAGATTTTAGTTTGTTTATATAAGCTATAGGTCTTGATCTGCTTGCAGATGCATGCCCTCCTTTAAACTGCCCCCAATTCTTTTTCAGTATCATTAAATTTTCTTTGAATTCATCTCTTCTAGAAAGAGGAGTCATTCTCAGCAATATGAGAAAATGTTTGTTTGGAAGTGTTGATAACCCTTTTCGCCATACAACCTCTGCAGTCATTTCTGAAACGTCAAGAAGAGTGGACATTTCCTTCCAGGTAAGACCGGAGGTTTTCTTTGCTAAGTCAAGGAGTTCTTTCTGTTTATTTTTAGGAAGCAGGACTCTTCTATCTTGAATCACATACCCTTGTTTGTTCATAGGTTTCTATTGGTGAATATTTATATAAAGTCATCCTACCGCTAGACTTTACTTCTGAAAAAATAGTTATCTGATATAATTGGGATTTTCCTCGTGGGTTGCGCTTGGGGGAAGGTGTTGCGCAAACATCCCTTTTGATGCCTCCTCAAGATCTCTCAGCATCTTCTCGGTGGCGGTTTTGAGTTCTTCTATATTGCTTAGGTTTATCTTTATGTTAAACATCTTGCCTATCACTTCCAGAACCGCTTTTGCCGAGTTCGCATCCACTTCCAGTAGGCCGGTCTCTCCCATTATGCATGCCGCCTTGATTCTGTGCTTCTTTGAAAATGCGATGATCATCCCTGCGGAGCCCAGCACAGACATTCCGACAGAGTTTGTAGGGGTAACGCCGTTCTTCTTCAGGTAATCTAGGGTTTCGCTGTCGGTGGCAAGCCCGAATACTCTTGGCGATTTTACGTATTGCGCTCCTATGCTGTAGCCACCTACTGTGTATATCCTGCTGCCGCCCAGCATCTTGAAGAATTCGACGATCCTCTCATTGACATCATACTGCCCTTCAGGCGTCAAAGGTTGCGCATCGCCGAGCAGTATTATTAAATCGTTCCCTCCTGCTTTGCCCTTGACATAGTAGAATCTGTTGCTTACCAACCTGAATGTGCCATTCTTCTGCATTATGATCTGATAAGGAAAGTATGGAGAGTAAAGCGTTGCGAATTTCTTTGCTTTGAGCTCGTTTCTCAGGTCTTCTGCCACGAGGTTTCCGATACTGCCTATTCCAGGCAGCCCAACTAAAAGTACAGGCTTGTTGAGCTTTATCTTCTTGTAGTATATTTTTGTATTCTTCAAATCCTCACCTACTTCCCCATCACTATGCTGAAGGACTTCTCCAGTTTCTGTATGACCGTCTGCGCTTCCTTTATCTTGCTTTCGGCTGCCAAGAAGCTCGGTCCTTTTGCGATTAGTTTGTAGTGCGGTGCGCCTTCATAGAGTACGTTGACTCCAAGCTTTTCCACTTCCTCGAAAGCTTTCTTTACATCACTTATGCCCCCTTTTCCATTCAGTGATTTGAGCTCTAAAGAGTAGGTCACAGAATAAGTTTTGGGCTTTATGTTCTTCGATATTATCTCTTTAAATGCCTTCTTCACTTCGTTATCAAGTATTCCTGCAGGTTCTTTCCCCTCTTGTACCAAGTCAAGAAGCTCTGAGTAAGTAGCTATACTCTGCCCCGCCTTTTTCTTAAACTCCTCAATTTTTCCCTCCTTATGCGCAGCCTGCACTGCTTGCATGAAGAATTTCTCAGCACGTTTCTCGAGGGTATAGTCGTTTATCTTGTCCTTCTTCTCTTTTGTTGTTACCTTCTTGAGCGAGACGTCAAGAGCCTTCCTGCTCGGGTCTGAGAAAACCACCTTAGCAACATCCCTTTGCCCTTCTTTTATGAACTCTCTTATGTTCTTTATCCAGCCTGATGCCACTTCTCCTATGGGCAGGTATGCATCTGTTTTGTATTCTAGAAGCTCGCAGTATGCCCCATGTGGCATTATCTTGGTTATGTTGACTAATACTATTTCCCCAAGCGACGGGAGCTCCTTCTGCAGTATCAAAGAATCACCTCTTTATTTCAAGCCTTTTCTTTGCTTTTCCTCCTATTACTCTCTCTACGGACTTCTTGCAGACTGTGCATTGAAGTATCACCTTCTGCTTCTTGGCGATCTTCTTTGTGCGTAACTTCGCCTCTACGCTTCCGACATACCCCTTTATTGCTCGTTTGTGCCTTCTTGTGCCAACCGTTTGACCGCGTTGCGATCCTGCGTGGTAGAGCTCTACCTTGTGTAGAGTGTGCTTGTTGCAGTATGGGCAGTAGGTCATCATCTGGTTTCCGATTTTCATGCAATCACTGTGTTATAGCTTCCCCTATCTTGTTGTTTAGGATGAATTCCGCGTCATTACTGTTCGAGACTTCCACGACCTCCCCTTGTTTGAAGGGGCCTATCTTCCTTCCGTTCGCGGTCAGGACCTCAGGAATTGAAGATATTATCTTAAGTCTGGAAATCTTTATGCTGGAAGCACCCTTGTTTAACACTTTGTTTATTTCATTATATAAATCCTCTTCTTCGTCAGGTATTGGCTGTGGCATCCTTTTGTTGTATGCAAGATACATTAACACTTTCTGTTTTCTCCTCTCCTTAAGCGCAAAAAACATTTTTTTGATGTTTTCAACCTGTCTTTTTTTCTCCTCTGTTACGGTGTTTTCTAGTTCTGTTATAAGTGTGTTGAGTGATAAGTAGAAGTCTTTTTGAAGTGCAAGAAGTTCACCTGTTGCTTTTTCATTTTGTAATTTTGAAAATAAGACTTCAGGCGTTATTGGTTGGGACATTGTTTCACCGAGAAGAGTAGAATTCCACTAATATAGATACTTATTTTATATTAATACTTTATCTTTTTGTTTAATATTCATATACATATAATTACATAAAAGAAAACGAATAGTGGAACTGAACCCCCTTAGCGAGGGGTGGATTTGAACCACCGGTCTTCGGGTTTCTCAATAACAAATCACATGATGCTTTTCAACTAGAGATCGTATTTTCTTAATCTCTGATTGATGTTTGTCTGGGGTCTAAACTAATTCTCTACACCAGTCATGTTCTTTTTATGAGCCCGACGGGTACTCCAGGCTACCCTACCTCGCTTCGATTATTTCTTATAGCACTTAACCTTTAAATCCTTTATTTAAACGTACTCTCTAATATATAGCATTTATAGATTATAGACAATAGTCTAGACAGAATGACGGAAACCTGTATCTTCATAGAATAACAACCATACCTTTTTGTTGATTTTTTCACCAATAGTTAAATACCTAGAAAATATAGCATATCTAAGCGCAAATATGTCATCAAAACTCATAAACTCGGCTGATACTAGGAAGGCCCTTTCAGTACCACCAAATGTGGACCCAGAAGGGCTTAAGATAGTCAAGGAGCTGGGCTCACCAATCCCAGAAAGCATAACTGTTCTGTTGTCACTGCACAGTATAATAAGACTCAAAGAGCGTCTTTTCCAAGACTTTGGGCTTAGTGAGAGCGAGGTGTTAGAGAAGCTGAGCAGCATTAAGAGGGGGGAGGTATCCAACCAAAACAGGATCGACCACTACCTCCTGAACTTCAACGAAAATTCTCTTGCCTTCATACTCAAGAGGCTAAATAGGGACATCTTCATGGCAAAGACCTTCATACATATGCCAAAGTTTCTCATGCCGCAGAACGTCAAGCGAACGGATGTAAGCATAGTTTTTGGTTCTGAGACCAATGCCAACTCTATGGTTTAGTATCACTTGTTTTTCAGCTTTGCGGAATTCAATTTTTTGCAAAATACGCTTTGTTTTCGCTTTTTCTTAAGTTACATTAAGCCTCAGGGGCCTTCTTCTCGAGGATCGAAGTAGCCTCTTTCCTGCTGAGTAGCGTCAGCTTGCTGCCGCATGTATCGCACTTAAACTTGCTTTCAAAAGCAGCGTCGAATGGAAGTATCACCTTCACGTTATCATAGCACTTGTTGCAGTAGAAGAAATCGTTGCAGTCCTCCTGCAGTTTGTAGACACTGTCTGGCTTCCTGTTCATCACTTCTACGTTAAGCTCAGAAAGTTTCATGAAATTCAGGTACCAGTTGAAAGTCAGCCAGCCCTTGCTGTCTTTACTAGTGTCATACCTAGCGACCCCATAACTATCCAACACATTAAGTATCCTCCTTACCTCATTTACCTTTAGGCTGAGGTCAGCAGCTATTTTCTCGTCAGTCTGTTGCGTATGAAGCATCCTTATTATGTTTATTGCCTTCTTACCAACGTTCTTGGAAATAAAATCTGCAAAAATGTCATTCGCAAGAAGAACCTCTACCTTCATCCTCTCATTTTCTGAATTCATTGCCTGCTCTCTTTCCTTCTGGCAAACCGCATTTCTCTCTGCAGTTAGCTTTTGCGCCTTCCTAGCAGCCGTCTTTGCAGCCCTGCCCAGAGCCCTCTTTTTCTCCAAATTCGCCTTGGTCACCTGCATTCTCTTCACGTCTGCTTTCTTAATTACGCGTTTAAGTCTCTTAGGATTAGCCTTCTTTTTTGGCATTTTCGCACTTCTCATAATATTATACACCTATAAATAAATAACCCTTTTCAGTCTCAATATCTTCGAATTCCATTCAATACGCGATCTCTTTCTGCATTTTTAAAGGCAGGGTCTACCATGAATCTCTTCACTGCCAACGCATCAACCATTGTTACTGCCAATACTCCAAGGAGCATTCACTCACGGATTAGAATATGACCTTCTTCATATTTAAACAAATCTTTTTCCAACAATTATGTTACTGATAGTTGTTATTTTGAAAAACAGGGTTTTTGTACCTAAGTAAGCCCAAAAACATCAATTCCTTCGTTCTTGAGTCGTGAGTATACCGTCTTGAATATTTTCTCGTGCCCTGATGAATTCGGATGGAGACCATCAAAAAGGAGTCGCGTATAACCGCTCCGCACAAACTTCGAGTAAAGGTCTATGAAAATCACTCCCTTCTTTTCGCATGCTCTTGAAATTATCGAGTTGTAGGCAAGTATGTTTTTGTTCAAGAACGAATGCTCATCATTCCAGTACACAGGGTCCGTTTTCTTCTCATCAACAGGAATCAGGCCTAAGAATGCCGTGTGGTTTGCGATGCTCTTGCTTTTTGCTATTAGCTTGTTTATGTTCGCTTCAAATGTTTTCGTGTCAGTTCTTTCAAATTTCTTTTTGTTTAATCTGCATGCATCGTTGGTTCCTATCTGAAAAATCACCAAAACCTCTTCTCCTGCCAACAACGCAATCCGCGCCCTTAGCTCGTTCTCAAACCTATCAAGTAACTCAGAAGTGGAGTCACTATCAACACCAAGCTCATAGATCATACCTATAGAATAATCAGACTTCACCTGCTCTTTTTTCACTATCTTTTGCGCAAGTGCAAGTTTCAGCCTTGTTGTCCAACCTCCCCCTCTGTCCCATGCCCCATAAGTGGTGCTGTCCCCAAACACAAATATGAACATGCGCTCTTGCCTCAAACACAAAATTAGCACAAGCAATGAATTTAAGCCTTCGGCGAGCTTCTTAGTGGGCATGCCTCTAGTATTTTCATACCAGAACGGTATCTTCCAAGCGTTTCCTCAACTCTGCTCTTTAGCAGTTCGTACCTTTTCACGGTATCCGGGTAAGAAAGCACATCCTCTCTTTCTGCATATTTCGGGGCTCCAAACGCAGTTCCCTCAGCAAACTGCAACCGTGTCAAATCCACGCGCTTTCCGTCTTCAAGCTCATTATAGAAGTGTAAGTCAGATTGCTTGCCTCCTGTTAAAACATCAACCACTATCAATCTACCTCCCAAATAATCCTGGACCACAAGCGCTGTGACGGCGCATTGCCCCCGCATGGGGTTTGCAGTGCTCCACTCTTCCGGGAAGAAGCTTGTGTCTGAGCGCCAAGAATGCCTCAATGCCGCCTCAACGAATGCCTTATCGCGTCTCTCCCGTTCTTTCTTTTCAGGGCAGATTGCTTTTACGTTTTCCATTTTTCTTCCCCCGATTTCTGCGGGCCCGGTGGGATTTGAACCCACGACTTGCTGGTTAAGAGCCAGCCACTCTGACCAATCTGAGTTACGGGCCCATGCAGGAGGTCACTTGACCTTGTTCTTTACGAATTTCTCTATTAAAGAATCAAATTCCTTTCCGTGCGGCTGTATCTCATAAGAGACCTGCACTATTGGCTTGTTTGCATTAATTAATCTTCTTAAGTTTGTGGGGGTTGCGGATATCACCACATCGCACTCGGCCCTATTTATCGTTGTCTCAAGATCCTTTATCTGCTTCGTGCTATAACCCATCGCAGGAAGTTCTTTTTCCAAATTTTTGTACTTATCAAAAGTCGCTTTTATAGTACCGACTGCATATGCCTTTGCATCTACAACCCTAGCGGCGCCGTACTGCTCTGCCGCAACTGTCGCAGCTCCAAATCGCATATTTCCGTGTGTTATAGTTGGTCCATCTTCGACAAGCAACACGCTGCTCCCCCTAATGATCTTCGTGTTGTCCACACTCACCACAGAGTCGGCAAGTATCACCTTCGCAGAAGGGTTTACCTCTCTAAGGTTGCTCCTCACTCTCTCTACTTCACCCGGGTCTGCAGAATTCACCTTGTTTATCAGTAGCACATCGGCCATCCTCGCACAAATTTCTCCTGGGTAATAAGAAAGCTCGTTGCCCGCACGCAGTGGGTCAGCAACCGTTATCATAAGGTCGGGTTTTATGAAGCTTGAGTCATTATTTCCTCCATCCCAAATCACCACCTGCGCCTCACGCTCAGCCTGCCTCAATATCTTTTCATAGTCAACTCCAGCATAGACTACAAAACCATTTTTGATGTGAGGCTCATAGTCTTCCCTTTCTTCTATTGTGGCCTTATACTTGTCGAGGTCTTTCAGCGTTGCAAATCTCTCAACAATCTCGTCCTTCAGAATGCCGTACGGCATTGGGTGCCTGATTATCACGCATGTTATTCCGAGCTTCCTAAGCAGTTTGGAGATGTACCTTGTCGTAGGGCTCTTTCCGGCGCCAGTTCTAACGGCACAGACTGCGATGACTGGTTTACTCGATTTAAGCATCGATTTCTGCGGCGCAGCAAGCACGAAGTTGGCTCCGCATGCATTAACGATACTTGCTTTTCGCATCACCTCTTGGTAGGGCAGATCGCTGTAGGCAAGCATGCACGTATCTACTTTCAGGCTTTTGATCAGTCGTGGCAGTTCAGCTTCATCATAACTCTTAATGCCTTTTGGGTACAGCTTCCCACTAAGCTCCTTCGGATAGGTCCTGTTAGAGATGAATGGAATCTGCGTGGCAGTAAATGCAACAACCTCATAAGCGGGGTTGTTCCTGAACAAGACATTAAACTGCTCAAAGTCTCTCCCAGCGGCCCCTATGATAATCATTCTTTCCTTTTTCAGAATCTCACCAGAAAGTTAATACACGCTCAGATATAATACCTTTTAGGCATTGTTATTTAGGCTAGGATTTCAGCATTTCGAGGACAATTTTTCGACGACAAACAGCACTCCAAAGCTTTATATTGATTGAACTGTAAATAATATATGAGGTAGCCAGTAGATTTCATGCAAGACAAGGGAGATGAGTATAACGCATCAAAGATCATAGTACTAGAAGGAGTGCAGGGAATAAGGAAGAGGCCTGCGATGTATGTAGGCACAACGGGTAGCAACGGCGTGCTGCATCTTCTCTTTGAGGTACTGGATAATTCCATAGACGAAGCGCTGGCTGGTTACGCTAAGAGCATACGTATACGCTTATATCAAAACGAGACGAGTGACATAGCTGAAGTCAGCGATGACGGAAGGGGAATACCCGTCGACATTATGCCGAAGTACAACAAAAGTGCATTGGAAGTGATAATGACTACGCTGCACAAAGGGGCGAAGTTCACCACCGATACATACAAAATCTCAGGGGGGCTCCACGGCGTAGGTTTGACTGTAGTCAATGCTTTATCCGAATTCACCAAAGTGACAGTGAGGAAGAATGGGAAAGTCTATGAGCAGACCTTCTCAAAAGGGGTGCCCCAAACAGAGCTCCAAGTAACAGGAGAATCAGAAGAGACAGGTACGACCGTCACTTTCAAACCAGATGCAGAAATATTCGCATCACCCAAGTTCGACTCCACTCAGCTGAAGGAGAGATTAAGATACCTGAGTTTCTTGAATCCCAAAGTTCGGATAAATCTGATTGATGACAGGTTCAACTCTCACGAAGAAGAGAGTTTCTTCTCAGAGAAGGGGATAGAGGATTTCGCAAAATACATAGTCGGAAGTCAGACTCCTGTGATAAATCTGATTCACGAAAGGAAAGAGGAGAATTGTATCATAGTCGATTTCACTCTGCAGTACGTGAACTCATACGATGAAAGACTTGAATCGTTCGTAAACAACATTAAAACGACTGATGGAGGCACGCATGTCGTCGGTTTTCACACAGGTCTCACAAGATCGATATTGAACTATATCTCCAGGAACAACAAGACAGAATCGAAGGTCAACGGAGAGGACACGCGAGAGGGGATGTGTGCGATTCTCAGCGTGCTGATGCCAGACCCAGAATTCGAGGGTCAAACAAAAGGAAAATTAGGCAATTTGGAGATAAAGAGCGCTGTCGAGACTGCGGTGTACAACACCCTTTCCAGATACTTAGAGGAGCATCCTTCGGATGCAAAGAGCATAGTGGATAAGGTAATCAACGCAATGAATGCACGTGAAAGCGCAAAACGCGCAAGGGAACTGATAAGGAAGCGAAGCATATTCGAAAGCGCTGTATTGCCAGGAAAGCTTGCAGACTGCATAGAGGATGATCCTGAAAAGGCGGAGCTCTTCATAGTCGAGGGCCCAAGTGCAGGAGGGTCCAGCAAAGAAGGAAGGGACAAGCAGACGCAAGCAATACTTCCATTGCGTGGAAAAATACTTAACGTGGAGAAGGCGAGCGATGAACGAATTTTCGAGAGTGCCGAACTGAATACAATGGTGACTGCGCTCGGTACTGGAATAAAAGAGACTTTCAATCCAGAGAAGACGAGATACAAGAAGATAATACTAATGAGTGATGCAGATGTCGATGGAAGCCACATAAGGACACTCCTACTGACATTTTTCTACAGATTCTTGAGAAAGTTGATAGAGCAAGGGTATATTTACATAGCCCAACCGCCACTTTACAAGGTGACCTCCGGCAAGAATGTCTACTACTGCTATACAGATGATGAGCTCGAAAAACTAAGAAAAACTCTTGATAGCAAGATGGAAGTGCAGAGGTACAAGGGTCTCGGAGAGATGAATCCCGAACAGCTCTGGGAAACAACAATGAATCCAGAGAAGAGACTTCTAAAGCAGGTCATGATCTCTGACGCAGAGAGGGCAAACGAGCTATTTACCATACTGATGGGATTGGATGTGCAACAGAGAAGGAAGTTTCTCGAGGAGCACTCCGGTGACGTGAGGTTCCTGGACATATAGTGATTTTATGACAAAAATATCCATCGTAACGCTTGAAGAGGAGCTTCAGTCCTGCTATGTGGATTACGCGATGAGCGTGATAATAGGCCGAGCGATACCTGACGTGAGGGACGGGCTGAAACCTGTTCAGAGGAGAATATTGTACACGATGTACAACATGAATAACGTGCACTCACAACCGACAAAGAAAAGCGCAAGAATAGTCGGAGAATGTATGGGAAAGTTCCATCCGCATGGCGATATACCCATATACGAATCTCTCGTGAGGATGGCGCAGAGTTTTTCAATGAACCATACATTGGTGGAAGGTCAGGGCAACTTCGGTTCTACGGATGGAGACCCTCCTGCTGCGATGCGATATACAGAAGTAAAACTATCTAGGATTGCCGATGAGATGCTTAAGGACTTAGATAAGAATACAGTGCCGTTTTCTCCAAACTTCGATAATACAGAGAAGGAACCCGATGTGCTTCCTGCTGTCCTTCCAAACCTTCTCGTGAATGGTGCCTCTGGAATCGCGGTAGGGGTAGCAACAAGCATCCCACCGCACAACCTCTCCGAGGTTTGCGATGCATTGCTTTATGTTCTTGATCACAAGGAAGCCACTTCAGAAGAGATACTTGAGATAATTAAGGGTCCTGATTTTCCAACAGGCGGAATTGCAATAATGAGTCAGAATGCTTACAATGGCTATAAGTATGGCCGTGGTCAGCTCACCGTAAGGGCCAAGACGAAGATCGATGAGAAGAAGCGCAGAATAGAGATAACACAGATGCCTTACAATGTCAATAAAGCATCATTTATCGAGAATGTCGCTAGGCTTTCTAAAGATAAAAAAATAACAGGAATAAGGGACATAAGAGACGAGAGCGGAAGAGATGGAGTCAGCGTTGTAATAGATCTCAAAGAGGACACGAGTCCGGACCAGGTTCTAAACCAACTGTACAAGCATACCCAACTAGAGATAACTTTCCCACTCATAAATCTCGCTGTTCTTGGAAAGATGCTCAAAAACTTTAGCATAGCGCAAATGCTCAACGCTTTCATAAATTACAGAAGAGACGTGATTGCGAAAAGGAGTACTTTCGAATTAGAAGTCGCAAAAGAAAGGCTACACATAGCCTTGGGATTAATCACAGCAATATCGCAGATATCTGATGTAATAAAAACGATAAAAGAAAGCAAGGAGACCAGCGAGGCGAGGTCGAACCTGATGTCAGCATATTCGCTTTCTGAAAAACAGGCCAATGCAATACTTGAGATGAGGCTTAGCAGACTGACGCAGCTCGAGAGCAATTCGCTTAACAAAGAGAAAAGCGAGCTTGAGTCAAGGATATCCTACCACACCGAAATTCTTTCCAACCCTGCTAAAGTCGACGATATAATAAAAGAAGAGACAAAGGAGCTGAAGAAGAAGTATGGAAGAGAGAGAAGGACAGAGTTGCTTTACATGGAGCAGCAGTCGGAGATAAAAGATGAAGATCTGATAAATGACGACGAAGTAAGCATAATACTAACAAACTCCGGCTATGTAAAAAGAATGGGGGTAGGTAGCTACAAAGACCAAGAGCGTGGCGGAAAGGGCATAATTGCGATGAACCTCAAGGAAGGCGATTTTGTTAAGCACATGATTACCGCAAGGAACAAGGACTTCATAATATGCGTTTCTAACAAAGGCAGAATCTATTGGCTCAAGGCGTACGCTATTCCCGAGGGCAGCAGATACTCCGAAGGCAAGGCAATCGTAAACCTGCTTAACCTGAAGGGCGAGAAAATAGTCAATATGTTCAACATAAAGAACTTCTCTAAATCCAAAATAGCATTCCTTACGACAAAAGGAGTGGTGAAGAAAGTAAATGCACTGTTATTTTCCAAACCAAGAACGACCGGAGTCAGAGCAATCTCACTTAACGAAGGCGATGAGCTCGCGGATGCAATAGTGTTCACAGGAGAACCCTTGCTAATTATCGTGACCAGAAGCGGCAAATCAATAAAATTCGAAGAGACTACAATAAGATCTACCGGAAGGTCTGCTGCAGGAGTGAGAGGCATAAAACTTAGGGAGAATGATATAGCAAAGAACATAATTGCAGCAGGAAGCACAGGAAACCTACTAACAGTATCCGAGAAAGGCTACGGAAAAATAACCGAAATAGAGAAGTACAGAACACAAGGAAGAAGCGGCAGCGGAGTACTCAACCTCAAGGTGAACGATAAGACGGGGCCTGTCACAAAAGCGCTCTTTATAAACAAAGAAAAGAGGTTGCTGCTCATAAACTCTTTAGGCGTCAGCATAATGATCCCTATAGCTTCTATAAGAGTGACTGGAAGGGCGGCTAGTGGAGTCAGATTGATGAAACTGGAACCGGGAGCCAAAGTAATAGATGCAAAAATAATGGAGGAGGAAGTTCTACCCCAAAACGGCCAGAATCAAAGCCAATAAAACAGAAGCATCCGCTTCACATCAAAAGAGTCGTTGATTGCTAAAGCGTTTCTTTAATTCGTCTATTTAAAGTTTCTGCCTTCCTTAAGCATTCTGGAAGCTTGGGAAACTGAAATATAAACTCCTGCCTACTCTGTGTTTGCTCCCTCAGTTCAATTTCCTTTGCAAGTATTCCTATTCTCGGCTCATAAATTATTCCTTTATGTATAATCGAAGGTTGATTGAGTGCATCAGCAGATCTGCAAGCCACCTCGAACGTCCAATAATCTAGGAACTTACTCTGATTCCAGCCCTCATCTTCCCTGAAAAGTACAAGCTGTGCGCCTATCTTGACCCCACCATTCTTAGAAGAGGCATGCATAATGATAATGCCATCAGAGTGCTTATGCTCTTTATCAAACTCTTCTTTGAAAGGCGTAAGAATATTGATCATATCGTGTTCCGCATAAGCAAATACTGTTTGCTTATCATGAGTATTTGGGAATTCTACACTAACATGATGTTGAAAGTAGGAGTGAAGTATGTATGCCTTGAGCAGTTTGTCTCCGAAAGGCACCACTTCCTTAAACACTACCGTATGCATCAGTGCCTCGTCTACCTCTTTAGTTTCCATGATTTCAACACAGGATGTTTATTCTCCTGATATTTAAAGAATTCTATTGTTTTTGAGACGAGTCATTTCCAGTACTTTTTCGTTCTCACAAAATTTTTCTGTGCCTCTATCAAATCTATAATGAACTGCTTATGCTCCTTTCTAAGAAGTTTGAGAACCTTTGCTGCAGTTGCCAATCCTATGCCGTATACCGATAATGCTGCCAGCGCTCTGCTTCCATATGCATCAACGAGCCCAGCTTCTCCTATTGCCTCCCTATATTTCATCCGTAGCCTTTCATTTAGCTGCCTTCCTGCTATCCTTCTTTTCACAGCATTCGCCTTTTCATCGTCGTATACTGCCACCATTGGACTCTTGCATCTTGGGCACAGAATCTTTTCATCATTCTCTATTTTCACTTTTTTTGAGAACTCCAAATCGCAGTATGTGCAGAGCAGTTCAACGGTTTCCCTGCTTATTCTGTCCGAAAACTCCTTTATTTTCATCTCGTCAGGAATCGCCGGAAGCAAGAGTTCCTTGTAATAGTATGATGCCTTGAGTATCTCCTCAGCAAGAGGGGAAGCATTCCCTCCAAAAACATCGATGCTTATGTCTCCTTTCTTCACCCCATCAAGAAATTTCATCGTCGTATTCACATCAAAATAGTTCTTTTCAAGGTCTCTCAGCGTCTCATCCATTATAGGGGAATCTTTGTAGAAGGTTATCAATCTTAGCGCATTGTTCTTTGTCATTGACGCTTTCTTTTCTACGATTCCAAAGAGTTTGCAAACTTGCACAAACTTATACCTGAAGATGTCTGTGGTAGTGACGAGCCCATCCTTCTTGAAGAAATTCGATCTGTTGTAGTTGTTCAGGATTTCAAAAATGCGTTTTATGCCAGGCCTCTTTCTTTTGCCTGCAAAATCAATAATGATGGCATAGGGTGTCGACCTAACCAAAACCCTGTTTCCAGAAAGTAGCGAAGCAACGTCAGCAACAATTTTAGCCAGGAATGCGTTTGCAAGAGTGCCAAGGGCGATGTGCACTATGGAATAACTTTCAAGTTCCTCTGCAACTATTTTTTTGCACTCCGGAACAAAATGCTTTTTCTGCAGTTCCATAAACTTCATGGTGCCTTTTTTTGTTTTTGGATTAAGTACACCCTCATCTGCAATGCCCTGTTCAAACATACCTATCATAGTTGCAGCGGTATCATGCGATACAGGTATGTCCTCCCCTTCCCAGTCGGGTATCGCAGCTTCGAAGTCTGCACTTGTTTCGACGTGCACAGTCTCCTTCTCTATGCTGACCACTCTCCAAGGCATCCCTTTGGTTATGAAAACAGCACCTTCCTCTAGGTAATTTGATGCAAATTCTTCATCAAGACTAGAAATCACCTTGTTGTTCGCGATGTCCTTGACTTGGAACCGCACTGTATCAGGTATGACGCTTATGTTAGAAAAGAAATAGGGACGCGATCTAGAACCAATGCCCACTTGGTCCTCTTTCACTCTCACCAGATGTTCATCATTCAAGAAAGCAATGATTCTGTCTAACTCCTCTTTCTTCAGGTTAGAGTATGGTGCCGCACGTTTTATTATGGCATAAAGCTTCTCAATCTCCAACTTTCTGTATTCTAGGGAAAGAGCGCACACTTGGTTTGCAAGTACATCAAGCGCATTCTCCTCCATCCTCGCTTCCTCAATTCTTCCGCTATGCATAAGTCTAGTAATTGCAAGGGACTCAAGCACTTCAATATGGTTCGCGACGATGAGCTTTCCATATGATGCCTCTTTCTCCCTGTGGCCTCCTCTCCCAATCCTCTGTATAAGCCTGGTGACCCTCCTAGGCGATCCGTACTGTATGACAAGGTCTATTGCGCCTATGTCTATGCCCAATTCCAAGGAGCTAGTCGCTATTATGCTCTTCACCCTGCCTTCTTTGAAAGCATCCTCTATGCTTACCCTCTCGTCTCTGTCAAGGGAGCTGTGGTGCACTCCTATGCTCCCGAACGGTGAGATTCTGTTGAAGTAAAGCAGTTTGCTCCCTAGAGACTCCACAACCTGCCTGGTGTTCGCGAATATAAGTGTGGAATTGGAACCCCTGACAAGCTCAGATATTCTCTCTATTCTGGCAAGCGTCTGGAGGTCAAGATTAAATTTCTCCCTGAATTCGGCATGGTCCTTATCCGGTTCCTGCGGCATCTCTATCTCAACTATTATTTTCTTCTCCGCCTTCGCGTCTACAACGACGAATTTCCTCTCCCCGCACAGGAACTTGCCAGCTTCTTCACCGTTTCCAAGAGTGGCGCTTATGCCTATTCTCTGGTATTCCCCAGATATTTCAGCGACCCTTTCGAGTGCTATGGAAAGCTGTGCGCCTCGCTTGTTCGAATAAAGCTCATGCAGCTCATCAACTATCACCGTCTTCACATTTGCTAGTGAACTCCTTAGCCTTGGCGAAAGGAACAGATTCTGCAGCGTCTCAGGGGTGGTTATCAGCACTTGCGGCGGGTTTGCTGCCTGGAGCTGTCTTTCCTTTGTTGGCGTGTCTCCGTGTCTGACGGATATGGTTATTCCAAGTTCCTCCGCAAGCACCCGTAGCCTCTTCATCATGTCTCTGTTCAGCGCCCTCAGCGGTGTTATGTAAAGTACCTCAATTCCCCTCTTATTTCCGCTCTGCACTATTCTATCGAATACAGGAAGTATCGCCGCCTCTGTCTTCCCGCTTCCTGTCGGAGCTGTGATTATGCAGTTTTTCCCCTTTTTTATGGACTCGAACGCAGAATTCTGAATATCGGTGAAGCTGCCAAATTTGTTCAGGAAAATCTCATAGGGATTTGAAGGCATATCCTATCCAAATGGAATAAATGCTGTTCCGTTTACAAGATGCGTCATGTTGGCTTCAGAATAATTAAGCAGAAGTTTCAGATTAAGTCCTAATGCAACCCCACTCAGTTTGCCTGCCACTCCATAGCAATCTGCGGTGATATTCGTTGCGTTTCCTTTTGAGAGGCTTGTGCTCAACGTCGTTGCAAAAAGGCTTCTAAAAGTATAACAGCTTATCTCTCTCAGTCCAACGCTCTCGTTCATTTTATTAGTTATTTTGAACGAAATGATGCCGTTAAGATAGGTGAGATTTTCACACCCAAAGTTGCTGCCTAACGAGCAGGTGTTCGTGATCCCCGACTTAAACTGCAGGTAGTTGCCACTTATATTGAAGTTTTTTATGGCGTCTACAGCAATAGGGACTTGCGTAAGCACAGCAGAGGTATTCACAAGTGACATAACGGTCAGGTTATAGGTATTCACATACGCCGTTGTCCGAATCAGAGAAAAAGCACCAATCTTTCCTGACTGCGGAAATACATATGAGCTGCAGTAATGTGAATTGTTTATGGAACTTATTACTCCAAAACAAGTGGCGTTTTTAAGCGTGTTGTTCGCCACGCTCGCATAAATGAACGATGCGTTATTGAACAGAAGTAGTCTGGCAGCATAAGTGATGTTGTTTCCAATGCCACTAAAGTTGCCTAGCGAACTGGCGTTCGGAATCAAGGTCTTCTCATAGAGCTGTTTGCCAATCCCTCCAGAAAGAGGCTGATGCTGTAAGTCGGTCTCGTTGAGCAAGTCCGTGCATGTGCGGTTTCCCTGATATGAAAGTGTCTTCATCCAACCTCCGGAATACCAGCTACAGAAAGTCGTGTTGTTTGTAATTCTTACCGACGTCACCCTTCCGATGCCTGTTGTGACGTTACTCCAACGCAGCCCCGCAGCAGAAGCTGCCACTGAGAAGATGTTAGGTGACAGGTATCCCTTTATCCAGAGCGAGTACACGCCTGCGTTGCCAGAATATTTTGCATTCGCTATTGTTATATTGTTGATATAGTATGAGGTGAGGTTCAGTATGGGGAGCAAGAACATGTTCAATTCCCTGCTGCCTGTCAAAGAGAAACGAGTAAGGTTATACTGATTCCAGATATATGCAGAGATGAGGTAGCCCCCTCTGGTGAGGTTCTCACTCGCGATTTCTGAGATGTTATGGGAAGGAAGGAAATCTAACGGATTTGGCTTGTCTGCTTTGCTAACGGCAAAGTTCATGTTCGCTATCGCTTTGGATCTGTCCGCCAGATTATAGAGTCTGCCCGGGTCTGCGACTGCGCTGATTGTGAAGTTGCCTGTAGTCACAGGGCTGTAGTTGTAGCTTATCGTAGTCTGCTTTCCTACTGGCAGGGTCACCTTGTAAAGCGTGCTGAGATTTCCATTTACGATAACACCTATGCTCATGTTGCTTATTGCGCTGCTTCCATTGTTTGACGCATTTATCAGCAGCATGACCTTCTGGTATGGATAGAGAGGCTGCTCTACTCTGCCTCCTATGCTAAGTTCTATGCCTATCGTTGGCTGATAGAAGTATCTGAAATAGACTGCCGCAAGCAATATCACAGCGGCGATGATGACCCACAAATATTTTTCGTTTAGCATCATGATCCATCGATAGAATTCTTATTCTTCAGTTCCTTTATCGCTTCTCCGATCTTCCTTGCAATCTCTCTGTAATCGCTTTCATAGAGTCCAGCAACCCATGTCTGGGCGTCATACCTGTCGCCAAGGTTTGGAGGCTTGAGGTAGAATTTCCCCTGCGAGTTCTCCACAAGACCCATCTTCTTCATCCTAAGAAGGTGGTACCTGAGCGTCTTCTCATTTATCTCCTCCCAATTCTTGTTTATGTATTCTATCAGCTCAGTGACATTCGGGTCCGTCCTCTTTACGAACTGGAAGTTTATCAGTGCATCAAGAACAGCTACCGCACTCAGCCTGGATTCACCAGGGTTCAGCACGCCCAACGAAAGGGCAAGCCACCTGGCGGTAGACCTCCTGGTCTCTAACACTTCCTTCGTGAGCCTCATATTCCTAAGAGTCAGCTCCTTCTCTATCAATTCAGATTCGCCTAGCTCTGGCATAGCATCAATTGTGTAGACTAAGCCTTATATTTTTATTATACGTTACTGTTTATATCCACACCTGCTCCTATTGCATGTACAGAGACAGGGGGTGCTTCCATTGCCAAAGTACTACAAAGTATACGATAGCAAACAGGTGCTCTACATAACGGTTGATGACGGAGGCGCTGTAATAATCAAGGACGAGGCGGACAGGAAGGTATTCCTCTCAAAGTACCAGGCCAAACTGATGAAGTTCGGGATAGAGAACCTGCTCAAGGAGCTTTTCAAGGACGTGGATTCGAAGGATGTTCATGTTGAAGAACTTAAAGAACCAGTGAAATGAGTGAGTATATGGCACAAGCAAACGAGAGTGTTCAGGAAGCAGAGAAAATGATAAGGGAGTACCAGATGACGCAGGAGCAGCTGCGCGCAACTTCAATGCAGCTAGACCAGATGCAGATCCAGAAGGCGGAGCTCTCCAAGGCGAAGGAGGAGATAACCGGTTCTACGGGCAAAGTCTACATAACCGTCGGAGGCGTTATAGTGGAGACCACGAAGGAGAAGGCTCTCGACGAGATAAATAGCAGATCGGAGATGACTGATGTCAGAATCACTTCGCTGACGAAGCAGTATACCGAGCTGAAGACAAAAGACAAGCAGCTTGGCGAGAAACTCACACAGATGTACAAGCAGAACAAGGGCACCAGTTGATCCGCAATGATCAACATCACACTCTCAGAGCTGTGCAATACCCTGAAAGAGTTCAGGAGCAAGAGAGTGGCATTGACCTTCCATACTATAGGGGACAGGGATGGGGTAGGCTCAGCTGTCGCACTTTCAGAATACTTTGAGACCGCATCCGTAGTGACCCCTGATTTCATAACCACCAACGCAAGGAGGATGCTCGAATACCTCGGGCTCTCCAAGAGAGTAGAGTTCAACTATCCCGATGACGCAGAGATGATCATGGTAATGGATGCGAATAACCTCTTTGCACTTGGTAAGCGGGAGAAGATGTTTGAGGATTTCAAGGGCAAGCTGCTCTTCATAGATCACCACGCACCTCAGGAGAAGCTTCCCAAAGATGCTGTGGTATTCAATGATGAATCATACAACTCCACAGCAAGCATAGTCTATGAGGCGCTGAAGAACCTGAACTTTGGAATAACAAAAGAGATTGCGATACTGCTGCTCAATGGAATAACCGCGGATTCAGCAGACCTTCAGAATTCATCTCCTCAGACGTTCAAGCAGATATCTGAATTGCTGGAAACATCCAAGCTGGACTTCTCATTTTTCTCAGAGTACTTCCATCGAGGTATTCCTGCAAAGAACAAGTATAGAGTGATAAATGACCTGCAAGAGGCGACCGCAGAGATAGTTAGCGATTTCATACTTGTTCATGGTCGCGCCACTGAGCATGCAAACATTGCTGCCGATACGGCGATGCAGATGAATGCCGATGCGACGCTCTTTTGGGCAATAGGCAACACAGAAGCGTCCATATCCGCAAGACTGCGCTCTCCACTGGACAAAGAGCTATCGATGCATCTTGGGGTTATGATGAAGGAGATAGGTAGCATGCTCGGAGGCAACGGCGGAGGTCATGCATGCGCAGCCGGCGCCTACGGTCCAAGGAAAGAAGCAGCGGAAGAGGCGGCGAACAGGGCAGTGGAGCTGATAAAGGACAAGCTCAATTCAGGCAGCAGGCGGGTCCAGAACAGATAAGAGTGATTTCAATGTGTGGAATTTTGTGTATCATTTTGCATAAGGATGGTGAGAAAATACTACCTTATGCAAGAGTGGGACTTGATGCAAGCAATCATAGAGGCGAAGAAGGGCTTGGTATTGGGTTTGTCAATCCAGAAACAGGCAAAATAGAGGTAAGGAGGGAGATGGGGCTCGTGAGAGATTCTCATGTATTCGATAAGAGGATATTCGGCAGCCTGCTCATAGGTCACACCAGATACAGAACATCATCAACATGCAGCATGGAAAATCTTCAGCCAATTCCGTTCTCGCTTAAGGACGGCACAACTGCGGCGATATCACACAACGGAAACATAACAAATGACAGGGAATTGCTTAAAAAGGTACTAAAAAAAGAGCAGAAGGGCATATCCGACACAAAGGTCATCGGGATGCTGCTCGGTCAAAACCTGGGAAAGAAAAAAGACGTAGATGCGGTGAGGGAATCGCTGAGCAGGGTAGTAGGCTCCTACTCCATGGTAGTATTAGTGGGCGGAGAGAGGCCTAGGGTATTGGTAATAAGGGACCCTTACGGATACATGCCGTTACGAATAGGCAGAAACAGGGATGGTTTCTTCGTCGCTTCGGAGTCAGTGGCTTTCGGAAACAAATACCTTAACGCTGCATCCAGGGACGTAGCCCCAGGCGAGATGGTTGTCATGGACCAAAAGGGCATGGTTACCTATCAGCTCTTCGAGCGGAAGCGCGAACAGCACTGCATGTTTCAGGCAGTCTACATGTACAGGCCGGATTCACAATTCGAGGGAAAGAGCGTTGCCGAGATAAGAGAAAAACTGGGCTTCGAGGTGGCGGGACGCTACAGACCTGACGTCAACATAATAATTCCTATTCCCGAAACAGGATGGGACATCGGGCTCGGATATAGCCGCGCCACAGGAATACCTATCCGTAGAGGCGTGGTGAGAGACAGATATGAATCTGGAAGAAGTTTCATGAGAGGCGACCAGCTGAGCAGAGAGAAGGTAGTCAATAGAAAGCTCAACGTGATCCCTGAGATAGTCAGAGGAAAGCATGTGCTTATAACCGAGGACAGTCTTGTTAGAGGAACCACGATGAAAGGAATGATAAACGAGATCAGAGCAGCAGGAGCAGAAGAGATCCATGTCGCCTTCTCATGCCCTCCGATAACGGATGAATGCAGATACGGCATCGATTTCTACAATGACAAACTTATAGCGAGGTCTTTCAAAGGAAGGCCAGCTGAAGAGATAAACAGAGAGATAGCAAAGGAGATAGGAGCAGATTCGGTCTACTACCAGACCATGGATGGGCTGATTGACGCTTTGGCCGTATCCAGAGAGAAGCTCTGTCTTTCATGCCTCACAGGAGTCTACGTGCAGCCCGGCTCATTCATGACAGAGGAGGAAAGGAAAAAATAATATCAACAATGATGTTCTAGATGATAAAATGGATAAGGAAAAAAAGGCAAATGACGCACACAATGAGTCTGCTATAGAAATACTCATGCAGCATAAGGAGGGCCTGTTTCTAGCAAGGAGAGGAGTCACACAAAAATGGCTCAACGAAAGGCTGCCCGAAGGCACTTTCAGAATGCTTGAAGGAGTTATCCGGCTTGAGGTGTTTTTGGAAGACAAAAAGATGGAGGAAAAAACAGGCATCTCTCCGGCGATTTCCGCCAGATTTGAGACCCTTCTTCCTTCCCTAAGGACTCTTGTTAAGAGATCCAAGGGCACTGCGCTACTTATGACCGACATGGCTCTCTCAGTCTTCAAAGTGAGTGATTATAAACTTCAAGAGCAATAACGCTAATCATCAATGAGTGCATGAAGCTTGCCATACTCTCTGACTTCCATCTAGGCTACGAGAGATTCCGCGATGACGCCTACAAGCAGGCGGAAGAAGCGCTCGAACTAGCATCCAAGAGCGCGGATGCAC
>JBEKPX010000003.1:0-26167 GCA_049520335.1 Candidatus Micrarchaeales archaeon | reverse complement strand
CCGGTCTAAAAATTCATCCGGCCACTCCAACGAGGAGTCATGTGAAGCACACCTTCTCGACCTGACTATAGCCCTGTCGCAGCATGGGGACGATCTTCGGATTGGAGGGAGACAAATCCACCTCCCCCTGGACGTAGTTCCCGAGCATGAAACTGATCGCATTGGAGGGCAGTGGACGCTTCGGAAGGTGCAGCGCAGCCCACTCACAGCTGCCACGGAAGAAGTGCCGCAACTCGAACCACTTCACCTTAGCCCCACGGAGCACCCGACTTGCCTCCGCCCACGCCCGCCGAGTCACAACCCATTCCTTCAAAACAGGCTGACTCCTCGTGCTCAAATCATCCAAAAGAAGCTTACAACCGCCCGTCGAGAGGAACGTATAGTACCTCCGACCAGTGACCTGATTTTTCAGATCAATCCGTGAAGGGATCTGAGAGAACTGCTTACTACTTTCAGAAAATATTTTATCGTACCTCAAAGTAACGAAAATCCCGTGAAACAGCTGAGATTTATCATTATCCACGAAAGTCAATGTCTCGAGATTGTTTTTGCACTGCATATTCAGTACCAGCGAAAGTGGAAAAGTAAATCCGCCAGCAATTCCCTTAAATCCATCAATATCATGCATCGCGTTTATGACCTTGAATATATGCTTATCGAACTTTTCATTAGATCTATGATAAGGGAGATATGAACTCTGAGGCAGTTCTCCAGAATATTCTACATTAAAAAATTTGCCTTTGATGTCTATTGAAACCTGACGACCATCAGGATTTCTGATCAGCTCGATGAACCTATATGATGAAGAATGGTCTGCTATCATGGTAGACACTGTCCTAGCAACTTCATCACTAAACGAATCAATCGATTTCCCCTTTACAAGTTCAACCATACTATCTCCGATACCTATTCCAATAGCAATACTGAATTTCCAGGTATTTAAGTATTGGCATAAATTCCAATATCATCAAATATGTTTGTTATTTCGCTATGCTGAACTGAATCCTGTTAGGAATGGAGCCTATCGTTAAATAACAGGTGCATAAGGAAAGATTAAAATCCATAAACTGTGCAACACAATCATGGCGATCAAGTACTGGGAATTCGAGGATGCACCTCTCAAGGAGAAACTTAAGAGCCCGAACGTGAGAGAACTTGCAAAGATATACTTCTACAATGAGACGAGATCATACAGATTCTCAAAGTCCCTGCTTGAGGTGAAGAAGAGAGGGACTCTCAGGCTCAAGAACTGCGACACCTCGCTCCCATTAGCTACATGGAAGAGATATCTTGATTTTGGCGTCTCCGTAGGCATACTAAAGCATGAAAACAACGGATACAGCTTCACGGACAGGTACTCAAAGCCCTTCAGGAACATAGCCACGTATATCAAAACTTGGGTGGAGATTAATAACAATGAGGATGTCGAGATTCTCTTTGCTAATGCAAAAGTAGAGAAGCAACAGAAGAGAGGTGGTAGACCCCATTCTGCCAGCGCATCCGAGATAGTACAAGAAATCAAAAAGGATGCCGAAGAAGGAACCGTTCAGAACAAGGAAGAGAAGAGCGCCTGAGACTTATCTTGCTCTTCTCCATCTAGGACCTTCCGGATTATCCTCGAGTATTATGCCTTTCTCAGCAAGCTCCTTCCTTATTTTGTCAGCAGAACCAAAGTCTCCGCTTTTCCTATCTTTCTCTCTCTCCATAATCAATTTCTTCAACTCTGGTGCAAGCTCCTCTTTCGCCTTTTCCTTCTCAAGCACTCCAAGAACTCTATCAAACTCCATAATTTGCTCGTAAACCTCATGGAGGTTCTTCTCAGATGCTTTCTTTTCATCTATCGCTTTGTTCGTTTCCCTAACCAACTCGAAGATTGAAGCCAGAGCCTGAGGCACATTCAGGTCATCATCCATGTCCTTCTCAAATCTTTCTTTCGCTTCCGCCACTTTCCTGTGCAGCGTCTCACTATAATCAGCGCCTGCCTTAAGTTCCCTAATCTTATCCATGAAGTCAAGAAGGCCAGATACGGTTTCCTCAGCATTTTCGAGACTCTCTTCAGTGAAGTTCATGCTTGTCCTGTACTGTGCGGATAGCATAAGGTACCTTATCGCTTTTGGAGAATAGCCCCTGTCGAGCAGATCCCTCAACGTGTAGTAATTCTTCTTCGACTTAGACATCTTCTCTCCATTAACCATGAGGTGCCTGAGGTGCAACCAGTATCGGACAAATTTCTTGCTCGTTGCGCCTTCCGACTGCGCTATCTCACATTCATGGTGAGGGAATATGTTATCCTCACCTCCGGTATGTATGTCGACTGTTTCACCCAGATATTTCATCGACATCGTTGAGCATTCTATGTGCCATCCGGGATAGCCTTTCTCACACCAAGGCGATTTCCAATTCATAATGTGTCTCGGATCGCATATCCACAGCGCGAAGTCAAGCTGATCTTTCTTGTCCGGATTGTTTTCGACCCTGCCTCCCGCACCTGCCTCCAGTTTTTCCATTGTGTTGCCGGAAAGTTCTCCATACTTCTTGAACTTCGAGACATCATAGTACACAGATCCGTTAACAATGTAGGCATATCCCTTATCAATGAGCCTCTGGACAAGGTCTATTATCTCTTTTATGTGCTCCGTTGCCCTAGGCCTCACCATTGGCTCCTCAAAATTCATCATCTTCGAGTCTTTAAGGAATTCCTTGATGTAGAATTCGGCTATAGCCCATGGATCCTTCTTCTCCCTAACCGCCGCGACTTCCATCTTGTCCTCGCCTACATCTATGTCCTCAAGCATGTGGCCAACGTCCGTGAAATTCATGACCTGCTTCACGCTGTAGCCCTTGTACTCCAGATACCTTCTGAGCACGTCCGCAAAGGTGTATGCGCGGATGTTGCCTATGTGTGCGTAGTCATAGACGGTTAGCCCACAGTTATACATGGTGACTATCTTATCATTCAAAGGTCTGAATGCCTCTTTCTTTTTGGTCAGCGTGTTAAAGAGTCTTAGCAATTAAATCACTAATTGATCGTCTGGTTCACCACTATTCCAGGAGTGGAGATGGGCACTCTGCTCAGGTAGAAATCTCCCACTGCTATGTACGACAGTTTGTTTACCGGGTTTCCAGTTATTTCCGCCACCACCCTTACGTTTATGTTCTGGCAGAGAAACTCTCCAAGAGGTATGCTTGCATTCATAAAAACACTCTGCGGATCGGTCACGCCTGGCACCTCGAAAGTGTTGTAGTGCGTGATTATCCTAGGTTTGCCATTCTTCAGTATCTCCACATAGAGGACGTCGTTCTGCGGAGATATTATCTTAAAGTTAAGATAAAGTTCATTGACGCTGAACGTCGGAGACGTGATATTTCCTGCCTGAAGCTCCTGACCGCCATGATAGGTTGAAGCGAAAAATGTACCGTTGTATCCGCTCCATGGCGAACCATAGTAGAGCGTGTTCGAATTTGCAAAGGTTAGATTGAACGGCGTACTTCCAAAACCAGGACCTGTAAGATTCCAGTAGTTGAAGGTTCCATCAGAAAAGTCGCCATTTGGAATGCTGCTTGTTACCTGATCGCTCAGGCAGCTGCTGAAGATTATTGTTGTCGTAGTCTCAGTTGTAATTAGAGTTGAAGTGGATGTAGCTGTGGATGTTGAGGATGAGGTAGAGGTGCTTGAGCTGGTCGTTATCGTAGTAGTTGTGAAGATTCCTATCCAATTTCCTAAGAAGCCTGAAAGGAATAGTGCAACTATGATTATTACAACAAGCAAAATCAGATAAACCAGAATGCCTTTGTTCACCAGACCACTCCATTAATATAGATAAGCAATAATAAAAACTATTGTCCAATTAGATTTTGGGCATGGTGCTTTTTTGGGAAGTATACCACGAAAGTGGAAAAAGAAAGGAAGAATGCGCTGGAAATGGGTAAAGAAAAGGCGAAAGAGGATAAAGAGAGCACAAAAGAGAAGAGTCGGAGAGCTCTAGTCCGGCCAAGGTATTCTATGCGAATTGTCGGTCTCGACTTAGCTGGCAGCGAAAAGCATACGACAGGATTCTGCTACATGGACGAGAAGCTAAACTGCAGGACCAAGGCTCTACACACAGACAAGGAGATAATAGAGTTTACGCTGGCAGCTAGACCTGATGTAGTCAGTATAGATGCGCCACTCTGTCTGCCAAAGGGAAGGAAAAGCCTGGAGCAGCGGGATGCACCACATCTCAGGCAGTGCGATAAGGAACTTCAGAGGATGCACATCCGCTTCTTTCCAATAACACTTGGCCCTATGAGGATGCTGACTTCCAGAGGAATAAAACTCAAGAAACTCTTCGAGAAGAAAGACCTGGAAGTGATTGAGAGTTTTCCCGGCAGCGCACAGGACATACTCGATATGCCAAGGAAGCAAGAGGGGCTGGAGAAACTGCGTAAGTCACTGATAAAGTACGGGATACGAGGAGATATTAGGAAGAAGGAGATAAGCGACGATGAACTGGACGGTATAACCTGCGCCATAGTAGGCATGAAATACCTGCAAGATGACTTCGCTGCAATAGGAGACCCTGAGGAGGGCTATATGATACTTCCTAAAAAGAGAAATAGACTTGAAAACTATATGTAAGCTATGTAAGAGTTCTCACCTGGTACCTTCCCCTTTTCTCTATTTCAGCAAGCCTGAGTATTGTCTGTTCGGAATTTCTTGATTCTTTGCGGTATGCTGATTCCATAGTCCTGTATTTCTCTCCGGATACCGATCTCTTCATGAGAAGCAGGTCTATTGCCTTGTCCTCTATGCTGTTGCTCACATCAGATAGTCCGAAATCTATGATGCATATTCCCTGACCTCCCACCACTATGTTGGCCGGAGTGAAATCGCCATGGGTCACATTCGCATTGTGCATTCTCGCGAGCATCATGCCTATCAACCTGTAGTCCACCCGTTCATCATCCACATCCTTAAGCAGCTTACCAGGCACCTTTTCCATGTATATTGAGAACTTGCCTATGCCGAAGATCTCCGGTGTGCGTACTCCTGCACCATTCGCCCTATGCATTGCTTTTGCTTCCTTTCTCGTTCTCGTCTTTCTGAGTGCCTCGTCAAGCTCCCTTATTCTATAAGCTTTTGGCTGCCTGACCTTGACCACTACGCTTCTTCCGAATATGTTTGTCTCGAAGACTTTGGATTCCGCCCCTTCGCTCAGCATTCTCATCTTATCACGATGGCACCACAGCAGCATCTATCCTGTACCTCTGTTTTATGTCACAGTTCTCCAATGAGGCATAATGACCATCATTCAGCATCCTTTCAGCGACAAAGGCTATCATGGCGCCATTGTCGGCGTTGAACTCGTCCTTCGCATAGCCAAACCTCATTCCGTGCTCTTTGCACACCTCGTTTAGCATCTCCTTAAGCCGTAAGCTTTGGGCAACTCCTCCGCAAATGCAGAGTTCCTTGCTGTTAGTGAGAAGCAGTGCCCTTTCCGTCGCCTCACATAGCATAGCGAAAGCCGTCTCTTGGATAGAGTAGCAGAGGTCCTCCACCTTCTTGTTCTTCGACTGCTCAATTGCATATGTGAGCAGTCCGGTGAATGCAAAGTCCATGCCTTTCACTGTGTAGGGCATCTCCACATAACTGCCGTGCATCGCCAGCCTTGCCACGGTCGACCCCCAAGCCGGCTTAAGTTTCATAGACCGAGCAAACGAGTCTAGCATATTGCCTACGCCAACATCAAATGTCTCGCCAAGAATACGATAGTGCCTCTGCCTGCCATCGACTATTTTCAGTATCTGCGAATTACCTCCGCTTACGTAGAGCACTACTGGGTCTCTGAGTCCTGCCTCATGCTTGGTAATTTCAACATGCGCAACTGCATGGTTAACCGGAACTATCTTTATTCCGAGCCTGTTTGCGATCGTCTTCGCGGCAAGCTGTCCGATCTGTAGGCATGGCCCTATTCCAGGACCCTTCGTATAGCCTACCCCCTCTATCTCATACATGCTTATCCCTGCCCTCTTCACAGCTCTCATTATCACTTTGCTCGCATTCTTGAAATGAAACTCAGCGACCTTCGAGGGTATTATGCCCTTCGTACCAACATCATACATTATTTTCTCGTTCGCAAGCACCTTTCCGTTCTTCACTATACCTACTCCAAAAGTGTGCGCACTGCTCTCTATTCCAATTACTAGCATGCTTGTCGCTCCCTATTCTTGGAGAGAGATTCGGATTTGTCATTCCTGCAGAGATCCCCAAATCCCATCTTTCTCCCCCAGCCATCAGCATCTTTGGTCCATTCCATTATCATCCTCTCCTGATCCTCATCTAGGATTTTCCTTTCAATCGCTCTCCTTGTCAGAGTTTCAATATCAGTGAGCGTTATAAGTTTGACTCCTTGTTCCTTGAATCCTCTTATGGATCCAGGCATCTGGTACGTAACTATAGCGATGCAGTGCGTCGGATTCGCTCCCTCTGCTTTTATTGCTTTCACAGCATTTAACGAACTCTCTCCTTGGTTTATCAAATCCTCGATAATAATGACCTTTGTCCCTTTTTCAAGTTCCCCTTCAATCTGCTTCTGCTTTCCATAACTCTTCCCTTCTTTGTTTACATAAATCATTCTTTTCTTCATCCTATCCGCAATCCAGGCAGCATGTGGTATTCCGGATGAAGCGACGCCAGCAACATAATCGATATTTTCTGTTCCGATTTTCATCAACACTTCCTTATACTCCTTTATTATCTCCTCACGCTCGTCAACATGCGACATAAGCAGTCTGCAGTCAGTATAAATCGGACCAAGGAGACCTGATGTGTATCTGAAAGGCTTCTGCGGACTAAGCGTGACAGCACCGATATCTAGCAGAATATCTGCTACTCTTTCCTTGCTTATTCAATCATCCCCTTTAGATTCATCGGCCGGTCATAAGAATAAACATCTTTTATTCCTTCAAATCTCGCTCTGAGACTGACGTAATCATCCGGCCCTTTTCCAAAGTATTTGTTTACTTGGAAGTGCACATGCGGATTTTCCGTGAATCCGGTGTTCCCGCTGTATCCTATTACCTGCCCCTTCTTGACAATATTTCCCTTCTTTGCCAAAATTCCTTTATATTTGAGGTGCTCGTACCACGTAAATTCTCTGTTTTCATGTTCAATATCGATGTAGTTGCCCTTGTCCCAGAACTCTATTTCTATTCCGTTCTCATCAGAATCGTCTTTTACCTCAACTACCTTTCCATCGGCTGCAGCAAGCACAGGGGTTCCCTCAGGGACATAGAAATCGACAGCGTTGCAGAGCCTTTTGGAATGCGCAGGGGAGATGTTCTTTGACCCAAAGCAGCTTATCTTTTCCAAAGGCACTGGAACGAGATAGATGTTCTTAGAGTACTCTTCAGTTGTGCGCGAACCCACAAGGCCTGCATTTATTATCTTCTCCTTCTGGTTCATGAACTCTTTAGAAACAGGAAGACGCATTTCAGTCCCTGATAATGTAGTCATCAAGCCTGCTTGCAAGCTTTTCTTTTCTCTTTCTGTGTTCTTCCAGGAAAGAGTTTATTCTCTTCGCAAGGTCCTTCTTATGTTCTCCGGCAAGCAGGGTGCCTTTCCTCTCCGCCTCAAATATCTTCTCCAGCTTCTTGTCATCCTGTTCGAAGAGATATTTGTAGTACTGGCAGACTGCGCACTTCTCAGGGTCGCCGCCGAGCTTCCTCTGTAGCTCGGCTGTCGGCTGCTGCCCTGTTATCGCCTTATAGACCTTCTTTTCAACTACCTCCGGTCCATCATTCAAGTATATCGTGTCGTTCGGGTCGCTCGCAGATAGCTTCGGAATTCCGCTGAGCCCTGGCATGAACTTTGCATGCATTATCGCAGGCTTGTAATAGCCCATTTTTGCCACGGCATCCCTTGTAATCCTGAAATGCACATCCTGATCTATCCCGAGCGGAATGAGACAAGGCACTTTCTTATGCTCTTCCACCGATTTCAGGAAGGATGGCACAGCCTGCATGCTGGTGTAGAATATGCTCCCTACATTGTTCTCGTTGCTGAATCCAAACTCATCCTTTACCATCGAGAAAGTGATGTGCTTCGCAACTCTGACTGCCTGCTTGTAAAGCGTTTTAGCATATTCGGTATCGAAGAATATTTTCGTCTTCTTCGGATCAAAACCAAGCGCAATTATGTTCAGCGCGTCATCATATGCAAGCTCATGTATCTTCTCAAGGTCCAATCCTTCCTTGACAAGGTACTTCTCCTCATCAGGTATCTGTATGTATACCTCAACGTCAAATTTCTCCTGGAGCCATTTTGTGAACGTGAATGGAATAAGATGGCCTACGGTCATTGCACCTGAGGGAGCAATTCCTGTGTACAAATAGAATTTGTTGCCTTTCTCATATTCATCGAGCAGCCAGTTGAGGTCCCTGTGAGAGAAAAAGATGTGGCGTCTGAGCATGTAATGTAGGTCTCCGGCAAGCCTGGCAATCCTGTCCTCTGTTTTCTTATCAATCAGCTCTATGCCAAATTCCTTCGCGAATCTTTCATAGTCGACTTTCCCTTCCACCCTATAAGGCGTTATCCTGAAGTTATCCGGCAAGAAATCACTTTATAATTAAATGCAACTTTTGGCAAATCAGCCCAAATTACGTTTTTAACATCAAAATTTATATATTACCTATGTGTATAAAAGCTCGGGATAAAAGATGAGACTATGGCGATAAGATACACTCCCTTGATTACTGCATCAGAATTAAACTCAAGACATGAGGACTTACTAAGCTCTCTACGGATCGAAGAGCTGAAAGTACTATCCAACAAGAACAGGACATTCCCGTGCTGTGCCCAACATATGCGCTCATTAAAGAGACTTCTGGAGACTAAAAAAGAAAATATGTTCCATGCTGGAAAAGAATGATTTCAAATCAAATTTAAACGGTGTAAGATTGCTGAAATGGATCAGAAATAAAGTAGGTAGGAAGACAAAGAGCCTGATTGAACTCAACAAGCGCGTAGGTTTCGTGGAGGAGAAGCCTAACGTCTGGCGTGTAGTCTATGTTGACGAGATGGCACAGCAGGAAAACAGTCAGAAATCACAAAAGATATAAACCTTCTCGTACTTATAAATAGGAGTATTTGGCAGCGCTAGTTTTACCTTTATTTTAGGTGTATTTTTGGTTAAGCGAGAACATGAACTCGTGCCCCCGCACAGAATCATGAGTCGCACCGAGATAAATGAGCTCACCGAAACTATGGGAATGAGCATCTCAAACCTGCCCAAGATTCTGGTGAGCGACCCTCAAGCTAAGAAACTTGAAGCTAAAGCGGGAGACGTGATCGAGATAAGCAGGAACGACTCAGGGAACAGCTACAAGTACTGGCGTTGTGTAGTCGAAAGCTGAGTCACTGGTTTTATGAGAAATAACATGCTATTGGAATCATACTTAACGACCAACTCCTTGGTCCAACACCAGATAGACAGCTTCAATAGGTTCGTAGAGCAGGACCTGCAGAAGATAATAGATCAGCAAGCGACGATAGAACCAAGCGTCGAGGGGTTTGCCCTAAAGCTTGGCAAGGTAAGGCTTGACAAGCCGTCCATAATAGAGGCCGACAGCTCAAGGAGAAGCATACTCCCAAACGAAGCAAGGCTGAGGAATCTCACCTACTCATCACCAATGTTCCTTGAGTTCGTACCTGTTATAAGAGGCATAGAGAAAGAGGCATCATATGGCGAAGTCTTCATAGGAGAACTGCCTATAGTAATCAGGAGCAACCTATGCCACTTCAAGATGATGAGCAGGGGTCAGATGGTTGAGAACGGCGAAGATCCTGATGATCCAGGCGGATACTTCATAATCAAAGGGACAGAACGTGTGCTGATAGGCCTTGAGGACCTTGCGCCAAACAGAATAATAACCAGTATCGAGAAAGGAGGTTCAGAGACAACGAGCAAGGTCTTCTCAACTGCTCCTGGGTTCAGGGCAAGGACGGTTGTCTCGAGGAATCAGAACGGCGTTTTCAGCGTAGAATTTCCAACGCTGCACAAAGCAGTTGGTATGGTGCTCATTCTAAGGGCGCTGGGAGTGCAGTTCGACGAGATGATGGATGCCGCAAGCGACGTTCTTGCATTCAAGAATGACATGATGCTGAACATGGAACTGAGTGAGGCAAAGGAGATTGGGCCGAGTGATGCACTGCTCGAGCTCGGCAAGCTCTCTGCACCAGGGCAGGCGAAGGAGTACCAGGTCAAGAGAGCAGAGACTCAACTTGATACCTATCTGCTTCCTCATATAGGCACTAAGCCGAAGGACAGGAAAGAGAAAGGCAAGTACGTTCTCCAGATGGCCAGGCGTTCCAGCATAGTCGCAGGCGGGCTTGCATCACAGGACGATAAGGACCATTATTCAAATAAGAGAGTGAAGTATGCAGGGCAGTTGATGGAGGAGCTTTTCGCATATGCGTTCAGGTTCTTCATCAAGGACGTAAAATACCAGATAGAGAGGGCTAGTGCGAGAGGGAGGAAGCTAAGCATACCAACCATAATAAGCCCCGAGACGATAACCGAGAAGATAGCGTATGCAATGGGTACAGGCACTTGGGTGGCTGGCCAGACAGGCGTTTCACAGGTGTTGGACAGGACAAACCTCATAAGTGCATACACGAACCTGCGCAGGGTAAAGTCACCGTTGGCGAAGAAACATCCGCACTTCAATGCAAGAGAAGTTCATGGAACACAGTGGGGAAAGATCTGCATATCCGAGACCCCAGAAGGCCTTGATGTCGGGCTGACGAAGTACCTCGCAATAATGGCCAAGATAAGCGTAGGCGCTGAGGAGAAGCAGGTAGAGTCAAAGCTCAAGGAACTTGGCAAGATAGAGGAAGGTTAGAATGGCGAAAATAAGCGAGAAGTGTTATGTTCACCTCAATGGCAGAGCGATCGGCTATGTCGCAGACCCAAACCTCTACTCGAAGGAAGTAAGGAATGCAAGGAGAAAGGGGCTGATATCCGGAGAAGTTAACATAGCTTACATGGAGAGGCTCAATGAGATACACATTAATACTGACAGGGGCAGAGTGCGAAAACCATACATAATAGTGGAAGAGGGTAAGTCGAAATTCACTCCTGAACTGATGGATAAGCTTGAGAAGAAGGAGATAGACTTCAACTATTTGATAAGGAATGGAGTGGTAGAATTCCTCGATGCGGAGGAGGAGGAGAACACTGCGGTCGTCTTTGAGGAAAGCAAGATAAACGAACGAACCACGCACCTGGATGTCGACCCAGTATCAATATTCGGATTCACGATCAACACAGCACCGTTCCCGGAGAACAACCAGCTGGCAAGGCACCTGATGTTCGCAAGCTACATCAAGCAGGCCCAAGGCCTTTACGCGACAAACTTCAACCTAAGGTTTGATTCCAGGGCATATATTCTCTTCTATCCTCAGGCGCCGTTGGTAACAACAACCGCATATGAGGCGCTCAAACTGAGCAGACACGCATCAGGGCAGAATTTCGTTGTGGCATTATCCACATATTACGGCTACAACATGCAGGATGCCATAGTGTTCAATAAGTCGGCAGTGGACAGAGGTCTTGGAAGAAGCATGTTCTACAAAACATATGCCGATGAGGAACGAAGATACCCTGGAGGGCAGAAGGATGTCTTCAAGATACCTCCTGCTACCACAGAAGGCTATCTCGGCGAACACGCATACTCAAAGCTGAGTGAGGATGGCGTCATAGAGCCTGAGTTGAATGTAGAGGAAGGCGACGTGCTGATAGGAAAGGTCGCACCCCCGAGGTTCCTTGAGGAAAGCATAGGAGCGGGCGGCCTTGAGGAGAAGACAAGAGACGATTCAGTTGCGCTTAAGCCAGGTGAGAACGGCGTTGTAGATGACGTTGTGTTCACAGAGTCGCCAGGCGCGACAAGGACTGTCAAGGTCAGAGTAAGAGGAATAAGAATACCAGAAGCAGGAGACAAGTTCGGAAGCAGGCACGGACAGAAGGGAGTGATTGCCCTTATAGTCCCGCAGGAGGATATGCCTTTCACTTCGAGTGGGGTAGTCCCGGACATGCTTCTCAACCCGCACGGAATACCTAGCAGAATGACATTCGGGCATCTGCTCGAGACGCTAGCAGGCAAGTCAAGTGCTGTTAGAGGCCAGAAAGTATACGGCACCGCGTTCTCGCAGACAGGAAACGATAGGCTTGTAGAATATGGCAAGATTCTTGAGGCGCATGGTTTCGACAAGTACGGCGAAGAAACACTCTATGATGGTATAACTGGCAGACCTTTCAAATCCAAACTGTTTATGGGCGTCGTATACTACAACAGACTTCACCACATGGTCAGCAACAAGATGCAGGTGAGAAGCAGGGGCACTGTACAGATACTCACCCACCAACCAACAGAAGGCAAAGCAAGGCTTGGAGGTCTCAGATTCGGTGAAATGGAAAGAGATGCATTGGTCGCCTATGGCGCGAGCCTCCTGCTGAAGGAGAGAATGCTGGACCAGAGCGACAAGCAGCCTATACTGATCTGCAAGGAGTGCGGTTCCATCGGATACAGGGATTTTGCGAAGAGGATAGATGTCTGCCCGCTTTGCAACAGCACAAAACTTATAGAAGTGGAGATAAGCTATGCGTTCAAGCTGCTGCTGGACGAGATAAAATCCCTGCACATAAAGCCGCAGATTAACCTAAGGGAATGATTATGCAGGCAGAGATAATAAACAACATAAAATTCGGGATATTCTCCCAAGAGCAGATAAAGAAGCTGAGCGTTGCGAAGCTAACTGTTCCCGACACTTACAATGAGGATGGCTATCCTATAGACGGCGGCCTTCTCGATCAAAGACTCGGAGTCATAGACCCCGGACTCATGTGCAAAACCTGCGGAGGCAGGGCAAAGACATGCCCCGGTCACTTCGGCCACATAGAGCTGGTTAGGCCTGTAATACACTCGGAGTTCGCGAAGATAATAAGCATGCTTCTTCAGGCCACGTGCCAGAACTGCTACAGGATACTCCTGAACGACGAGCAGATAGCCCTCTTCAAGAAAGAAATGAACGCTGAGTTGACAGCAGAAACAGCAAACCTAGATACAAGCGTGGATAAGCAAAACGAGCGAGACATGCTAAAGAAGCTGAAGAGCATCAGGAAATGCCCGCACTGCAATACAGTGCAGGAGAAGCTCAAGTTTTCAATGCCTACTTACTTCTACTTCGGCGAGCGCAGGATAAAGCCGGATGAGATAAAGGACACGCTGGCAAAGATAAGCGATGAAGACCTAGCGATACTTGGAATAGACCCTCACACAAGCAGGCCAGAGGCGCTAATACTCAATACCCTCCTTGTGCCGCCAGTGAATGTCAGGCCAAGCATAACCCTGGAGACGGGTGAGAGGAGCGAAGACGATTTGACGCACAAGCTTGTGGACATAATGAGAATAAACCAGCGGCTTGAGCAGAACATAAATGCAGGAGCGCCGCAGATAATAATAGACGACCTCTGGGAATTGCTTCAGTATCATGTTACTACTTACTTCAACAACGAGACCAGCGGGATACCTCCGGCAAGGCACAGGAGCGGAAGGGCGCTGAAGACACTAGCCCAGAGACTGAAGGGTAAGGAGGGTAGATTCAGGTACAACCTCAGCGGAAAGAGAGTGAACTACTCTGCAAGAACGGTCATAAGCGTGGACCCAAACATAGACATCGATGAGGTCGGCGTTCCTAGGGCGATAGCGGAGAAACTCATGGTGCCTTTCTACATAACAGAATGGAACTTCGAGGAGGCCAAGAGGCTGTTGGAGAGGACAGAATACCCATTGATAGTCAACATGATCTCTCCTGATGGCAAGCGAAAGAGGATATTGGATACCAACAAGGAGGAGCTGCTTAAGGAGATCAAGGCAGGATATATACTAGAGAGACAGCTAAGGGACGGCGATCTTGCACTGTTCAACAGGCAACCTTCGCTGCACAGGCTCAGCATAATGGCGCACAGAGTTAAGGTACTGCCAGGCAGGACTTTCAGGATAAACTACTGCACGACCTTCCCGTACGGTGCCGACTTCGATGGAGACGAGATGAACCTGCATATACCTCAAACGCTCGAGGCGCAGGCTGAAGCAAAATATCTAATGGAAGTTCAGGAACAGGTATTCTCCCCAAAGGACGGGAATACGATAATGGCCGGCGGAGAGGACAGCGTGATAGGCCTGTATATGCTGACCCAGGATTACACTTATCTGGACAAGGGAGAGGCAGAGTACCTGCTAGGAATGGCGGGCATAAGGGAGCTGCCAAAGCAGTCGAAGAACAAGATGTACAGCGGAAAGAGCATCTTCTCGATGCTGCTTCCTAAAGGGCTCTCGTTCGAGACGAATCTTTCCGAAGGCGAGAAATTTGTGATAAAGGACGGCGAGCTCGCCGAAGGAAATGTCACCAAGAAAATATACGGACTTGACAACAAACTCTTCGTGGCAATCGCG
This sequence comes from Candidatus Micrarchaeales archaeon, assembly GCA_049520335.1. Lineage (GTDB taxonomy): Archaea > Micrarchaeota > Micrarchaeia > Micrarchaeales > CABMGC01 > JAJYVH01. The sequence goes on along the minus strand of JBEKPX010000003.1, from coordinate 11,674 downwards.
ATGGAATATGACTTCGATGTGCTGAGAGAGTTCATGGCAAAATCGACAAGGCTGGCATACGCATACGCCACGCTCTTCGGAGTCACAATGGGAGTGAAGGAATACGTAGTCAGTGATGAGATAACGAAGGAGAAAGAGAAACTGCTTGAAGAGGCGAGAGGGAAGGTCAAGGAGATGATAGAGCAGTATAGGGCGAAGAAGTTCGAGCCCCTGCTTGGCCTGACAATGAGGCAGTCCCTAGAGCAAAGCATAATGGTGGAGCTTGACCTCTCAAGAGGCAAAGCAAGTCAGCTGCTCAGAAAGAGTGTCGACAAGACGAACTTCGCGATGCTTATGGCAAATTCTGGTGCAAGGGCAAATATACTCAACTTCGAACAGATGAGCCTTTTCCTCGGAGGTCAGGCAACGCTTCAGGGTAAGAGGATAAAGAGAGGTTACTACACAAAGAGAGTGATACCCCACCTGGACCGAAATGACATAGGCCCTCTGGCAGGGGGATTCATAGAGAGCAGCTACGTAGAAGGCTTATCTCCCATAGAGATGATGATGCATGCCATAGGAGGCAGAGGCTCAGTCATACAGAAGGGACTCATAACCCAGAGGAGCGGCTACCTGCAGAGAAGGCTTGCAAATGCGCTGCAGGACTATTATGTCGCTTATGACAGCAGTGTCAGAGATGCAGGAAACAACATGGTGCAAACGGTGTACGGCGGTGACGGCGTGAATCCCACAAAGGTGAATTTCACAAAAGAGAAGAAGTGACGAAGATGGAGAAGAAAGTTAACAAATCATATAGCATCCAACCCGGAGAGCCGGTAGGCGTTATTGCCGCCCAATCAATAGGAGAGCCGGGAACGCAGATGGTACTCAGGACATTCCATTTTGCCGGAATCGCCGCCTCGATTACAACATCTGGCCTTCCTAGACTTATAGAAATACTCGATGCGAAGAAAAAACCTACAACACCCATATCGCACGTATACCTTGACAAGAGCTATGTGAAGAACTTCGAGAAAGCGGAAGAGATCTCGAAGAAGGTCAGCGAGATAAGAATGAGAAACATAGTCCGTAGGGTCATAGAGAATTTCTCGAAGGGCAGAATAATACTCATACTGAATTCACAGGCGATGGAGGCAGCTGAACTCACTCCGAAGCATGTAGTGTTAAGGATAAAAAAGGAGTTCGGCCTGAGTGCAGGCATAGACAGCCGCAAGAACGTGATTGTCAGCACTCATACCAAGAACCTAAAAGAGATAAGGAGCACGACAGTCAAGCTGATGCGTTCAATAATAAGCGGAATCGAAGGTGTTGGAAAGGCAATGGTTGTGCAGGACAGGAAAAACGGGGAATTCTACGTCGAGACCAACGGAAGCAACATAGAGGCGATAATGCAGATAGATGGTGTTGACACATCAAGAATCCACACGAACGATCTTTTTGAGATGTATAGAATATTCGGTATTGAAGCTGCAAGGAACACGCTAGCGATGGAACTAAAAAGGACGCTGGAGGAACAGGAGATAAGCGTCAACGAGAGGCACATAATCCTCGTTGCTGATGCTATGACCGCAGGAGGCACTATACAGAGCATAGGCAGGCATGGCCTAGTCGGGAAGAAGGAGTCTGTGTTCGCAAGGGCAGCGTTCGAAGAAACTATAAAGCACCTGATAAATGCAGCAGCATTCGGGCAGACCGACTACATGAGAGGAGTAACGGAGAACATACTTGTGGGTAAGCAGATACCGCTCGGCACCGGCTCAGTGAAGCTGACAATAAAGAAAACGGAGGCGAAGAAGAAATAGAATAAATATCTATTTTTGTAATTATTTGTGTTTTGTGTGATTTTATGCAACAGGAAAGGCCTTTTGATCTTCTGAACAAATCGATAGGGCAGCAAGTCCTAATAAGACTTAAGAACGGTGCGGCGATAAGGGGCAAAGTCTCATCCTTCGATGCGCACATGAACATGGTCATAGAAGGCGCGGAGGAGATAGAGGACAACGGAAGCTCCAAGGCGAAGCTTGGCACGATACTCCTCAGGGGAGGGAACATACTTTTCGTATCTCCTGTCTAACCTCTTCAGCACACCTATCAAAATATAAGAAGAGAGTGAAGAATAGATACTCGTTGGGCTCCTGGCGCAACGGTAGCGCGCCTGCATGGCATGCAGGAGGTTGCGGGTTCGAAATAAACTTTTAGTAAAAGTCTAATCAAGACTAAAAGTTCGAAAATCCCGCGGAGTCCATTTTAATATTAATACCAATGTTTTTATTGGCTTGGAACGATAAAAAAACATGAAATTATCTGAAAAACAGAAGGAAGTAGCAGACAAGGCCGTCACTCTAGCATCGGACCTAGGAAGGACATATGAACCTTTTTATGCATTGGATGGCGCACTGCGAAGTTTACTGAGGAAAGAAAAAAGAAAACGCGTATGGAGCGCGGAAAGTGCAGAACTAAGTGCCCATTTAAAGGAAGCGAGGCGGGATGCGACCGGAACTACCGCGCTGCTCATTATCGACGCCCTGAATCCGAGAATACTGAAAAAGGTGTGTTTCTCTGACGTTTCCAAGGATTATGATTTGTTAGAGACGTACAGGCACAAACTATCTGATGGAATGGCGGCCAGGGGATTCATGCCGATGTACCAGATATTAATCAAGTATACTGACGAGAACAAGGCGAAGGCGCTGCTGATGGTGGATAAACTGATTTCTGGCATGGCAGTTGAGGAGAGCAGGCGCGTCAGTCCAGAATCCAGAGGAGTCTAATTTTAACACGAATCTTTATATTGCCCGAAAACGATGACTAACTCATGGAGACACACAAAGAACCTCAGGCTGATCTGAAGGCAGCGAAACTAGTGAACGAATTGATTAATATGCATAGTTACCTGCACACCAACAACGTTCTGCGTAAGGTATTTAGAATCAAAGAGAGACCTGAAAGAGAGGTAAAACTTGAGTTGCTGACATCCCTTAACAAAATAGCACAAGACGAGACAGGAGAGAGCGCGCTTAGATTCGTCGATTGCACCATGCAGTGCATGGCAGGTAAAGAAAAAATTATCGAATTGTCAAGTGGTACAGTGAATTTAGAACCTGACGTGAGATTCACCATTATGCAAAATCCATCGACTTCGGAGAGTCAAGCAAGCTCCATAACACTTTTCCCTTTCATCTCCTACCAAAAAACTGAAGACAATATGAAAAAAGCGCTGGAGATTGTAGTGAGGATGTCGAAAAACATAGAGGCAGAAGAAAAAGAATTCGCTGCATGGAGGCGAGGAGAGTTAGGAGGAATACACAACATCACGTAGAATCCAATCCACTTGTTCTTTAAGTTATATGGGTAGCATCATTAGAAAAAGATTTTTATACTAATATCTTTTAGAATATTCAACTTTTTGTTGAAAGAAAGCAAACATTTTTATATATATTCGATTATATGTTAGAGCATGTCTAATTCAGGGAAGATAGTCATAAAGACCATCAGCAAGCCAGGGAAGGAGGATGCCAAGACGCTGACTGACTGGTTCCTTACCTCTTTTGATCTTTCAAACAAGGGAGACGAGCAGGAACAGGCGATGTTCAGGGAGATAGTGAGCAGCAGCCTGAAGGGCATCGGAACTACGAGCAAGGCCCTAAACGAGGAGTTCAATCTGCCTCTAAGCACAGTAATCTACCATCTAAACAAGTTCATCGGTTCAGGCCTTGTCATAAGAAAGGGAAGGAGGTATTTTCTGAGAGCGAACGACTTTGAAACTACAATACAGGAGTTGCAGGCTGAGATGCTTACCGAGTTCGGACGCATGATGCAGTTCGCTTCAAAGCTTGACGAAATATTCGAGGAAGAGATACATGGCAGACGAAAGAAAGGAAACAGATGAGAGCAAGAAGAACGGAGAGAAACAGGATGAGACCAAGAAGCAGCAGAAGCCAGAGGCACTGAAAGAGGAAAATGCTGCAGAGATAAAGGACAGGCTGCTAAGATTAGCTGCTGAGTTCGACAACTACAAGAAGAAGACAGCCAAGGACATCGACTCCGCGAAAAACATAGGGAAAGCAGAATTGATAAAGAACCTGCTTCCCGCTATTGACGAGTTCGAGCTTGCGCTCTATGCATTAACAAATTCTGCCAAGGAGAGTTGTAATGTAAAGGGCGTAGAACTGGTGTTCTCCAACGTGATAGGCACGCTGAAGAACTCAGGATTGAAAGAGATAGAGGCAAAGGGGAAGTACGATCCCTACAAGCATGAGATAATATTGACAAGAGACAGCAAGGAAGAGGAAGGCACCATAGTGGAGATAGTAAGGAAAGGATACACCTTCAACGACCTTCTCCTGAGGCCAACCGCAGTCATAGTCTCAAAAGGAAAAGAGATGCTTAATGGAAATGGGAAAACAAAATAGGTGACATGAATGTCGAAGATAATAGGAATAGATCTCGGAACTTCAAATTCTGCTGCAGCAGTACTACAGGGAGGCAGGCCAGCACTGATACCAAGTGCTGAGGGGACCTCACAATATGGCAAGTCATTCCCAAGTTACGTTGCTTTTACAAAGGATGACCAGCGCATAATCGGTGAACCTGCTAAGAGGCAGTCAGTCGCGAACCCAGAAGGCACAGTAACTGCATTCAAAAGAAAGATGGGGACCGACTATAAGTACAAAATACATAGAAAGGACTATACACCGCAGGAGCTTTCAGCGATACTGTTACAGAAGATAAAGCATGACTCTGAGGCTTTCCTTGGAGAGGAAGTGAAGCAGGCAGTAATAACAGTGCCAGCTTATTTCAACGACAACCAGAGGCAAGCAACGAAGGATGCGGGAGAGATCGCAGGGTTGGAGGTAGTGAGACTCGTCAACGAACCCACAGCTGCATGCTTAGCTTATGGACTAGACAAACAGAACAGGGAAGAGAAGATACTAGTATACGATTTCGGAGGAGGAACGCTTGATGTAACAATAATGGACTTCGGCAATGGCGTATTCGAGGTAGTATCAACGAATGGTGACACCCAATTGGGAGGCACCGACATGGACAACGTGCTGGTGAGTTTCTTCCAAGGAGAGATAAAAAAGAAATACGGTTTGGATATCAGCAAGGACATGCAGGCGATGCAGAGAGTCAGGGAAGCGGCGGAGAAGGCAAAGATAGAACTTTCTACCACGCTTACGAGCGAGATAAACCTGCCTTTCCTGGGTTCTGTTCAGGGCAAGGAGCCAATACACTTCACGTATCCCCTCACAAGGGCTAAACTAGAGGAGCTGGTCCTGCCCATAGTGGAGAAGACGAGAATACCAATGATACAAGCACTCAAGGACGCAAAGCTGGACCCGAATGGCATAGACAAGGTCATTCTGATAGGTGGTCCTACTAGAATGCCGATAGTGCAGAGATACGTGGAACAGCTGCTTGGAAAGAAGATAGAACGCGGAGTCGACCCTATGGAAGCTGTAGCATTTGGCGCAGCTGTGCAAGCAGGCGTGCTGACAGGGGAGGTAAAGGACATAGTGCTTCTTGACGTGACTCCATTGTCTCTTGGCATAGAGACGCTAGGCGGAATCGCGACAGTCTTGATTCCAAGAAATACCACCATACCGATCAAGAAATCGCAGATATTCTCTACTGCGGATGACAGTCAGACAGCAGTAGACATCAGTATACTGCAGGGCGAACGTCCTATGGCAAGGGAGAACGTGGCGTTAGGCAAATTCACCCTTACCGGCATACTGCCAGCGCCCAGAGGCGTTCCGCAGATAGAAGTGACCTTCGATATCGATGCAAACGGAATAATCCATGTCAACGCAAAAGACAAGAAGACAGGCAAGGAACAGGGCATACAAGTCATTGCGCCTAACAAGATGGCAAGAGACGAGATTGACAGGAAGGTGAAAGAATCTGAAGAATATGCATCTCAAGACAAGGATGAGTTGGAGAAGGCCCAGACGAGGAACGATGCTGAGACGATGATATACACCACAGACAAGACGCTAAAAGAGTTTGGATCCAAAGTGCCTGCAAAGATCTTAGATAAAATCAACAGAGCAAGAGACGATCTGAAGGCTGCTCTAGACAAGGATGATTCCAAAGCGATAAAAGAGAACTTTGAGAATCTCAAGAGCACTCTCCAGGAGATGGGATCCAGCGTATACGGACAAGGGCAGCAGGGTCCTCAGGGACCAGGACCTGAAGATACCGGAGGCGAAGGCGAACCCTCAGATGCAAATTTCAGAGGCTGAAGAATAATAAGATGTTGCTAGAATGACAAAAGACTATTATGATCTGCTTGGCGTCAAGAAGGGTGCAGATCTAGACGAGATAAAGCGTGCGTACCGTAGCCTAGCACTGCGCTATCATCCAGACAGGAACAAGTCAAAGGATGCGGAAGAGAAATTCAAGGAGATAAACGAGGCCTATGCTGTTCTGAGCGACCCTCAGAAAAGGCAGCAGTACGACGTGATGGGCTCAGACCAATTCGGCCAGGTCTTCACTATGGATGACATATTCAGAGGTTTTGATTTCGACAACATTTTCAGAGATTTGGGTGTAAACTTCGGATTTCCCGGATTTGGGAGCGGAGGCACCTTTGAAGTAGGCCCCGACCCGAACCAGATGTTCGATACGCTCTTCGGGAGGGGAAGCGTAAGATACTCGAAGAAATGTGACGCCTGCGGAGGTACTGGAACAGAAAAAGGGTCCAAAGTCATCGTCTGCACGACATGTAACGGCAGGGGCCAGATAACTACATCAGGAGCAATGGGCAACATGCGTTTCCAGATGTCTAGAACGTGCGAAAATTGTGGAGGATCTGGAAAGATACCTGAAAGAAGATGCAGAAAATGTGGAGGTAGGGGCTACATCCCAGCGTAGCGCAACGTCACTGTGCTGGAAATATTCTATTCTTGCTGCCAGATGCGCTTTGCCTCTTAGCCGTTAGCAACATCAGCATAAGTATTGCAATGCTCGCAATCAGCAATGAGAGATAGGCTTGCCATGTTGCCAGAGACGAAAAGAAGAGGAATATGCTGAGTGCCATGCTTACGAAAGCGAAGAGAGGTGGAATTGCAGGCAGAGCTATCTTGTATCTCTTAGACACCCACATCGCAAATACAAGACCGAACGCCGCGCCGATGATTATTACGATGCTCATGAAATAGCTGAGGTATGTAACATAGGCGCTTATTTCTAGCATAAGAGGTATCGCCAAATCACCAGCTCCGAGCGCGGAGAACGATGGAAGCGGCACATTACCTTCCTTAATGAGCCTCTTCAATGTTTTGCTCTTGGTCTTGCTGAATGCTTTGCCGAACTCCTTCCTCTCCTTCTCCTTCAGATAGCTCTTCGGAACCAGCTCAACATCATATGTTCCTATCATGAATGCAAGGTTCCTATTAACAGTCTCTCTTCCCAGAGCAATCATATGCTTCGTGATGAAGACAGCGACGTAATCATAAACAGCTATCAGAGCCATGAGTATATATGCTGCGAAGAAAGAGAAGTAGACGCCCATCACAAGGCCGACGCCAATGCTTGAAATGATAGCCGTGAAGTTCCTCAGCCCCGGCCATCTGTTTTTCGCGAGAATCAAACCAATGGACGCAAGAAGCGAGATAGGTATAGGATAAATGCTGTCCTGCGGCAGTATGGAGCCAAGGATTATCAGGAAAAGATAGAATGCGGCGGTCACCACAACGATTCCCTCTATTACCTGGAAGAGAAGGACACCGTGGTGCGCCCTGAACAAGAGCACCATTATCACCGCCGCCACAAGCATGTAAGCAAAATAGAGCAGCACGTCAGGGGAGGTGGTTGCAGTTGCACCACCTGTGATTACTGATACGACCGATGGAGATATCAGGTAAAAAGCAAGGAGCACGCCCGCAAGCTGAACTATCAGGAACATAGAAAGTATGTTTGCCAATTGCCTATACTCAAGCATTCTTACCAGAGGAACACCAAGAAATTAGATACTTTTCTCTTCCTAAGATTTAAACCCTTTGCGATGCTTTTGCACTAAATTGGACTTCAAAATTACTCCGTGTTTGCATGTCTGTTCTGTAAATCTTTCTCCGTAAGCCCTTTTGCATTTGCTATCGCGCTGACTATCAGCTCACCTATCACATACGCCTTGAATTCCGAGACTGTTTGCAGCAAACTTATCGGTTGGTTATCCTCCGTCGGTACTATTCCATTTGGGTATATCCTCTTGCCCTTAGTTATGATGACGTTTTCTTCGCCAGCAATCTTCACCGCCTCAGAATCTCTGTTGCTGGACACACCATATATCAGAACTCCTTTATCACGTGCTATCTGCTCAACCGAGATGACTAATCTGGTCTTACCAGAACCAGAATAGAAAAGCAGTGCATCATCATGTTTTGGATCATTCCCGATCGCTGGAGTATAAGACTCGCTTATCCTATGAACCTCGTAGTATTCGTGCATCAGACGCATGCCTGTGTTTCTAACCATGAGTTCTGATCTGCCGGTACCCACCGTAAATATTCTATCTACTCTCAACAGTCCTTTCAGAATGTTCGGTATCTTCCAAGCCTGCTCTTCCAATTCATCTCTAAGTTCAGTTAGCCATAGACTATAGTTTGTTGCTATCGGAGTCATGAATTCTGCAAGATTAAACTTTTGCATATACTCCGAAGATTTTGCGGAAAAGTCATCTTTAAATCTTATAGGCTCTACCGCCATTAACCTCACCAATTTCCTTCTGCTGCGATAAATATTTAAAGTTCTTCGTGGTCACTGCTTACTTGTGGTTTAACGGGCATGACGGGATTTGAACCCGCAACCACCTGGTCCGAAGCCAGGTGCGCTATCCAAGTTGCGCCACATGCCCAAATAGCAATTGCGCTTATATGAATATAAACCGAACCTGTTGCACTAAGCAAAAGAATGAGTTTAAGCGAACTCTCTTGTCTCTATGGGTTCTATTCCATCAACGAACTCTTCCTGCAGATGCGTCACTAGCTCCTTATATTCGTTCCTCCCATCCTTCTCATCGAGGCACATGAACACCATGCAAAGCGCATGTTCTTCTATGTCTAGGTTTGCTACCTCCTTCACGTCATTCTCATTTATTTCCTTCCAGCCTTCGTTGAATGCGACTCTTATCTCCTCCCTCATCATCGCTCTGTCGAATGCATCGCCATTGTGGAGGAACCTGAAAACGCGCCAGGAATGATTAGAAGACAAAGCCGCAACTAGCCTCGCCTTATTGATTACTTCCGTATCTCCTGTCTCCAGTTCTTTTTTCTTAAGCACCTTATGGACTTGTGAAATGAATAAGCCATATTTATTCAATATGGTTTTATTAGGCATAACCTCTGTTGATTAATTGGTAAAAGGTTCTTTTAAAGCTTCTGCTATCTTTCTAATAAATTTTTGGAAGCTAAGATTTACTTTTTTGACCGAAGAGAACTACTAAATTGTCGTTCTCTGCCAAAAATGAATTTCTTTTTTGCTGAGTTACTAGTCCGTGAGCCCCTCTTGCATGCCGCAGACATACTTAGCCGGTCGACTGAAGTGGAAAGATACGAATAAATGCTTGTTCTGAGATGGTGAGATGATAGAATGCTGTGGAAGGACGGGAAACGGCAAAGAAATTCACACACATGCAAAAAATCAGAAGTCAGAAAGCATGGTCTAATCATATCAAATGCCCTCCTTTCAAATTGGCTCCATCTTCAGAGCGCAATGGAATACCTGGTGACTTACGGCTGGGCCATACTTATAATTTCGGTTGTTCTCATGACTCTATTTCAGCTCGGCGTTTTCAACTCCACAAACTTCGCACCGAGGGCATCATCAGGATCCTGTAGAGTGTTTAGACCAGGTGGACCAAACACTGTCTTAAACATAAACCTTGAGGGCATGTGCAGTGGCCAGTTGCCTAAGTATGTGGCACAGTTTAGCGGCGCAGGGTTTGTAAATGCAGGCAATATTCTAAATCTAGGTCAAGTCTTTACGGTAAGTGCATGGGTAGAAACTACAACAAACGATGATACTTATCACACAGTTGCTATGAAAGGAAGCGATGCCAATAGAGAATTTTTTATAATGGAGTATCGTTCTGGTAACACAGGCGAATTAGTAGCAGGTGTTTATGATACAAATGGGGTACAGTATCCCATTTATGCTTTTATTCCCGTAATAGGCAAGTGGTACCATGTTCTTCTCATGTATGATGGGAACATTGCAACATTTTACATTAATGATGTTTATGAAGGCCAGAAGATCGTTGGCGTGCGTAAAACTACGATTTTACCTTTTAGTATTGGTGCGATGTCAGATCCCGATAACTATTGGAACGGTGCCATCGCAAATGTCCAGATCTACAGCACCTCACTTCCAGCGACCGATATCAAGACTCTCTATATTGAAGGCATAGGCGGTGCACCACCTTTTCTGCAGAACATCATAGGTTGGTGGCCTCTCAATGGAGACACTAACGACTACAGTGGCAATAGCAACAATGGCGCACCAACTGGAATAAGCTACACAAGCTCGTGGGCTAACAGCTATACCACTACATAGTCGATGTTTTTTGGTTGAAGATCCATCAATATGTAACTTAGGCATGAGAACAACAAAAATGGAGATGGCAGAAGACGACCAATTCGTCGGCCCTTACATGATATTATTTTATGAATAACAAAGAACTTGACAGGATATTGGAGTTCATGCTTAAGGTAAGTAAAGTCAAAGGAGAGAAGCGAAGCGGCTGGCTGATAAATAAGATACCTTCAGAAGAGCATGTAGCAGACCACATGTTTAGTACTGCACTTTTATCTTACATATTTGGAAAACGTAAGAAGTTAGATGCAGACAGATGCGTAGAGATGGCACTAATACATGACATTCATGAAGCCATAACCGGAGATATAGCAACAAGGGCAAAGGAGGAAGACCAAAAAGTAACTAATAATGAAAAGAAGAGGCTAGGGCACATCGATACAATGACAATTTTGTCTTACCTTCCCAAAAATGAAGCCAGATCCGTACATGAGCTTTGGAATGAGTATGAGGCTCAGAAAACAAAAGAAGCTAAACTGGTAGACCAGATAGATAAATTGGACTATATAATACAAGCAATCGTATATTCGAAAAAGGTTAAAGACAAAAAGAAATTTAAGGATTTTTTCATAACAGCCGAAAGGAAAATAAAAGATCCTGAACTGCTTTACATATATGAAAGAGCGAAGAAGATTATTTTATAACCCGCCCGAAGCATACGGCATACTTTAAATCTAATGCCTAAACACTGGTGTTTAATAGTATTTAATATCGGTTGTAGACAAAAAGTTCTGCATCAGTTGATTTTCGGCATAGTTTTACAGATAATATAAATGCTGCCCGTTTATATAAATTTAACGATACTGTAAGGTTTGTTAGATATTTTATTGATTTTTCAAAAAACTTTCCATTTTGTCAGGAACATAGCGAGCGAGATGGCAACGGTACATGAACTTCCATTCTTCCCTAGTAAAGAGTTCTGTATTTGTCAGACAGAGAACAAAGGCTGGTCTTGAACTTGAACCCTTCTCAACGCTAAACTGCACACCTTGAGGCATCCACACTTCCTTTAATGCTTTTTTAGGAATACTACTGACTTTCACTTCCATTTCATGGACATAGCGGTCGGAATAGTAAA
>JBEKPX010000002.1:0-32408 GCA_049520335.1 Candidatus Micrarchaeales archaeon | reverse complement strand
AGCTGCTGGTGGTGCATCTCTATGCTCTTCACTTCAGTCTTCACTCCTGAAGGCATTATTATTATCTGGTCACCGGGCTTCATCACGCCAGTCTCTACTCTTCCAACAGGTACGGTACCGAAACCGGATACGCTGTAGACGTCTTGTATAGGAAGCCTGAGTGGTTTGTCAGTCGGCTTCTGAGGTACTGTGAGCGTGTCAAGCGCTGCGAGCAGCGTTGGACCGGCGTACCATGACATCTTGTCCGACTTCGTCTTCACGTTGTCCCCCTGAAGCGCGGAATATGGAATTATTAATATTTTGCTCAGGTCGTAGCCTATTGACTTCAGGAAATTGGATATCTGCGTCTTTGTGTTTGCGAACTTCACGCTGTCGTACTCTATCGCATCCATCTTGTTTATCCCGACTATGATTTGATTTATTCCTAGAATCTTCGCTAGCTGGGCGTGCTCTCTTGTCTGAGTCTGCACTCCCTCGGGGGCAGCTACGACAAGTACAGCAGCGTCTGCCTGGCTCGCTCCCGTTATCATGTTCTTTACGAAGTCCCTGTGCCCAGGCGCATCTATGACTGTGAAGTAATACTTAGGTGTCTGGAACGTCTTCGTGGCTATGTCTATAGTGACTCCTCTTTCTCTTTCCTCCTTCAGTTCATCCATTACGAAGGCGAACTCGAAGGTTGCCTTTCCTAGTTTTGCAGCTTCTTCCTTCAGTTTGTTGAGATCCTGCTCGCTGACCGCTCCGCACTCGTACATAACCCTTCCTACAGTAGTTGACTTCCCGTGGTCTACGTGACCTATAAAGATCAAGTTCAGGTGTGGCTTTTCTGTCATATCATCTACCAATAAACATCAATTTTCGGTAAAAGTAGAGCGCTAACTTTCAAGAAAGACGCTCCCCTTTTAACATTAGTTTATTAGCTGAATACCTATTTAAATCTTTGCATAAAAATCGTCGTTATTCGTCAGAATTTTGGGTGTTTTTAAGCTCAGGTCGTTGATAATAGGATAGAAAGAGGTTTGTGCATTAATTCAGGAGGTATAGTAAAATAGATACTTATTGTGGCAAGGTAGTTATGGGTCTTGCCTGAAGAATCCAGTATCTGCCACTGCTGTCTAAGGCCCACTCAATGTCTTGTGGCTCTCCAAATATCGCTTCTATTTTTTGGACAATCGGATAAAGCCCTGCAAACAAACCTGAATCGGTCAAAATTATGTGCTTGGAGTTTGCACCTCGTTCACACAACTCCCAAGGAACGCCGCTGGTATAATCAGTTGCAACTTCATCCTTGCCGCTAAGCGGATTTCTTGTAAAGACTACGCCTGAGTACAAAGGTTGCAGTTGTTCCTGTACTAGAACCCCCATTCTCACCTTTTGATAATCGACGTCCATCCGCTTGCAATAGGAAATGACGTTTTCGCCACCCGCGTCCTTGTATATTTTTTCAAGATTCCCCAAAACATCTTCGACTGAATTTGCATTAGGGCATGAAGTAAACCTCCCCGCAAAGCTCGCCTTCTTGGAATCTTCTGCAGTGGCAGAACTTCGCACAATCAAAGGGAAAGAAAAAGTAAAAGATTTGAGTTCTTCGCGTAAAGAGGAAGGGACTACTTTGTTTTTCAGCCATTGTTCATGAGCAGGGGTGGTTATGACCACCCCGTCTGCGACATTAAAACCTTCTCTTTTCAGCTCCATTAGGCAGAAAGCCTTGCCTCCAACTTCCTTTAATTCGCAGTGTTCATTCAGAGACTTAACAAAGTCAGATTCTTTCTGAATGACCATAAAGACATTCCCCCTTTCTTTATTACGCAAAATAAGATTAAATAATCTTTTAAGTGCAAAATTGACTTAATGTGCAAAGCCTCTGCTTCGGAAAGGTATTTATATTTTTTCGGACAATCTAATTGCACTTGTTCTCCCGCAAGCACTGCAGTTTTGCAGGAGGGATTACTGTGTTGGAAGATAAGTACAGCGAGTTTGAGAAGTTCATCGAGGAGAATAGGAACAAGAGGAAGTTTGAGCAGAGCGTGGAACTCGCGATCAACTTCAAGGGCGTGGACTTCTCAAAACAGGTAAACAGGCTTAACATTGATGTGGTCTTGCCTAACGGCAAGGGCAAGGTTGCGAAGCTAGCGATATTCGCGACCGATAAAAACTTCATCGATGGCGCGAATAAGAACGGAATAGAAGTCATAGATGGAAGTTCTCTGGTTAGCATAACCAGCGACAAGGAAAGGCTCAGCTCATTACTGCAGTATAACCTCATCTCGCAGCCAAACCTCATGCCCAGCATCGCAAAGCAGCTGGGAACGTTCCTCGGCCCAAAGAACAAGATGCCTAAGCCTATAATGTCCCCGCAGGACCTCAATAAGATATCTGAAGAGATGACCAAGAAGATCTCGATAAAAAACAAGGGCAAGTTCCTGCCTACGATACACTGCGTAGTTGGGAGCGAGAAGATGGAGACGAGAAAAATATACGATAACATAAAGGAGGTTGTGGCAGGGGTAGACAAGGCAGTCGGCTCGAACAGGGTAAGATCAGTTTATGTCAAGCTCACCATGAGCAAACCAATGAGGTTGATCTAATGCGCATGTTTAAACCGCAAAAAGTGAACTACGTAAAAGGTCTCATTAAGGAGATTGCCAGCTACAAGACGGTGGCGGTAATGCCGCTGGATGCAATTCCCGACAGGCTTCTTCAGCAGGTGAGGAATAAACTCAAACCAGACTCAAAGCTGATAATAACCAGGAAAAATCTCGCAGCTAGGGCGCTGGAAGGCGCTAAGCTTGGAAATATGGGGAAGATACTTGAGAGGAACTTCGCGTTGGTGCTCTCGAACAAGGAGCCTTTCGAACTCTACAAGATAATAAACGCAAACAGGCTCAGGCTTGGGGCGAAACCGAAGCAGGTGGCTCTGAGCGACATAGTGATAGAGCCTGGCGACACAAGCATAGCGCCAGGCCAGACTGTGACCGAACTGAAGAGCGCGGGAATAGACGTGCAGATACAGAAAGGCAAGGTAGTGATAGCGAAGCAGAAGGTGCTAGTCGAGAAGGGCAAGAAGATAAGCGGAGCTGTCGCCAATGCGCTGAAGATACTTGAGATAAAGCCTTTCGAGGTGGCGCCTAGGCTTAACATGGCGATATCAAGCGGCTTAACTTATACTGAAGCTGCACTCAGAGTGAATGAGGATTACATAAGGGCAGAGATACTGAAAGATTTCGCGGAAGCTTACGCGATGAGCGTGGAGCTCGGGATAGTCACAGAATATAACGTGGCGATGTTCATAACTCGCGCTCACAGGAGTGCGATGTCGGTAGGCATAGAGGCGAAGATCCCCGAGCCCGAGATAGTGAAGATACTTATGGCAAATGCAGCTGTGCAGGCTAGCGGGATTGCGGAGGATGTGAAGCTTGATGCATAGTGTTTGATTTGGTATGCTTATGAAAAGTAGGTGAAAAAATGGAATACATATACGCTGCTCTCTTGCTTGACGCAGCCGGAAAGGAAGTGAATGAAGAGAATATAAAGAAGGTAGTGAAGTCTACGGGCGAGGAGCCCGACGAGGCTATGGTAAAGTCTGTAGTGAATGCGCTGAAGGGAGTGAACATAAAGGAAGTGATAAAGAACGCGCAGACCATGCAGGCAGCTCCGGCACCAGGACCAGCAAAGCAGGCTGATAAGGAAGTCAAGAAAGAAGAGAAGGCTGATGAGAAGAAGAGTGAAGAGGAGGCGGCAAGCGGACTTGCAAGTTTATTCGGCTGATTATGCAAGGCGTTGATGAAGCGGAATATGCTCTCAGAACAGCAGAGGCGCTGGGAGCTGAGTATGCCGAGGCCTACTTTGAGAGGTCATACGCCAATTCTTTTGCGATAGAGCAAGGCAGGGTCAACGCAAGCGCCCATGGGGAGGAGGCTGGAATAAGGATAAGGCTGATAATGAAGGGCAGGCTCTATACTGCATCTACGAACAAGCTCGATAAGGGTTGCATCAAGAGGCTTATTCACAGATTCAGAATCTTCCCTGGCTTGACTACACGACTCTCAAGGGAGAAAAGGGAGAGGGCCAGCTACAAGGTGCACGAGAAGCAGAGCGTTGATGATGCGAATATGCTAAAGGACCTGATGAAGATAGACAAAGAACTCGGAAAAGCCAAGCACATAAGATACAGGAGCCTTTATGGTGGACTGGGAAGGTCGAGAACATACTATGTTAATTCGGATGGAACTAGGATAAGCAGCGACGTTCCAAGCACTTCCGCATTCTTTGCAATAACGGTAAGCAATGGAAGAGAAAGCAGACAGAGTATGACGCAGCTCGGAAATACTGGCGGCTACGAGTACTTCGACGCGAGCGAAGTGTCATCAGATTTGGTAGACTCCTCCAAGAGACTTCACAGCGTTCTTGAGAGGGGAAAGACGCTGAGCAACACCGCGTTAAAATCAATCAAGAATATAGTTATATCCCCAGAGATAAGTGGAATAGCTTCACACGAGAGCGTAGGGCACCCTAATGAGGCGGACAGAGTCTTTGGAAGGGAAGCTGCTCAGGCTGGAACGAGCTACATGACACGTGAGAATATGGGCCTTGAGATAGGAAGCAAGGCGGTGACCATAATCGACGACCCTACCATAAGGAACTCGAACGGCTATTACCTGTATGATGAGGAGGGTGTGAGGGCCAGACCAAGAGAAATAGTTGAGAAAGGCGTGCAGAAGGAGATGCTGACCAACAGGGAGTTCGCACATCTTTTAGGATTGCGCAGCAACGGCTCAGCAAGAAGCGATTCCTATTCGAATGAGCCATTGATAAGAATGTCAAACACATACCTAAAGCCTGGGAGTGCCACGCTTGATGAGCTGATATCTGAAGCGGGAAACGGCATTTACCTGAAACGTTTCAGCAGTACTGAATGGAACATAGATGACACAAGGAGTTTCGCGAGGTACGCTGGAAACGAGGCATACATTATAAGGAAAGGGAGCTTAGAGGAACCTGTGAAGAATTACAAGCTCGATTCCGCAACGCTTGATTTCTGGCATGCTGTAGCACTCATCGGGAATGATTTTGAGCTGTATGTTGCGACTTGCGGGAAGGGCGAACCGATGCAGGGGGTCCCTGTGACGAACGGCGGCGCATCGGCGCTGCTGAGGTTCAAGTGATGAACATGGGACTTGCGCTTGAAACTGTTGACAAGGCGATCTCGAAAGGCTTCGATGAGGCAGTATCCAATTTCTCCACCAGCACAAGGATTTTTGTGAAGATAACCAACTCTAAGATAGACTCCATAGTGGAGAAGATGAATCATTATGGAGATCTATTCGTCTCGCGCAAAAAGAGAATTTTCTTCACCAACATACAGAAACCTGAAAGAAAGAGCATTGAATCGGCGGTAGACCGCGCAGTCTCTCTGATAAAGCTCACTGTGCCTAAGAAGGATTATTATGGCATAGCGCAAGGGCCTTTCAGGTACAAAAAAGAATTGATTGGATATGACAGAAGAATAGAAAACTCCACGCTTGAGATTGCATCCGGTATCGCGGAGTCCTGCATAAATGCAGCGACTGAAGAAGGGGCTAAGAAAGTCGCAGGGATGATATTTATGAGGTATGCTGACAAGGAACTTGCCACGAGCAAGAGCGTTGATAAGAAGTGGAAGAGCACTACCATAAGGATGTCTTTGAGGGCCTTCAATGATATCACATCCTTCCAAGACATCACCGCATCAACATCGATAAGCGGCACAAATCCAGAGAGTTTTGCAAAGGACAGCGTAAGACTGATAAGTAAAATAAGCAGGACTGGGAAGATCAGAGCGGGAACTTATGATATCATATACCTCCCATCTCCGGGAGGCGGTCTCATCTCTGAGATAGATTCGATGGCAGCGATGGGAAACATTGAGACAGGCAGCGTATTCGCGAAGAAACTGGGAAGCGAAGTAGCGAATAAGAGTGTGACTCTGTATGATGACGGCAACATGAAAGGCGCCGTACTTGCCAGGAGCTTCGATGATGAGGGCTATCCCACTCAGAGAACGCCTGTGATAAAGGAGGGGGTGCTGGCTAATTACCTCCACAACTTCTCAACAGCAAGGAAATACAGGACGAAAAGCACAGGCAATGCCGGCCTCATAAATCCCGATCCGAATACGCCAGTCTTTGAGCACAGGAAGAAGGTGAAGGATCTTGAAAGACTGATAGGAAGAGTCGACAGGGGCATACTTGTCACGAATCTCTGGTACACCAGGTTTGCGAACTACATAACGGGCGAGTTTTCAACGATGCCGAGGGACCTGACCGTTTATATAGAGAAAGGCGAACCTAAGTTCGCGATAAAGCAGAGGGACGTTAGCTCGATGGTGGGGATAAGGATAAGCGACAATGTGATCAGGATGCTTAAGAACATAGAGTGCGCAGCGAACGACACAAGGCAGACGACTTCCTGGGACGTTGACAACAGTTATTACTTCATGCCCAGCATAGTTGTAAGGGACGTGCAAGTAAGCGTTGCATAAGAAGCAAAGCAAAATTAATAAAAACTTTAATGCAGAGGATAATCAGTTGATCGAATGGATGTTTACGTTGAGAAGGAGAAGTGCACGGGATGCCAGCACTGCAAGGACGTCTGCCCAGTCGCTGTTTTCGAGATGAAGGGTAGAGGAGACCAGGGCAGTCCCGATTCCGAGGGTGCTAACTCTGATCATGCGCCTGATGAGCATAAGTGGAAAGGCACCACACTGCCCGAGATCGTATCGAAATGGTCAAGCGCCCAAGACGGACATAAGCATTTCGCTAAGGAGAATGACGGGACGAGCGGCGGGCTGTCTGATGCTGTTAATGGACCTTCATGCATACTCTGCCAGGCATGTCTTATAGAATGCGAAGGCGAATGCATCGTCATAAGCGATGACAGCGGCAATACATACAAGTCAATCTACAAATAGAGAACTTTTTATCTGGGAAGGTTGCTGCTAAGTGATCTTTGGAGGCGGACTTATTGTTATGTTTAGCTCGCTGTTAGTTATGTAATCTTTGCTTGAGACAAACAGAAACAGTCTTGTGCCGTTGTTTATCATAGGTTGATTGTAATTGATTATGTAGCCTGATGCTGTTCCGGGTTTTAATGGAGGCATTGTGGAACCTGCGACGGAGACCCATCCATCAGGACTTCTGCTTATCAGGTAAAATGAGACATTCTCGATGACGTTCCCGTTGTTCGTCAGATTCGCAAGCACGCCGCCAAGAGAATATTGGTTGTTCTGGTTCACGTATATTATGGGCATCATGCCGTTTATTTTCAGCAAATCGCTCTTCACATAACCTTCATGGAGGTAAACTGCTGCTACAATCGCGATGAGCACAACTGAACCAAGGAGGATGAGCATCGGTTTCTTGCTTTTTAGTTTGTCCGCTTCCTTCTTCTCGCTCTCGTTGCCAGTATAGTATATCGCAATCAGGAGAGGAATGTAGGCGAGGCCGTACACTGCAAAATTTCGCCATGATAGAAAAAATATGAATGCAGGAGCCACAGCAAGAAGCGTCCTTGCACTTTTCCCATAGAAGTAGAACAGAAACATCATCGCAATCAGAGATATAGCGGATATTAGCGCAGAGTAGCCGTATGATACAGGATAGAATGCCAGAAGGAACTGGACCATGTCTATTCCTGCGAATTGCAGCCTGTTTGTGAAAAAGAGACTGAAGAGGCTGTTCAGCGTCGCACCTGGGGCGTTCGCTATGAAATAGCCGTTTATGGCAATGAATGCTGCAAATGAGAAGGAAATCTGTTTGACCATCTTCTTATTTCCAAGCTTCCTTGCGGTGAGCAGGAAAAAGAAGGGCAATGCAAACCATGAGAGTTGGGTGGCACTTGCCGCAAGTCCAATCAGAATACCTGAAATAGCGATCTTGTTCCTGTAAAAATATGCAAACAACAACAGAGTTGAGACGGAAAGATATGCGTTTGTGCTGAAAGAGAGGAAGAAGCTTGAACCTAGCCATGCGGCAAGCGGAATCAGCGTCAGTTTGTTGAATCCGGATTTGTAGTATACTTCGAATGCTGAGACAATGGCAAGGAATGTGAGCACAACTATGAAACTAAGAAGATCAGTCACTCCGATTGCCGTTATCGGAATGTATGCGAGGAAGCTCAATGCAGGGTAGTAATAGGTGTAATCGTATGTGCCGTTGAGCATGAAAGGGCTTGGGATCGTGCTCCTGTTTTCCAATACGGGTTTCATGCTTTGAGTATAAGGGTTAAGTCCGTGGAGGAAGAGGTAAGATGAATAATAGTTATATGCAAGTTCATCGACATAGTTCCAGTCATAACTTTTAAATCCGTATTGAGAAAGGTATGCGACGCTGGCTGTTAATACTAGCAGAAGAATAACAACTGCATATATGAATTTCTTTGGCCTCTTTTCCAGATATCCCATTACTCTTCCGATGAGATAGAACCCCGCAATGCTTATCGCTGATGCGATTGAGAGGAGCCATATCACGTAAAGCACCGTGTTGAAGACGGAAGGTGTGGGATGGTCGAATGCTGCATTAAGATATATCAGCAGAATAGACGCTACTATGAATGCCGCTGTGATGTAGCTCCTGTATTTGCTTGAATCAAAATAATCAGTGGACGTGAATATGAAAATTGCTGCGGAAAGGAGAGGCAACAGAAAGATGAGGAGCATATAAAATGGCGAGAAGTACTGCGCGCCTGTGAATGCGAAATAGGAGAAGCTGAGATCTATTATCGCGAAGAACAGCAGTATCTCTTTTTGCATAAGGATAAACCATCGTAAACAATAATAAACATTTCAATGTGGACTTTCTGTGCTGGGTTTATTTCAATGGCTGTGTGGCTTTTGGAGGTGCCCTTATTGTTATGTTCAGCGTCGTGCTTGTGATGTAGTCCCTGGTGAAAACCATCACGAAAAGCCTGGTGCTGTTGTTTACCAGGCCGAGTTGGAAGTTTATGGTGTAGTTTCTCGATGAACCAGGAGCAAGCACGGGCAGCATCGAGCCTGGCGTATATGCTTCATTGTTAGGGCTTCTGCTCGTCATATAGAATGAGACATTCTCTGCCACCGGCTCATTGTTCGAGACGTTTGCTACAAACCCTCCAAGGCGGTACATGTTTCCCCCAGTCGCATTTGAGATGTAGAGTATGGGAATTATGCTATTTATGCGTATACCTTGGTTTTCCACATATGCGGCATGCGAGTATATTGCAACTACTACTCCGATCAACACTAAGGCAGCGAATGCGTAGACTATGTAGCTTTTCTTCTCTATAAGATCCTTCGAATTGCTGCTGCAGTAGTATACGGCGAAGATGAGCGGGATTGCAGGCAGGTCATAGATGCTTATGTTCCTCCATGATAGAAAGAATATCATTGCAGGCACAACTGCTATGAAGGGGAGCAGCGTTTTTGTATAGAAGTAGAACAGGATGAGAAGCGTCATGAAAACTGTTATTGACATGAAGGTCGAGTACCAGTATGAGAGGGGGTAGAAGGCATAGCTGAACTGCATGAAGTTCGTGCCGTATGGAGGAAGTTTGTTGAGCCCCAGCAGTCCGAAGATGTTTGATATTGTCTGATGCGGAGAAAGCGCGACGAAGTAGGCGTTTACTAGGACAAAGATCAAGATTGAAGATACTACCTGATTATAGAAGGGCTTCTTTCCGAACTCACGCAGCTCTAGGACATAGAAGAATGGAATGAAGAACCATGCGAGCTGTATTGTCGATGCCGCAAGTCCAAGAAGTACACCGCTCAGGAGCGCGTTCTTCCTCTCTAGGTATGCGAGAAGGACAAATACCGCTATGGCAAGATAATGGGTTGTAGTGCCAACAAGTATGAAGGAAAAGAATAGCCAGACCCCAAGCGGCAGAAGAAGCGACGCATTGAAGCCCGATTTATAGTATAGGAAGTAGGAGATGAACACGCTGAACACTGTCACAAGCACGATAAACGTATAGAAGGAGGTTATGTTGAGCAGCGGCATGAAGAAGAAGACGAGGAAGGAGAATGCAGGATACTCATACGCATACTCATAATTTCCATCAAGCTGCAGTGTCGGAAATATGTGACGTTGATTGAGTATGGGCTCCATGCTCGAGACATATGGATTTGATCCGTGGTCGAAGAGATATGCTGCATAGTAATTATACGCCACTTCATCGACACCACTCCAGTTAGTTGGATTGAAACCGTACATGGAGAGGAATGAAAGGGATGATGTTAGTAACAGGCATATGATAACTATCAGGATAAGCAAGTTTCCTTTTTTACTTGGACGCTTGAATACTTCTGCAGTAAGGTATATTCCGCCTAATGATATTAAAGTTGCTATCGAGACGAGAAATACAACATTTAGCGTGAATGACTCTTCGGCTCCAGTGGGGTGCATAAACAAGACTTCGTACAGGGTAATGATGATCAGGATTGCGACTGAGACAATCAGATAGGTATTCTTGTCGGGACGTGAAGAGATTTCGTCTGCTTTCAGAAAAATAAATGCGGCAAGTAGAGCAAGCACAAAGATGGAGACCATAGATATTACTGAGAAATATTGCTGGTTAGTGAAAAGGAAATATGCTAAGCAGAGGCTTATGATTGCTATAGAGAGTAGAACTGAGCGAAAGTTCATATCCTTCATTCGTATTAAAGACTTAAATTACTTCTGAGTTTTGGTTCTTGATTTACTGCACTTCTAGAAAAAGAAGAATATCAGGAAGAATAGATCAGAGGTTTGTGGAGAACGGAGATAACTCGGCATTGTCCAGAAATTATGGATGGATAAAGTTTCTTTAGTTTGTTTCTAGGTATGCAACATCGTTGTTTGTTGAAGAAGTAGATGATCAGATAGGGCACGGACAGGATCCGGAATAAGACTCACACATCCATGTGATTCCATCAGGGCACAGACAGCACTGCCAAGAGCACCGGGTAGTTCCATTAGGGCATATGACCATCGTTGTTGTTACAGATGTGGATGTCGTTGATGTTGATGATGATGATGTTGAAGATGTCGAGGTCGTGAAGGAAGCTGAAATTGAACCGATGCCATTGGCTGTCGCAATTGTATTCTGCGACAGCAAACTTGTCGATAGAACAATGTTGCTGCTGATCGTCCAGCCAGTGAAGGAGAATGCGCTGTTTGGAGGGATTGCATATATTGGATAGCTCACACCAGAGATGAATGGTAAATTTGCCCCGTTGCTGTAGGGTACACCTCCAATCGCTATCTGACCGTTGGTTGGGTTTGTGAGAAGCGTAATCCCAAAAATCACAGATCTGTAAGGGGAGAGGACTGTGACAGCATTGCCTGTGGTGTTGTAGACTACCGGAGTGCATATGGGATTGCAGATTTCATAGCTTATTGTGAATTTCGGGTTCAGCTGAGAACCGGCGGATGTCCCAAAACCAGTAAATGTGGCATTGCAGATTATCGTTGAACCGACAATTGCATTCTGCGGAAGGCAATTTCCTCCATAGCTAGTAGCCTGTAAGTACCCAGGAGAGACTGAGAGTGAATTCACTGGAAAGAAGAGACCTACACCTAGGTTATTTTGTATGATGACAATGAAGGTTGTTGCCATCGAATTGGTGAGCATAGCTGCCTGATAGCATGGGAGAGAGGGCGTCAGATAGCAGGATTCTGGAGCATATGTTGTAGTCCCTTGGGAAGGCGATAGTATGAGCACGAACACTGTGGCGAATATGAGGGATAATATCAAAAATGCCCAGGAGTATGTGGTGAGAAACTCTATTGCTGATTGCAATCTCATATTCATCTCCTTTGATGTATAAGTTTATAGTCTTTTCAACGCACGCGCATGTCCAGGACTATCTCTATTTCTTTGGAGGAGTACGGCCTCACCACTCTCTGGTTGATCAGCGTGGCGCCAACCCCTCTTTTCCTGAAGAATAGTTTTACCGAATCTGCAGTGTCTTCTACCTTGTCTGCACGGCAGAAATGGTAATAATGGATTACACATCCCTTCTTGGACATCTTCAGGGCGATGGGAAGGAAGCTTGAGGAGTCTTTTGGGAGCGGCATCACTATTCTATCGGCAAACCCCTTGTACTTATCGCCAAACTTGTTCACGTCGCCTTCCTCACAGACGACGTTCTTTACCTTGTTCAGCGTTATGTTATCACGCATGTTCTTGCATGCCGAACCGTTCAGCTCTATTGCAATCACTTTCGATTTCTTGTGGCTCTTCGCTATCTCTATCGCATACGGCCCGACGCCCGCGAACAGCACCATCACGTGTTCACCGTCCCTTACAAGGTCGCTTATGCGTTTACGCTCATACGCGAGTCTTGCAGAGAAGAATACCTTGCGCACGTCGAACCTGAATAGGCAGCCGTTCTCCCTGTATGTGGCGATGTAGTTCCGCTCTCCAGAGACGAAGATGAATTTCCTTGTTCTGTACCTTCCGCTCACCGCTCCTCCCTTCCTGAGGACAGTCTTTATGTTTTTGTTTGATTTCATCAGCAGCTTGGCCATCTTCTTCGCTGCGCGGGGAGCTGCATCTATCACAGCTATGTTGCCGTACAGGTCATATCCGTGCGCCGCATCTCTGATGGTCTTGCGGTTTCTTATTCCTCCTTTCAGCCGCTTGAACTTTTTGTCGACAATTTTCGCTCCTAGTCTTCTTGCTGCCTTTTCTATTTTATCCTCTAATTCGCCGTTCAGAGGAAAGTATATAAATAAGTTACTTCCGAATACTCCATAATTACTGTTCAGCTTTCCATTCTTCTTCAAGAATTTTTTTAGGTCTTCAGCTTTGCGTTTTTCGACTCTGGCTCCGAGCATGGTGACATCATTGGTGTTTCATTGTTTAAGCATAAAAAGAGATGGGAACGAGGTGAATGAGTGTACTTCATAGTGAGGGTTACATCAAGTCAGGAAAGGATAACCGCTGACATACTGCAGAATAAAATAGAGAAAACAACAATACCCGTATATTCAATAATACTATCAGAAGGGATGAGAGGCTACCTGATCCTCGAAGCGCAGGACGAGAATGCGGCGAGGGAGCTGATACTTGACGAGCCGCATGTGAAGGGCATACTTTCAAAACCCCTCAATGAAACAGACCTTAACAAGATGCTGGAAGTCAAGAAAGTAGCACAGGAAATCGGTGTGAATGACACGATAGAGTTCATGAGTGGCCCGTTCAAGGGCTACAAAGCCAAAGTAATAAAGGTTGAGCCGACAAAAGAGGAGATTACGGTTGAGCTCATGGACGTCGCTGTGCCCATACCTGTAACAACAAAGGCAGGCATAGCAAGGGTCATACAGAAAGCAGAGAAGGTGTGAATATGGGAGAAGTCACGATAAATGGACTGGTAGAAGGGGGTAAGGCGACAAGCGGTCCGCCTTTTGGGCCTGCGCTTGGACCTTTAGGGGTCAACGTAGCGAAGATAATAAGCGACATAAACGCGCAGACGAAATCCTACGAGGGCATAAAGGTTCCTGTGAAGATAATCGTAGATTCGGCGACGAAGAACTACAGGGTGGAGATAGGCTCGCCTCCGACAAGCGCTCTGATACTTAAGGAATTGGGAATACAGAAGGGGGCCAAGACTAAGGACGATGTAGCTGGCAACATAACTATTGAGCAAGCGAAGAAGGTCGCAAAGATGAAGGAGGCTTCCATCTACGGAAAATCGCTGGCTGACAGGGTGAAGCAGGTTCTCGGAACGTGCAAGAGCATGAACATAACGGTGGAGGGAATGTCAGCAATGGAAGCGATAGCGAAGATCAAAAGCGGAGAGATAAAGATATGAATGAGAACTCCACGCTGATTCTGAAGTGAACGTGGCTTGTGATTTACTGATTCCTATATTCTGCAATCAACGAAGCTATCAAATCATTTAAATATTGGACAAAAGCATAGTTATCGGGATTCTATGAACTTTGGCGAATATGTTGAGAGTAATAGGAACTTAATCTATTCCACTATAGTGAAATATGTTCCTTACCAGGAGAATGGAGGTTATCACACTCATGCAATAATGAGAGATTACATAGACAGACAGGGCAAGTATAGAAGACCTGGACTGTTGATGATCACCGGCCAACTTTTTGGAGCTAAGATCGAAGAACTTACTTTGCCAGCGGCTGCGATGCAAATATCAGAAGACTGGATACTGATGCAGGATGATGTTGAGGATGATTCCGAACTCCGAAGGGGCAAGCCTGCTGCGCAGAGAATATATGGATGGGTCCATGCAATGAATGCATCGAATATAGGTAACATGGCGATGTGGCGAATGCTTAAGGATTACATCCTGCAGGTTGGCAACACCAGGGGGAATAAAGTGTATGAGAAATTCTATGACATGATTGAATATACTGCTGAGGGCCAGCATGTTGAGAACACGTTTATACACTACACAAAAGACCTCTCAAAGGCTGATGAAAGACTTTATCTCAGGATTGTAGACAGCAAAACCTGCTACTACACTATCTTTGGCCCTTTGCAGATAGGAGCGATGGCTGCAAACCAGCCCGATAGCGTGCTGAATGCGCTGAAGGAAATAGGCACTAACACAGGCATAGCATTCCAAATAGTTGACGA
This sequence comes from Candidatus Micrarchaeales archaeon, assembly GCA_049520335.1. GTDB lineage: Archaea > Micrarchaeota > Micrarchaeia > Micrarchaeales > CABMGC01 > JAJYVH01. Next base: position 17,807 of record JBEKPX010000002.1, on the reverse strand, counting down.
CATACTTGACATGACAGCTGATGAGAAGGTGTTCGGAAAAAAGAATTTCGGCGACCTGTACGAAGGTAAACTGACGCCAATGGTGCTTCATGCGTACAAGAACGCGACAACTGATGAGAAGAAGAGGATGGATGACATCTATAGGAAGAAAAGGCAGGACAAGACCAAGGAAGAGATCGACTTCATCGTGGAACTGGTAAACAAATATGACAGTCTTGGATATGCGAGACAACAGGTGGAGAAGTACGGAAACATGGCAAAAGAGTCGATAGAGAAGTACAAGAACCTACTTCCGCAGAACGAGTACACTCCCATATTCATGAATGCGATTGAAGAGATGTACGTAAGGAAAAAGTAAGCCGTCTGATTTTCGGGCAGTGTTGGCGCTGATGTATTATAAATGCCAAACAGCAACGCGCTTTCCCACCCTGTGGGGCAGTATTTCGCATCGTGAGCAGTCTTAACTTCCGAGTTCGGAATGGGATCGGGTGTTTCACCGCTCCTATGGCCGTTTGACAATAGTATATTTGTAAGCTAAACGTATATATTTCTAATGCCTAATCCTTAGCAGCAGCAGAATCAGGCCTTTATCTTTTCGGAGTTCTTTATCTTCGAGAGGCTCTCCAGTGCCCTGTAAGTGGCAAGGCTCATGTTATAGATGTCCCTCGTCCTGCCTCTTGCGAATGTCCAGACGTCTTTTATCCCCGCTAGCTCCAGCACAGACCTTGCTGTGCTCCCAGCGACTATGCCAACCCCTCTTGGAGCCGGCTTAAGTATGATCTCTGCAGTCCCAACCTTTGACCTGAGCATTATCGGGAGCGAATGCGCGGTCCCGCAGCTGCATTCCCAGGAGCCGCAGCCCAAGGCTATGCATATTATGTGCAACTTAGCATCCTTCACAGCCTCATCTATCGCCGGCTTCACCTCGGTTGCTTTGCCTACGCCTATGCCGACGTGACCCTTCTTGTCCCCGATTATCACTGTCGTCCTGTATTTCTGCTTCCTTGCATCCTTCGTCATCCTCTGGACGCTTGCTGTCTCTACTGTCTTGCTCTCAAGCCCAGGAAGCAGCGCATCGACTATCTCCACCTCTTTTATCGTCTTGCCCATTTTGAAGATCTGCTCTATGCTCGTTATCCTGCCTTCCTTCACCATCACCCCAAGTTTGGTCCTAGGAGTCCATGAGGCTATGTTGAATACCTTCTTCTCCTCCTCCCTTCTTGGATATCTATTGTATCTTTGGAACACTTGATCAACTACCTTGCAATATCTTTGCCTTGACTTCATTAAATAGCTTCGGCAGGGACTCTACTTCCACGCCCTTCTCGATGTAGCCTCCGAACTGTCTCTTCAGCGCTGCCTGGTCCTTCTTCAGGCTCTCAGCATACTTCGCTATGCGCATTGGAGTGTATGAGTCCTCACTAACCTCGAACTTTCCCCTGAGTTTGATTCCTCCGTCAATGCAGCCCTTCGCGAACACGAACGGTATCGAGCCTTTTACGGGTGCGGTTATTCCTATGTCCAGTATCATCTCTCCCCTGTCTTTTGCCTTTCTTGCCAATAGCAGACCGGTAAGATAGGCAGTAGGCCTGTTTCTTCTGCTGGGCCAGTTGTACTTCTTGCTCAGCTCGTTCGAGTCTGCGGCGGCTACTATCCTGTCGCCTTTTTCGCTATACTCTACCACCTGCCCCATTATCCTCTTGTTCGTCTTCCTAACGATTATTCTCTCGAGCCCGCTCTTTACCAGTGCTAGCCTCTTCTTGTAGTTGGTGAGCCCTTCCCTCCTTCTCCTGAACTTCAGTTCCCTAACCATCTTTCCTCTCATTTGCTCACCCATCTTGCCTTTGCGTACTCATTGATCTGCTTAATCTCCTCGTCGCTAATCTTTATTCCCTCATCGCTGAGGTGCAGAAGCAGCGACCTCTTGTCAGGGAAAGCATTGCCCTTGATGAGCAAGTAATATCTCTTGAAGAAGAGGTTATCAATCTTGCCCGTTGCCTTTAGCCTCTGGAGCAGCAGCCTCTGGGATCTTACTTTCTTCTCCCAGGTTCTTCCCTTCCTTGCCTTGGAGCTGCCCTTCCTCTTGCCTGCGCCCCTCTTTCTTTTCTCTTCCATGTGCTTTTTGTGCAATTCGTGCTTCGGCTTTATCGCGATTATCGCTCCCTCTTTTATGAGTTTTCTTACATCATCCCTTGTTATCGCCTTCTTTATCTCTTCAATTGATTCAGGCCTCATCCTGAGCGAGTTTTCGCCCCTGTCAAGAACCTCGCTTGCGACCCTCTTTGCGAATTTTATGCTCATTTTTTCAACCTGTTCGCCACCTTTATCCTGTTAGCATCGGCTATCTTCTGCAGCAGTGCCCTCTTCTTCACCGAAAGATCGTGCGCGAAGATGGCTATATACATCTCATCCTTCGGCATATTGAACATCTCCCGTTCGTTGTGCACCAGAATCTCCCGTGTACCGTCGCTCCTTGTGAACCTGATATTAGGGGGGTTCTTGTAGCCTATACAAGGGCTTGCGCCATATCCGCTCTTCGCTACCCTTTTCTTGTTGTCTATTCCTCTCTGCGCCCTCCATCTTTCCTTTACCCCCTTCCTGCTCTTCGCCCTGTAGTTAGGCACTCTGAACTTTGGATGGCTCTTCCTGTTTAGCATGATATCACTCTTCCTCGACGTAGTATATTCCGTCCTGGAACACTCTCGTGTCCTTTTTCCTGACGAAAGATAATTTGTTTATGTTAGCGGCAGTCTGACCTACGTCATACGGGTCCACGCCCTTTACCAGAACATCCTGCCCCTTCACCTCAACTTTTGTTGCACCGACTATCTTAGCTATTCTAGGCTTCTTCTCTCCAAAAACATTCTTGGCGAAAAATGTATTGTCCTTTATCTCTATAGACATCGGAAAGTGCGCATACAGTATCTTCATCCTCTTCTCCACACCCTTCTCCACACCGTCAGCAGCGCTCTTCAGCTCCGAACCCAGCGCCTGTGCCGCCAGAGCGGACTTCTTTGCCAGTTTCTTGTTCTTAGTCTCTTCTATCACTATCTTGTCTGCGTCAAGCTTGACGCTGAGAAGCGTCCTGTTTACCATCTTCTTGGTCGACCCGAGCTTTCCGCTGATGCTCACCTCCCTTCCGTCCTGCGATATTGAAAACTTCACTCCGCTCGGAATCTTTATCTCTTGCATAAGCACCACTAGTAAACGTATGCGAGCAATCTTCCGCCTGTCCTGTTCTCCTTCGCTTCCCTGTTGCTCATCACGCCTTTTGGAGTAGAAATTATGAGTATGCCAAAATCCCTGCTGGGAATATACCTCTTCTCGTACTTCTGGAAATCGTCAATTTTTAACGCATGCCTAGGCCTCACGACGCCTATGCTGTTTATCTTCTTCGAGAGTGTTATCCTCAGTCTCTTGAACTTTCCCTCGCTCACTTCCTCTATCTCATCGACGTATCCATTCTTCTTCAGAGTCGCGAACACGCTCCTCACGAGCGCGGTAGAGGCTACTGTGCACTCTTCCCTGCCCAAGTTCTCGTACGTTTTTATCTTGTTCAAGCTTTCTGCTAGTATGTCCGGCATCAGCACACCTTATAACTTCTCAAATCCGAGATCCTTTGCGACCTCTCTGAAACATCTTCTGCATACGTAGAGGTTATATGACCTTATCAGCGCCCTTGAGTTGCCGCATATCTTACACTTTCTTACTCCCTTGCCCTTGAATCTCTCGTTTTGCGACACCTTCATTTGAATCATCCTTCTTTCTCAGTCACCTTGATTCCGAATTTGCTCTCTACATATGACTTCAGTTCATCCGCTTTTATCATCTTGTGTTCCTTGCTCACTATGCTCCTTCTCCTCTTCCTTAATCCGACCCTCGCGCCCTTCCTGGAGAATGAAGCATTTACGTTAAGTCCGAGCATGCCTATCTTTGGATCATATTTCACTCCTGAGAAGTAAATGTACTCTTTTATTCCGAAGTTCACTGAATTGTTCGCTATTGAATTTGTGAAAAGCACGTTTCCGTTCGCATCTAGCGCGCTCTTGAAAAAGTTCAGTGCTTCTATCCCTCTAAGTGTCACCATTGTGCCTATAATTTGTCCCTGTCTTATCCCGAATTCGGGAAATCTTTTCTTTGCTTTTGCGAATCCAGCCTCGTGGCCTGTGAGTTTCTTTAGCAGTGTCTTCGCATTTTCGAGTTTGTCCTCGGTTGGACCTATCCCTATGTTGACCACGACCTTATCAAGATAAATATCACGCATTGGGTTCGACACATCAAACACCGACAATCATTATGCTCTCAACCGGAGTCTCGAACGAGCCGCCCTCGCTCTCTATCTTTACTTCTGCCATGCTCGTCGCGCTCCCTTTCTTTATCTCCTTTATCACTCCCTGCTCCGAGGTGTGCGCGCCTTTCATCACAAGGCACTTTGCACCCTCCTTGAACTTCAGAACGCTTTCTATCTTCTTCCCGCTGATCAGGACTGAATCGTTTGTGTTTATTTCATTTGATCCTGCCATCGTTGAGCCGTCGTAGAGTCTGACCATTAATCTGTTGTTCTTCGCAATGTACTTGTCAACAACCTTGAGTAGCCTCTTGTCATCTTTGCTCTCTATCTTCTCTAGTTTTATTGCAGCCTTCTTCGTCAATCCTACTCTATAGAACTCATTGGACTCCACTATCCTTATGATGTCTCCAAAGCCAACAGGGTACTTCTCACTGCTAACTGCTCTGCCGTTCACCTCCACGCTGCCCGCCTTTATCGCCCTCTTAGCTTCCACCTTGTTTGCAGCAAGACCAAGCTTGTCTCTGAGTATTATCATAAGCGCTACGCTTCTCTCCAGCTCATGCCTCCCAGGATCAGGTTTTGCAACGTACTTTGATACCTTTCTGCTTATCTGCGCGTATCTGCTTGAAGCAAGCCTGTTCATGTGCCTTGAATTACCATGCCTAGCCAAGTTCTCACCTCTTTGTCTTCATTCCCTCTATCTTATCCGCCCTTTTCTTGTCAGTCAGGTTAAGGTCGGTTATGTAAACGTTTGAAGCGCTTATAGGTATCTGCAGTTCCTTGCCCTTCGCATTTTTCCTTGAAATACCTTCGATGAATACGGTGCCTCGCTTCAGATCCACGCTCAGCACTTTCCCGCTCTTCCCCCTGCTCTTTCCGTTCATCACCTTTATGGAATCTCCGCGCCTGATTCCTATGTTTCTCCTTCTTATGCTCAGTTTTGCGGCCAGCTCCTTCGAGATGTGCGCATGGATGAACGCCTGTCTCACGTGCATCGGGGCGTTATATCTGAAAAGCCTCTGCTTCCTAGGTTTGCTGCTTTCTATCATCTAAATCACTTTTGAAGCTATTCCGCCCACCTTGACAAACCTCTCTATCACTTCCCTGGCCATCACGCCCTTGATCTCGGTACCTATCGGAAGATTGTCCTCCCCTATCATTATCCCCGCATTGTCCTCGAACCTAACGCGCATGCCATTAGAACGTCTTATCGGTGCCTTCTGCCTTATTATCACAACGCGCACAGGCTTCTTCAGATAAGCTGGCGTTCCTTTTATCACGCTGGCTATGACTATATCGCAGATGCCAGCTGCAGCGAGCTTGGCATGTCTGTGACCCTTGCCGAGCTTATTTATTATCCTAAATTGTATGGCGCCGCTGTTGTCGGCGCAGGTCAGAGTTGACATAGGTACAAGTGTTTTCGTTATTTTTGTCGAGAAACCTCTCATCTTTACACCTTTGCTTTAGCTATACCAGTTATGACGAAGGACTTGGTCTTGCTGAGTCTCCTCGTTTCTGCGATGTTTACCGTGTCTCCTCGTTTTGCGTTTATGCATTCCGGGTTGTGCACAGCTATCCTGGAGTGCTTCCTGAGGTATCTCTCGTACTTGTGCACATACATAGTGTAGTCTATCTTCACTATGGCAGTCTTCTTTGCCTTGCTGCTGACCACTAGGCCTGCGAGGCGTGCGCCTCTTATCTTTATCTTGCCATGCACAGGGCATCTTGGATCATTGCATTCCATGCTTCACAACTCTCTTTTCCTGTAGTACTTCATTCCCTTCTCTATGCGCTCATGCGGCCTGAAGTTTATCTCCACGCCTTTGACAACGAAAGACCTGCCCCCCGCATAGAATCGGAAAGTCGACGAGGATTTTGCGACCCTCTTCATTCCATTCCTGGTTTCTAAGACGAGAGTGTTCTTGGTCTCATCAGTTACTCTTCCCTCTAAACCCTTCTGCTTTTTGTCAAGGCATCTTACTACTTTGACTCTAAGCCCTATGAGTTCGTTTAGCACTATGTTCTTGTTGTTGTAGTTGCTGTAACCTGCGTTGTCCATGAGTTTATTTGCTGATTAGTTTTTATAAAGACACATATTTAAACATATCAGCCTGAGCGGGCATGCAGGAAGCGCTGGTTCAGGGTTAAGGTATAATATCTATCTTTTTCATTATAAGTGTTTGCAATGCGAGCCACACAAAGGCATAGAAGAGCGCAGTCAGCGATGGAGTACCTTGTAACCTACTCCTGGGTCATACTGATCGTTGTTGTAGCATTTGTAGCACTCTATGCCTTTGGAGTATTCAGTCCAAACAACTTCGCACCTAGGATACAACCGGGGGCGTGCAGCGTCTACAGACCTTACGGACCCTGGACAGTATCGCTGATATCCTTGACTGGCGCCTGCAGCGGTGGGCTGCCGCAATATGTTACGCAGTTCAACGGGCAGAGCGGCTACGTAACTCTTCCAAGTAATATCCCGCGCACAACCATACTTTCAAATGGCATGACTTTTTCTGCATGGATAGAAACCACCTCATCCACATTAGGTCCTATTGTAGGACAAAATACAGGAACTAGTTGTAATTATTATTGTGCGGGGGGACTGATAATAAATCATGTTTCAAACAAAGCTTCTATGGAAATATACAATAACGCTGTATTTGTCTTTGCGTCATCATCTACTACAATAAATAATGGACAATGGTATCATATAGCTGGAGAATATGCTGCTGGCAATTTAGTTATTTACGTTAATGGGGTTAATCAAGGAAGCACAAATGCCGGTGGGGTGTATACTACTTCTCCTATAAATTTCTTAATAGGACTTCAAGATTCCGTCGCAGTGCCGTATTATTTCAACGGTCTCATCTCAAACGTCCAGATCTATAACACTTCCCTTTCAGCAAATGAAATTCAGGCGCTTTACATCGAAGGCATAGGCGGTGTGCCGCTCAAGCTGCAGAATCTTGTTGCATGGTGGCCGCTCAATGGCGATGCCAACGACTACTCTGGAAACGGCAACAACGGCGTACCAACCAATGTCGTCTACACAAGTTCATGGATCAGCAGCTACACATCGCATTAGCATCTTTTGCTTTCTAGGTTACATTAACCCTAGAGATAACATGCGAAATCTGATTAACTTCTGCCTGCATACCTAATGGACTCTTACTTAACGACTATCTTATCAGATATCTCGACGACTCTGTCGACGCTATACCTGACTGGGTTCCCAAAATTAGTGTTTATGATCAACCCGCCCTTCCTTATGTCTATTCCTGCAACCTTGCCTATTAGGGTGCCTAGCTCGTTCACGACTAACTTGTTCTTTAGCCTCTTAGTCCTCAGTACACGAATTCTGAGGAAAGATGTGACTGTGGAGATGGCGATGCCTATTACTATTGCTGCCACGGTGAATAAGAAGAACTGGCTGAAATACACCTGTCCAAGTAGCCATGCAAGGAAAGAGTAACCCATCACCCAGAGTATTATCGATGAGCCCACATAGACGCCATATTTGAAGCTCCTGAACACGTATCTGTTCGATCTCGTATCGAACATCCTGCCTAGGAGGAAGAGTATGAAAGTGAATGGCAGCAGGAGCAAAGAGCCCTCTACTCCGTATGCGAATGCAAGCGAGTAGTCGGAGGTTATTCCAAGCTGGGCCAGATAGTTGCTGACACCGACGAAGATGCTGGCAATCAGGAAGATGAGCGCACTCAGGTAGAAGACGAAACTCAGCCTGTCGATGCTGAATCCGAAGCCGCGGAACGATTCGAGAAGCGTGTCCTCTAGCCCGAAGCCTTTGATAAGAAGATAAAGACCGACTATGCCTAAAGGAAGCTCCCAGCCCAACCCGGCAGCATAGCTCACAGTGAATAGGAGGAAGAGTATGGCAGGTATCCCGAAGACTATCCTTGCATAGTGCGGCTCCTTCAGCTTCTCTAGGACAGCGACATAGTTACTCTCTAGTGCTTTGCTCTGCTTGACTGTCACGCTCTTGACGCTGCCTATCTTTATCCTAGACTCCACGAGAGGAAGCACTCGCTCGTCGCTCGCCCCATCGGTCACGAAGATGCAGGAATCTGCCTTCGTCTGATCCAACACGTTCTCCAATTGTGAAGTTATCTCTCTGTCTGCGATGTAGCCTTCGCTCTCGGCACCCGTTATCGTCGCTATGTCTATGGAATAGCCCTTCTCTTTCAGCTCGTCATACGTCTTGACCGCTTGGAACATCGTATTTGCGTCAGTGTCTTCAGGATCCGCAAGCGCTAGCTGGGTCGCGCCGTTGAGATTCTGCACCTTGCCTATAAGAGGCCCGCCTATCCTTGTCTTTCTGTAAAGGTCGTTGTCAACTTCGATAGCCAGCACAAGGAGTCTCTCATTCTTCTCAATGCCTGACCTTGATCTTGCCATATGATTAGCTTTGGAAATGATAATATTTAAATATGCACGAGCGGCTCATCCGTCCCTACCTCTATTCCTCCTCCTGACAATTGCCATCCTGGCGAACTTCGCCAAGCTTGAAATCTCCTTCTTGCAACGACAGAGAATCAATCATTTTTGTATCCCGGGAAATACGTTTTTGACAATAAGTTATATTAGAGTTAAGGTCAGGAAAACTAAGAGTATAGAGAGATCGCCATGGTAGTCATCAGATCATTGACAAGGAGGGATGATATCTCTGACTTACTGAAGCTGACGAAGGAATTCTACAAGGAGTATGAGCTCCATCACAAGATCTGGAAGGTAGAGGAGGCTAAGACAAGGGTCATAACGAACTTCTTCCACAGTGCAGTCAGGAACAAGGATGAAAAAGCGTTCGTTGCGCTGGACGGAAAGAGAATGGTAGGCTATGTGCTTCTGGAGGTTGAGACGAGGAAACCGCCGCTCTATAAGATAAAGAAGGCAGGATTCATCTCGCTTCTTATGGTGGATAAGGAATATAGGAAGCTCGGGATCGCAGACAGACTCATTAAGAGTGCAAAGAAATGGTTCGAAAAGAAAGGGATTTGTTTCATTTATCTGGAGACATCGATATTGAACAGGAATGCAATGAGGCTCTACTCCAAGAATGGATTTGAGCCGGTGCAAGTGCAGCTAGTATATGAGTTCTGAGAAAGCGTGAGATGCATGGCGACCAGGCAAAGGGAAGAGCAAAAACAGGAAATAGGGAAAGTCAGGATAGACAGGAATGTGAAGCTTCTGACCTATCCATTTACACAGGTCTTCAAGGGATTCGGAAGAGTGAAAGCGATAAAACGCATATTCGGGAAAGATACGGTGAAAGTGCTTTCGAGACTCAGGATCGCACTCTACTCTTCGAAATGGGGAGGATACATGTGGATCGACGAGAAAAATAAATGCCTCGTATGCAATATCGATTACCTAAAGACGGCTGAGAAGAGATACCTATACCTGGATATCATACATGAATTAGTCCACATCAAACAGATGCTAGAAGGAAAGGAGCTTTTCGATGAAAACTATGCATACATCAATAGGCCTACTGAGAGAGAGGCGTATGATGCGGCTGTTGATGAGGCAAAAAGACTGGGAATGAGCAGGAAGGAGATAATTGACTATCTCGAGGTCGAATGGATCTCAAAGAAGGAGTTCCGGAACTTCTTGAAAAGGTTCGACCTAAGCTGAATGAACTTTTTCAGAGATAAAAACCGAACAAAAACCGAAGGATATTTATTTAAGAAGCTGCTTATAATACTGATTGCATGACAAAGAGCGGTCAGACAAAGAAGAAAATATTGAAGCTTATTGGGGAAGATACCAAAACACCTGGAGAGATAAGTGAGAAGCTCGGGCTTGCACCTTCGACCGTGAGCGAACATATGGATGAACTCGAACAGATGGGAGCAATTGAACGGGTAGACAACCCTTATGTCAAGAAGTGGAAATATTATAAATTAAATCCAAAATTTAATGGTGATAGAATGGTGAAACAAAAAGGAATGGGCAACATCGTTAAGATTGCAGTTCCCTTGGTCATAGTTCTGGGATTGCTTGCATTTGTGATTTTGGAGCTTCCGGTTCTCAATGCGGAAAACCAAATCGCATTCCAGCTTACCGATCCTCCAAGCGTGCCAAACGGTACAGAAGCTTTGAACATAACATACTCTTCGCTGCAGGCACATATCGCTGGGAACAATAACGTTTCTGGATGGATATCGGGAACTGGAAGTGGTATGATAGACCTCATGAACCTGATAAACACGAGCCAGGTCATAGGTACGGGCAAAGTCCCGGCAAATGCAATGATAGATATGGTAAGGTTCGATATAAATTCCGCTTTCATAACCATAAATGGAACGACTTACAATGTGACTGTGCCTAGCGGCCATCTCACTGCACAGGTTACAGGACAAGTAGTGAATGGAAATTCTAGCGTGATGATAGATCTGAGCCCTGTTGTTGCAACCATATTCACTGAGAATTCGACAGTTTTCGTGCTCGTTCCTTCAGTCAAGGCGGTGTTCATAGGAAACTCTAGACTGAGATTGAAGCCTGGAGAGAGGGCTCCTTTGGACAATGATGAGAAAAGGATACTGAACCAGACGACACCGAAAATAAGCATAACCTCGGCGAACCTCACTCTCAGCGGAAATGTGACGAATCTTTCTGTAACTGTGAAGAACAACCTGAATAAAAGCCTGGACTTGAGGCATGTGATTCTTTACGGCATCCCATCTGTATTTGTGACACCTGAACCGATAAGAGTAACCGGAAGGGACGGAACCAACACTACGTTTGGAGTAAACATACAAGAGAGGCCGGATTTCTTAGCCGACTCTCGTGACCCAGCGCCTGGAATGATGGTCGCGGGTAATATGACCGGCAAGGGAAAAGGTGTGAATTTGACGGAAAGAGGAATTGAGACGGTAAATGGGATACATGTCATGGTTGTTGAAAACGGCAGTGCAGGAACGAACATGCCTGCCATGAATGCAGCCGATTCGAAGAGGCTTGGCGTTCTGGTTAGCATAGGGGCCAGAGCAAAGATGCTTCAAGTGCTCAATTTCATAGTAACCAAGAACGGGACGCTTGTGCTGCCGCGCGTATCGGGTGGAGTTGGAATAGAAGGACCAATGATGCCGGAGATTTGTGATAACTGCTTCGAGAATTCAACAAACTCAGGATACCTGTTGCAACCTGGAGCTTCCGCAACGCTGACCTTCTCCGGAGAGATAGTATATGCAAATGGGCATATCAGGATCACGCCTGCTATCGGAGAGAAGTATAGGATATTGGTTGTCGGAGACAGAGGTTCTGAAGCGACTACGAATGTTATCGCTTCGGGTTGATAGCCAAGCTTAGATGAGGGATTCGGAATCCGAGCTTATACGATATGCTTTTCTTTATTTGTTAAAATATTAAACAACTATTGTTTGCATGGCATTCAAACAGAGAATTCTGGTTCTATTGGTATTGGTAGCAGTGGCAGTTTTTTCCTACGTGCTTTATGGCATAGTGACGTACAGATCTTCCCTGATCGCGAACATCTCAATAGGCGGCAGTGAGTATTATGCTTACCTTGCTTTGACTCCCGAACAGCAGACGAAGGGGCTGATGAATGTCACTTCTATTGGCGACTGTTATGGGCACGGGAACTGCATAGGTATGCTTTTTATCTTCCAGAATAGTTCAAACCTCTGCTTCTGGATGAAGGACACAATAATTTCACTGAAACAGTACTGGATAAAGAATGGAACAATAACTCAGATCGCTATTGGAGCCCCTTATTCCACAAATGTGACCTGCTACCATGGCGATATGGTGCTTGAGACTAATGCAAGCAGCAACTTCAATATAGGTGAAAAACTTCTGGTGAATAGGCTGATCAGTTAGAAGACTTAGCATTCTCTTCATATTCCATTTTTGGTTCTTTGTGCTGTATTTTGGGAGCGAAGTGAGGTTTTTTAATTTATCAGGTTTATTCGTATCATGTCCATCTTATTAACCGCAGGTGCCATAGTCATAGTCATTTTGGCTGGACTTTTTGTCTTGATATACAACAACCTGATCAGGCTAAGAAACAACGTAACCAAGGCGTGGTCTAACATAGACGTTATTCTCAAAAAAAGGCACGACCTTATAGGAAACCTTGTTGAGACTGTTAGGGGCTACATGAAATATGAAAAGACACTTTTAGTGAAAGTGACTGCACTGAGAAGCACCTGGGCCGATGTAGAGGGAGACAATGACATAGGCAATAAGATGCAGGCATCAAATCAGATATCTGCTTCGCTTAAAACTTTATTTGCAGATGTTGAAAACTATCCTGATCTGAAAGCGGACCAGTCATTCACAACACTTCAGCAGGAATTAATAGAAATAGAAAATGAGATAGCGGACAGAAGAGAATTCTACAATGACAGCGTTAATGAATATAACATAAAAATAGCAATAGTCCCATACGACTTCTTCTCCGGGATGCTGAAATACAAACCTATGCCGTTTTTTGAGGCCCCTGAAGGAGAAAGGGGAGCAGTTAAAGTGAATGTTTAGCGGCGTGTTTGCACGGATGAACTCCTACAACCAAACAAACCAGTCTTGGTGCAGACAAGATGTTCGTACATACCTGAAGAAAAATCCATTACCGGCCGTGGCAAGAGCATTTTTGGAAGAGTGTACCTCATATTTATACTGTTTATTGCCGCACTTTTTATTTTAGCTATGTTGGGTTCTCCAGGCAAACATGGGGAGCCTCCTATAATAAAGAACATATCTCCGTACTTTTTTGGGGTTTTAGGGGGTTTCGGTGTCGCATTCATAGTTGGAGGATGGCTTGAGTTCCAGTTAATGCAAACGATTGATGATATCCCGACAGTGAAGATTGACGGCGCATCGGAAGGCTTGAATGAAATAAGCGCACAATTCATTCCTGAGAAGGGAGACGCCCTTGAGAGCTTGATGTCAAAACAAAAATGCGTATACTTTGTGACAACCCTTTTGCAATATATAAATGCTGGAAAGAGCAGCCACTGGGAGGCCTGCGGTTCGGTAAGCAGAGGCATTCCAACACTAATGACTGATGGAACAGGATATCTAGCAGTTCCGCTGTATGAAGCGGATTTAAACATGAAAGCCAAATCATATTTTCCAGTGAATGTAGATGGAGTTGGGATTAGAACTAGTATGCCTGAAGGTAAAGAAATCATGGCTATATTTCAAAACGACATGGCAGAGAACGAATTACATGATCTTGGCCTTGAATTCCAGGCAACTGGACTTGGAAAAGGGGGGCTGTCTGGAGGCAATGCGTTGATGATAACTGAATTGGTACTCCCAATGAATACAGATTACTTTGTTATGGGCAGAGTAACAGATACTGATGGCATGTTTAATGGCAAACCAGTGAAAAGAATGTCATATGATAAGGCGACTAAGATCCTTACAGTAAGAAGCGAGAGCAAAGCGGGAATAGAAAAAATGGATAAACGCCTAGCTTTTGCCTCTTTTGGGTTCGGTGCACTTTTGCTGCTTGGAGGACTTGCTTATTTTGGACTGACTTAATGAGATTCAGAAGGTTTTGACCGGAAGACAGTAGGGGTTGCCAGGATGTTAAAGAGAACCGTCAGTTTCGCTTTAGATTTAGCACTATCCTTATTCCAGCGTTGATGTCTGGCACTCTTGTTATTTTTTCTGATAATTGTTCGTACTTGGTTTTCATGTTCCATGGTTGATTTACAAGAAGAAGCTGTGTTGAGACTGTTTCGTTTGATTTGAGTATCTCCTCGGCGAGGGGGCTTGCATCATCATGCAGTATATCATAGCCCAGATACAACTTATCCTCTGTCTTTCTTACAATCACTATGTCAAATTTTATCTCAGAATAATTTCTTTCAAGCCAGTGTTGTACTGCAGGTTGCTGTTCGATAGGTCTATATGTGAGTATATCTACTTTGTTTTCACTAACTTCCTCCTTCAACAACACGGGGTCTGCTGCTGGCAGTATGGCTTCTGATTCGGTGGACCAAACGTGTTCGTGTAGAACAGGAAATTCTCCTGGAGACATCTTTACCTTGCCAAAATCATAGTTTGTTATGTCTTTTTTGGTAAAGTTTGTGCCGTGAATACCATTATAGACTTGGATGAACACATCATGAAAGTGTGCTAGCGTGCCATCAATGTCCATACCTATTCTTAGTGGTCGATTAAGATTACGCAGGTGCTGGAGTTTTGAATCTGCGACCATTCTGAATTGCTGAACTAATTCGTCAGTTTCACGTAGCTTTTGTTGCATATTCCCCCAAATGCTATTTCTTTTATAAGCGTGCTATTTAAAGATTGGCGTTATGGTTAAGAATCCTAAAGTCATCGGCCGGAAGTCAGTCTAATTTGCCGAGGGCTTATTAAGAGATTATTAGCTGTATTATATGCCTAAAAAGTGCCGTCAGATAGTGAATGGTCTGTGGAGTTCCTCTGGTGTGATGGAGTTTGCCCTCCTCTGAAGCTCTCTTAGTTCACACCTCACTGGATCGTGAATTAGCATTTCATCTAAAATATCTAGATGCTTGAGAATCTCTGCACGACTCCTCGCTTTAGGAACCAGATGGTCAGTGACTATCATAAGTAGGTTCTTGCCTTGGGATTTTCTTTCTCTCAGCGCTTTGAAGAGATCATCCATCTCTTTGAAGTGCTCTATTACTTTCGTTCCACGCACTGCAATGTATTCTCCGGGATATTCTTTCATGGCGTTTTCCCTCTCACTGCTATTTTTCCAACTATCCTCTGCCTCGTCATGCTTGGCTAGTGCAGCTTCCGCCGCTTCTCTGTTCCCTTTCGGCAAAACGGTTACGACCATTCTACAACCTACTTAGTAGGGGGATTGAAATCTATAAGATACTTTCTTTTGTCCTTAATTAGCTTCTTTTCCAAGACCTCAACCGAGAGTCGAGGTAAACTGCCGAGGTGGGGTAATAGGGCTTAATGCTTAATTTTTTTCCAGAAGTGCTTTCGAATACTATCATGTATCTCCTCTGGAGATTTTTGTTGAATTTCTGAAGAAAGTTTGTTTGCTGTTTTTTGGTGTTTAATACCTCGAGCAAGCACAAAAATGCCAGTTACTACTAAAATACTTCCTCCAACTAACAAGGGAATATTCTCATTCAACACCCATCCTGTAGCTGTTGCAGTTGCTCCAGTACCTATGTCTAAGGCACCTGTTTTGATTTTTGTTTTTGCACCACGCAAAATGTCTATTAATTGACTTTTGTTAGAATCGTCTAGCATTTTCGTGAAGTTACGGTCCATTTCTTTGATTTTCTCTTCACTCGGCAGTGACCCGAATTTGTGATCTGCTTCTTTGGTCTGCTCTTCACTCATTTTTATCAGAAGTAGATCTGTTTTTCTGGTATATATGTGTTGGTGAAATACATGATGATGAGCAGAGTATTATTATTTTATTACTATGGTTTTCCTCAGTATCTGTTCATGAAGGTCTCGGCCGGGAGTCAGCCTAATAAGAGAAGGCAGGTTAAAAGGCGAATTTAGAGGAGAGTAGATGAAAGAATGCTTATGACTTGCAACTTAGACTTTGATTTGAATTTAAATTGCTTAAATTCTGGTACGTCCTAGTCAATATCGCCACTCCCCCTTCTTTTATTTGAATATTTACTATGTCCCCTAGTGAAATGCAGGGCTTTAAAGTCTCATTATGCCTATAATTAAATGAGATAATCCCATATTTCGTATTTAATTTAGTAGTACAGTTGGACATCCCACTAGAATCTACTGCACAGCCTTCGTCTGAAAGTGCTTCGATTCCCGTCAGATTTTGGGGTGAAAGAGTTGACCTATTTATAGTGCCTACGAATGTCTGGCTTCCTTGAGTAACTATGTTACTGCTATTACTTCTATTTGCTATGACAAAGTATGCAGATAGTCCCAGCAATGCCGCCATTACTATGATTACTACGGAGATTTTCATCCATGTCACTGCCGCCATATCAGTAGTAGCTCAATAAAAATATAAAAGTTAACATGATGTGTAGCCGAACTCTAACAAGCCAGACCTAGGCCGGGAGTCAGACTAATAAGAGAAGGGCGCGTTAAGAGGCGAATTCCTCGTGGTTTGAAGAGTTCAAATCTCGTCTTCACACCTAAGCTAGGATTATAGGTATTGCTAGAGATTACTTATTTTGTACTATCTTCTCCTAAAATGGTGTGAAAATTCATATATCAATATTCCAGAGATTGGTAACACCATACCAAATACAATGCCAATTTGGCTGAATTGAGTAAGTAGTACGATGCAAGATAAGACTCCAAGCAATGCAGTTACCGATATCCAACCGATGTTTAGGGGCGCCTTGAAGGGTCGGTGCATCATAGGTTCTACTCTTCTAAGATTGAGCAGAGCGATGTTAACCATCATGAATGTGATAAGCGCTCCAAAGCTTGTTACCTCAGCTACAACATCTATCTTGCCTATTGGCAGGAAAAGCAAGGCAACAGCCAAAACTGCAAACGACGCTACAGCGGGCGCATTAGTGTTACTGTGGACCCGACCCATAATTCTCGGCAACTCGCCAGCCCTCGCCATCCCGTAAATTATTCTCGAAGAGGTTATTAGGAGTACGAGGACGGTGTTCAGCGTAGTGAGAAGTGCAGCTGCAGTGAGCACATCATATGCCACTCCTCCAAAAGTCATTGATGCTGCAAGTGCGAGTGGGGCATTTGAAGCTGCGAGCTTTTCAGGAGGGACGAGACTCACTGCCGAAATGCCTACCATAGCGTAAAGGGCGGTCGTTACTGCAATCGATATGATGAAGCCCTTTGGCAGAGTTTTGGCAGGCTTCTTGACTTCCTCGGAGAGGTTTGCTATATTATCAAATCCTACGAAAGCGAAGAAAACAAGAACAGCAGCTCCAAAGATGCCGGTAAGTCCATTTGGAGTATAAGTATAGTCAACGGAGCCTAACCTTGGAATTCCAGCTATGATGACTATTAGAAGTCCAAGCACAGCCACAGCGCTTAGAATAGTGTTAAGTCGGAGCGAATGCTTAACTCCATTTATCGAAACCATTGTAAGAAACAGCAACAAAGAAGCGGCGACCAGGGGTATCGGCACAGTGAACAGATTCTGGAAATATTCTGCGAAGCCCAACGATACTGTTACAGCAGCGACTATCTCTGTCGCAAGCATGAGCCATTGAGTGAGGAACGAAAGAAATCTTCCGCCGCGGGCCTTGCGCACATAAACATACTCCGAGGCCGCCTTGGGATACATTGCGGAAAGTTCGGCATAAGAGAGTCCGGTGAAAAGTGCAACAACAGCACCAGCAAGAAACGCGAGCCATAGCGTGCCTCCTGCGAGGCCGGCACCGTCGCCAACAAGTACGTAGATGCCTGCACCTATTATGTTTCCAACGCCATATGCGACCACCTGCAGCAATCCTGCCTCCCGCCTCAGCTTTGGTTCCCTGTAAATGTTGTATTTTGCCATTATTATGCCAGTGATACCCATTAATAGCTACAATAGCTTTTAAGCTTTGAT
>JBEKPX010000001.1:0-33985 GCA_049520335.1 Candidatus Micrarchaeales archaeon | reverse complement strand
GGAGAGCGACTTCAGGAAGAAGTTCCTGATATCCATAGGCAAGAAGATTAACCAGCCGATAATGAAGAACGAGTGGATAAAGGCGACAGCCTTAGGAGGCTTCAGGGAAGTAGGAAGAAGCAGCCTGCTGCTAGAGACGAATCACTCAAAGATAATAATAGATTGCGGCATCAGCCCCGAGCCTGCGATAAGAGGGCTTGATGCAATAATCGGGGACGAGAACAAGGTATTCCCTTACCTTGATAATGCCAACATAACGATAAACGATCTCGATGCGGTGATACTTACACACGCGCACATGGATCACATAGGCTTCGTGCCATACTTGTTCAAGTACGGATACGAGGGGCCTGTCTATTGCACTTCACCTACAAGGGATCTCTGCGCTCTGCTGCTCTACGACTATGTAAAACTGGTGCAGAGAAATGCAGGTACCCCTCTCTATGAGGAGAAGGACATAAAGAAGATGCTAATGCACATGATAACCAGGGACTATGGCGAAGTGACCAATGTTACTGACGAGATAAAGCTCACTTACCACAATGCAGGCCACATACTCGGCAGCTCAATAGTGCACCTTCACATAGGGGAAGGATTGTACAACGTGGTACACAGTGGGGACATGAAGTACGGATTCACAAGGTTGCTTGACCAGGCGGACACCAGATATCCTAGGATAGACTCACTATTCATAGAGAGCACTTACGGGGGTTTCAGGGACGTTACGCCAAACAGGCAGGATTCAGAGACGCAGCTGATGGAGCTGATAAAGAGCGTTATAGAGAACAAGGGCAAGGTGCTGATTCCTGTATTTGCAGTAGGAAGAAGCCAGGAACTGATGCTAGTGATGGAGACATATGTCGCCAACAATCCGAAGTACAAGTTCGATGTTCCTATATACCTCGATGGCATGGTTCTGGAGGCCAGCGCAATACACACCGCTTATCCGGAATACCTTAAAGCAGGCGTACAGCACCGCATACTTAGCAACAACTCCCCCTTCGAAAGCGAAATATTCGAGGTCGCAAAGGGCGAGAAGAATGAGATACTTGAGAGAGGGCCTTCAATAATCCTTGCAAGCAGCGGCATGCTTAACGGAGGAATGAGTCTGGAATACTTCAAAAGCATGGCTGAAGATGAGAGGAATGCGATAGTGTTCGTGGGTTACAACAGCGTGAACTCTCTCGGAAGAAAGATACAGAACGGCTTCAAGGAGATAGCACTTCCAGGGGAGGACGGGAAGCTCTCCCCGCTCAATGTGAGGATGCAGATCAGGACCATAGAGGGATTCTCTGGCCACAGTGACCGCAGACAGCTGATGAACTTCACGCAGAGTCTGAGGCCTTCGCCAAAGAAGATATATACAATGCATGGGGAGGAACAGAAATGCGAGGACCTGGCGAGATCGCTAGGCATGAAGTTCCGCATAGAGTCAAGAGCGCCGATGAACCTGGACTCCATAAGATTCAAGTGAGTAAGAAAAACACTGCCTAATTATTGTGAGACCAAGTTGTCCGGAATCAGAACGTCTCTGGCATCGGCCAGGCTACGTCTTCACGAGCTATTTCCTTAGACGCTTCGCTTACTGACGCCATCCTTGAATAAACTAACGATCCTACGCTTATGAAGGAGACAATGCTAACGATGAAGAGATAGTTTGCATTGCTGTTTAGGTATTCATAAGTGACGGCGAGTGTCATTAATGAGCCGATAACTCCTCCTATCATATGGCTTCCTCTAATCCTGATCATCATCAGCAGGCCGCTGAGAAAACTGAGTGCAACGAGCGTCATGTTAATTATCGGGATGTCATAGGGAAAGTTTACAGAGTTTATGAAACTGTATATTCCTATATGCTGTACGTAGTTGATCACGAAGAGGGATTCTGGATATATGAAATATGCGAAGACTAAAGCGTTGAAAATGAAGATGATGCCTGTGACTGCGGCAGGAATTCCACTTTCCTTTTTGTGCGGCACGCCAATCCCTCCCCTCTCTACTGGCATATACTCGGTCTCTACACTCCTTTCCAGATTCTCCACTTCCTTGATCTTGTGCTCCTCGACATAAGGCTGTGCCTCAACCTCTTCAATTTTCTCCTTCTTCGCTTCCTTGACCTTCGGCTTCCGCCTGAACAAGCCTCTTGGTTCTGCCTTCTCCTTCTTCATCGATTCAGTAGCCTCAGGAATCTCAGGAGAAACATGCGACGGTGCAGGAGTAGGTGCAGGTGCCTCTGGTTGTTTGACCTCCTTTGTCTTCATGCCTCTAAGCTTGAATACCAGTATATCGTCAGGGTTTACTGGCAAGACAACACCCGTTTAGTATTTTGCTCTCCTCTCAGCCATCTCCTTCTTCTTCTCGAATATTCCTCTGTGTTTCGCGCAGCTTATGCAGTAGTAGACCTTCCTCCTCTCGAAGAATCTGACGTCTGCAGGAGTATGAGTGTCAGTAGAGAAGCTTATCACCTTCTCAAAAGAAACTCCCTTGTTCCTAGGCACCTTTCTTCCGCATGAGTCACAGGTGACACTGGTCTCTTTCCCTCTCAATCTTAACACCAATTCAAAATACTCTTCACAGGATTAATATATTATACCTTCGTCTCCCATTAGGACTGCATCGTGATTTCATGAAACTGCTTGTACTAAGCAATGTTTCTGGGAGCACAGACCAGATAATAGATTCGCTTGAGCAGAGCAACAATATAGTGGCAAAAGAGGCCAACATGACAACCAATGCAATGGCGCAGTCTGTTGGAGAAGAGATAAGGAAGGAGAAGTACGGAGGGGCCATAGTTATCGCAAAAGACCCTATAGGAATAGGAATGGCGCTGAATAAGGAGGAGGGCGTCGATGCAGCTGTATGCAGCTCGGTTGAGGATGTCCAGTTGGCAAAGAGCAACGGAGCAAATGTATTCGTGATAAGAGACCTAAACTCGGATGAACTGAATGAGATACTCGAAGAGATATCCGGAGCATCGGGCATAATGCATGCGGTAAAGCTTAACGTGAAGATTCCAAAACTCATCAAGAAGCATGAGGAACGAAGAGAAAAGGAAGTGCAAGATGAAAGAAAAGAAGCAGATAGAAGAGAGGTAGAGAGAGGAGAGAAAGAGGCAAGGAATCAAAAGGTGGCCGAAGCAGAAGATGAGAAATATCAGGAGAGTAATGAAAAATCAGGCGGCAGACCAGGCGTAATCGGGAAACTCAAGGACTATCTTGGAATAATATGAACTGGTCCTCTTACTGAATGGCTATTATAAATATCTTCTAGGTAAAATCTTACTCATGAAGCCCGAGTGTAAGGACATAATAAAAGTGATACTTCCAGCAGTGAGAGCTTCTGTTGCGGAAGTGATGCGCAAGAAGTATGGATACAGCCAGGAGGAGATAGCAAAGAAGTTGGGAGTGGTCCAGGTAGCTGTGAGCAAGTACCTTCACCGAAGATATTCAAAGGAGATTTCAAAAATGAGAGATTACATATCAGAACGCAAGCTGAACAGCAGCGTCATCGAGAGCATAATCAATGGCGGCAGGAGGCATGAAATAGACAATGCTATAGACGAACTCTGCGACAGGCTTG
Source organism: Candidatus Micrarchaeales archaeon (assembly GCA_049520335.1). GTDB lineage: Archaea > Micrarchaeota > Micrarchaeia > Micrarchaeales > CABMGC01 > JAJYVH01. The sequence goes on along the minus strand of JBEKPX010000001.1, from coordinate 30,406 downwards.
TTGCATTCAGGACAGCACAATGATTTTTAGGTGAATCAATGCAAGAAGAACTCAATTCGTTCAAGATAGCACAAGCTCAGCTTGACGATGCAGCGGAGCTGATGGGGCTCGATAAGCAGGCTCATGCGATACTTAGGGAGCCCGAGAGGACGCTTTCTGTCAACATACCTGTTAGGATGCGGGACGGCTCAACACAGGTTTTCACAGGATTCAGGGTCCAATACAACGATGCGCGAGGTCCTGGGAAAGGAGGAATAAGATATCATCCCGAGGAGAGCCTAGACACGGTCAAGGCGCTCGCTGCATGGATGACATGGAAGACTGCGCTCGCGAACATACCTTATGGCGGTGCGAAGGGAGGTGTGATCTGCAATACGAAGGAGATGAACGACTTTGAGCTGGAGAATCTCTCAAGGAACTACATAAGATCTCTAGGAAGTTTTATCGGTCCTAACATAGACATACCCGCCCCTGACGTATACACCAATCCACAGATAATGGCGTGGATGATGGATGAGTATAGCAAAATAGTGGGCCACAACTCATTCAGTATTATAACCGGGAAACCTATGGAGATTTGGGGCTCTGAAGGCAGGTTTGATGCAACTGCGATGGGAGGAATGTATGCAATGAGAGAAGCTTCCAAACTCCTAAAAATCGACCTAAAAACCGCGAAGATAGCGGTGCAAGGGTTCGGCAATGCAGGAATGTTCGCGTTCGAACTTAGCAAGAGGCTCTTCGGCTCGAACATAGTAGCGATAAGCGACTCGAAGGGAGGGGTCTACTCCGAGCAGGGGTTAGATATCGAGAAGCTCAAGGCAGCAAAGGAGAAGACAGGAAGCGTACAAGGATATGAAGGTGCTCAGAAAATAAGCAACGAAGAACTCCTCAAGCTGAATGTGGATATACTTATACCCGCAGCAATAGAGAATCAGATAACTGCAGAGAATGCTGACAAGGTCAGAGCGAAGATGGTGCTTGAGCTTGCAAACGGTCCTGTGACTCCGCAGGCAGACTCAATACTCTTCGAAAAGGGCATACTAGATATGCCTGACTTTCTTGTCAACGCAGGTGGGGTCATAGTCTCGTACTTCGAGTGGGTGCAGAACCTGCAAAGCTTCTATTGGACTGCTGACCAAGTCTACAAGAGGCTCGATGAGATAATAACCAAGTCCTTCACCGATGTGATTCAGAATCAGAAGAGCTACGCAGACAAGGGCAAGAAGATAAGTCCAAGAATGGCGGCGTACACGATCGCGGTAGACAGGGTAGCGAAGGCGATGAAGGCAAGAGGCTGGTACTAATTACTTATGGCGTTGTTGAATAAGTCTTCATTTTGTCGAAAAAGTGCAAAGTTATCACTTATGCAATAGATCAAGTCCTAAGCTAATATTTATAAAGAGCCAGAAGAATATTGCTTGCAGATAATATGGTAAACTTTGAAGGTAGAGCACGATTTCAAAAACTATCCAAATCGGCAGAGATGACAGAGCTTAGGGAAGCCCTGGCAGAAGAGTATTTTAATCGGAAACACGGCGTTGGCGTAACTCCAGAACCACTACTTACTCTCAAACAAGCTATAGAAACAATAAAGATGGCACCAGAGGAAAGCCTTCGGACTGTAGCTAAAATAGTCATTGTCACAAATCTGAATTACAACAGTGATGAAGTTAATGCTATCCTAGACAAAAAGAGCTTTGTTGAACTTACAAGAATTATAAACGAAATTAACAGCGCCAATGCAGAGGCAGGTAAGAAGAGAGAGTATATCTTAGAAAAATTAAAAAAGGAGGCTCTTCTAAAAATTGTTAAACAGAGGATGTAAAAGTTAGGCTCTCTACAAGTTCAAACCTTTTTCAGAATAGTATGATTTCTTCTACAAATCTGTTACTTCTTGAAGAACTTCAGAAGTGCAGGGACGTCCATAGTGTTGATGACATCCTCTTTTCTTAACCAGGCCCTTTTCGCGATGCCTATGCCGTAGCGCATATACTGCAGTTGAGTCAGCCGATGCGAATCGGTGTCGATGCTGAACTTAAGTTTGTACTCCTTTGCCTTTATTACATTCTCATCATTGAGATCAAAGCGCGGTGGAATCGCATCAATTTCCATAACAACACCATTTTCTTTCGCAACTTCAAATATCTTGTCCATGTCCAGCTGCACCGGATCCCTCTCGTTTATCAGTCTGCATGTCGGGTGCGCAAGTATGTTCACATGTCCGCTTTCAAGTGCCTTCACGACCCTTCCAGTCATCTCCTCTTTATTCATTTTCATATTGGAGTGCACTGCAGCGAGCACGTAATCCATCTGCTCCATCGTTTTGTTCTGTATATCCAGGCTTCCATCCTTCAGAATGTCCACCTCTCCACTCTTGAGTATCCTAAATTCATCTAGCTTGCTGTTCACCTTTTCTATCTCTTCAAAAAGCTTGATATAACCCCTGTCGTCGAGACCTGCCGAGACATATTCGCTCTTTGAGTGGTCCGTAGCGCCAAAATATTTTCTACCAAGTCTCCTCACTTCATTAACGATGTCTTCCATCCTGTTCTCGCTGTCTCCGCTGTGTTTCGTGTGCACATGCAAATCACCTTTCATGTCCTCCAGTTTTATCAGTTTTGGCAATTTATGCTGCAATGCGAGCCCTATCTCGCCCCTATTCTCTCGCATCTCCGGTTCCATCCAGTCAAGTCCTAGCCTATTGTAGACTTCCTCCTCATTTTCGCCCGCGGCAACATTTTTGTTTTTCCTGTCAAATAGCCCATACTCGTTGAGCTTATAGCTCTTCTTTATCGCTATCTCCCTCAATTTGATGTTGTGGTCCTTGTTTCCTGTAAAGTACTGCACAGCCCCTCCAAAGCTCTCCCTCTCAACTAACCTGAAATCGCAATTAAGCCCTATCTTCAATAAGACGGTAGTCTTTGTCGGCCCCTTTGCCACTACGTTGTCAACCTGAGGCATTGCTGTGATAAAGTCCATCACCTTCTCTCCTTTGCTCGATATCAGCAGTATATCGAGATCTCCGACAGTTTCCCTCATCCTTCTCGTAGATCCGCAGATTATCGCCTTTTCCACAAGTCCCGATTTCAGTAGTGTCTCCCTTATTGCTTCTGCCTCCGGCAGCGCTGTGCTAAGTATCATGCGCCCTCCGCTGCTCTCCAGGAGCGATATCCCCCTCTTTATCTCCTCCTCGCTGTTCTCCCCGAATCCCTCAATTTCTCTTATCTTATGCTGCTCCACCGCTTTCTTGAGTGTCTCGATATCCTTCACTTTAAGTGTTTTGTACAGCTTGAATGCTTTCTTCGAGCCCATCCCCTGTATCCTTGTCAGGTTCGCAAAGTCTATTGGATACTTTTTCTTGAGTTCGTCATATTTCAGTATCTTGCCTGTCTCGACATACTCCTTTATTCTGCCCGCTATGCCTTTGCCCACCCCAGGCAACTCCATAAGGCCCTCGATACCTTTCTTCTTGTATATCTCTCCGATGTCTTCCTGGAGCGACCCGATTGTAATTGATGCTTTCCTATAGGCGAGCACCTCAAACTTCCTCTCCTCCCCTTCAAGCTCAAGCATGTCCGCTATCTCGCTGAGCAGTTCCGCGATTTTTGTGTTGTACACAAATAGGATTTACTAAATACTGCTTTATAACTTACCAAGCGGCGCAAGCATGCATATTTGCAGCAGGTTTGCCAAAACTCCAGCATCCGATGGCATAAGAAAGTCTTTTTAGTTTTGCTTCCAAGAATAATAGGTGGTAGAATGTTTGATTCACCTGAACAGGCGACCCAAGGCACAATTCCTCCAGAATTTGAGCTATTCAAACCGAAGATAGCTGTCGTCGGAGTTGGAGGCGGCGGAAACAACACGGTGCAGAGGCTAAGCATGATGGACATAAAGGGCGCAGGCCTCTTTGCTTTCAACACAGATGCAAAGCATCTGAATATGCTTAACCCCAACATAACAAAGCTGATTCTAGGAAAGGAGATAACCCATGGCCTCGGCGCAGGCGGATTCCCTGAGATAGGGCAGAAATGCGCAGAACTTTCAAGGAACGATATAGAGTTCCTGCTGAAAGATACGAATCTGGTGTTCATGACGGCGGGAATGGGCGGAGGGACAGGAACCGGAGCGATGCCGGTTGTCGCAAGGATAGCCAAGGAAGCGGGAGCCATAGTCATAGGCATAGTGACTTTGCCTTTCTCCCTAGAGCGCGTCAGGTTAGATGCGGCAAGAAAAGGAGTCGAAAAACTCAAGCAGAACGTCGACACCGTGGTAGTGATAGACAACCAGAAGCTTGTATCCCTTTACCCTAACCTGCCTATAGAGAAAACATTCATGCTCGCGGACGAGATAACCGCAAAGGCAGTGAGAGGAATAACCGAAACCATAACACAACCTAGTCTGATAAACCTCGACTTCGCCGACGTCAGGACGATAATGTCTGCTGGCGGGCTGGCGATGATAAGTGTCGGAACCGGGCAGGGCTCGAACAAGGTGGGTGACTCAGTGAACTCGACGCTCAAGAACAAGCTGTTGGATGTCGATTATTCAAAAGCATCAGGAGTGCTGCTTCACATAATAGGCGGTCCTGACCTGACTTTGGGTGAAGCGAACGAGATAGCAACCAAGCTGACAGACAGGATAGCAACAAACGCGAACGTAACTTGGGGTGCGAGGCTCGACCCTGACTACATGGGCAAAGTGGAGATAATAGGCATATTCACAGGTGTCGAAGGTTCTTCAGTCACAGGAAAGGCATCTGAAGAGGAGAACAATCTCGGCCTCGGAATGCTGTAATCAATAAGTCTCAACGACCGTTCCGCCATTTTCTTCCTTGTTCCTAGAAAGCACGTAAATCCTAGCATTGACTGCCTGTTTCAGCGTCTCATCGTGAGTTATTATGAACACCTGATCCACAAGCCTCGGAAGTACCTCATTTATCGCCTTTACGAACTTGCTCAGGCCCTGCTGGTCAATGTTGTGTGTAGGCTCGTCCAGTATCATCCACCTGAGGTTGGGAACGAGCACTAGTGAGAATGCTACCCTCATTGCGAGGCAGGCGACGCTCTTCTCACCTCCGCTTGCTATTGCAGTGACGTCCTCCCATACCTGCTCACCGCCTCTTGAGGTCCTCACCTTGAGCATGTAGTCCTCTGATGTGGGCTCAAGCTCAATGCCTTGGTAATCGCCGTAAGGATAAAGTTCTGGCCAGATCTCCTGCATTATGCCGTTTATGGAGCCTATCAGCCTTGTCCTGAGGGCTATCTGTGTCTCCTCAAGCGCGCTCTTGAACTTGAGTATGTTCTCTACTGCTCTCTTCTTCCTCTTGACACTCTCCTGGATGCCGGTTACCGCTTCTATCTCTTTTTTCTTCTCCTTCTCAAAGGCATTCTTCTCCTTATCTGACATGGAGTTGGCATCAAGCTTTGTTGCAAGCTCCTTGAGCCTCACGTCTAGCGAGGTGAGCTCCTTCTGAGTCTTCTCAATCTCGTCCTCATCAGTCTCTATCTTCGCAGCAGCCTGCTCCTTTTCCTTGAGCAGCACGGAGCACTTCTCTTTCTCAGAGATATACCCCTCCATCCTCTCAATCGCCTCTCTCTCCTGTTCAAGCTTCGTGAGCATATCCTTCGCCTTCGCAGCCGCATTAGTAGCATCCTCCTTCTTCCTCTTCAGGGTAGAACTCATCTCTTTCGCAATCTTGAGTTTACCCTCGATATCTTTCACTTTCTTCTCTGTGCCTTCAAGCTCCTTTAGCTTCTCCTCTATTCTGTTGATCTTCTCAAGTTCGCTTTTGCTCTTTTCGAGCTCTTTCTCAAACTTCTCTATCTTCTCCTTCTGCTTCTCGATTTGCCCGCCAAGCCTCTCGACCTCCCCTTTCCTCTCCTCGAGTATCCTGTTTCGCATCTCCTCGCTGAGCTCCCTCTCGCAGACCGGGCACTTGCTCCAATGCTTCCTGAGCTCATCGAGCCATCTCTGGCTCTCTTTCATGCTTGCGAGATCCGCCTCGCAATCCTTGCTAAGCTCCTTCAGCCCGTCCGAGCTTCTTTTCACACTCTCCTCAACGTCAGTTCTATTCCTCTTCCCCTGCTCATTTCTCAACTCTTCCTTCTCCTCGCTTTCTTTTTTTGCAGTTTTCATCTCCTCCTCAACATGCGCGAGTTCCTTGAGCGAGCCCCTTTCACTATCAGCAGCATCCTTCTCGATCCCCCTTAGCTCATCAAGGCTATTCTTCGCCCCAGAAATCTTTTTCTCCAAGAGCTTTCTGTCACCAATCTCCCTCTTCTCTATCTTACCGATTTCCTTCGAGATGACATCAATCTTGCTCTTGAATTCAGCAATCTCCTTAATGAGTTGAATTTTCCTGTTGTAAGAATCTTTTATCTCCTTGAGCGTTTTCTCCACGCAGTCTCTGTTCTTCCCCTCCTTCTTGATATCTTCCTCGAGTTCCTTCTTCACATCCGCAAGCTTCTCAATCTCTTCAAGCATGAGTTTATGCTGTTCCTTTAGCTTCTCGAGGTCAAAAGTTGCTATCGTTTTCTCGTTCTCCCCGACGATGTCCTTTATCTTGTTTATCAGCGTGGTCGAGTTCTCCTGCGCGAGCGCGAATTTATCCAGTCCCAGCAGCTGGTCTATCTGCTTCTTCCTTTCGGCGGGCCTCAGCTCCAGAAAATATGTAAGTCTGTTCTGCTCCGAGTATATTGCTCTCGAGAAGAGGTCGTAATCCACCTTGAGCATTCGTTCTATCTCCTCATTCACCCTCTGTGGCTGTGACTGCATGTAAGCTCCGTTCTTCGAGATTGTCGCTTTAGTCGAACCGCTGCGCTCAAGACTCCTCTCGACAACATAAGCAACATCATCTATCCCAAATTCTAGCTTTACGCTGGCCTTGTTCTCCTGTTCGGGCCTGTTCATTATTATTTCGTCAACAGCGACTTTCCTGTGTTGTATAGCAGGATAGGTGCCGAAAAGCGCAAACGAGATCGCGTCCATCACTGTGCTTTTTCCAGAGCCCATCTGACCAAGCAGTATGTTAGTGCCCTTTGCAAACTTGAGCTTCGTGCTCTTGTGTGTCTTCCAGTTCTTGAGCTCTATCGAGTTGATCATCAGACCCCCGAATGCAGTGACACTACTCAATCTCTTCCAAGCTATTTAATTCTTTCATGCATTCCTCTAACTGTGGGAAAGGTATATGCTGACGTGATGCTTGCGAAGTTAGCTAGATGGCTGAGATTTGCAGGAATCAAGGTCTATGACGTACCCCTTCAGGAAGACTCTAAGCTGCTGCAGCTCGTGAAAAGGAGCAAGGCAACGCTGCTCACCTCAGACGCAGAGCTTTTCGCAAGAGCAAGGAAAGCAGGCATAAAGGCATTCCTGGTCAAAGAGAGCAGCATAGAGGATCAGGTTGCATACGTAGCGAATGCTTTGAGAACAAGAATTGACTCGGGTCAGGCACTTATCTGTCCCATCTGCAACTCACTAATCAAGAAGGTAAACAAAGAAAACGTTAAGGGCGTAGTCCCTTCAGATGCATATGAGCGCCACCGCCTCTTCTATCGCTGCAGGAAGTGCGGAAAAACATACTGGCATGGCACGCACTGGAAGAGGATAAGAGACAGGTTAAGGAGGTCAGAAAGGATTGCCAAGGAGGAGGGATAAGTCAGACGAGCGTTTCCTCCAGGACTTCCACCTCGTTCACTCCTGGAATCTTCCTTATTTCGTCCTCTATCTCAGAGCTGCCATGGGAGTCAGGGTGTATGAATAGCACTTTTATTGTCTTTATTCCGAATGCCACGTCTTCTATCTGGAGGCCTCTTGGTTTTAGCTTGACCACCTCGGCCTTCACCTTGTCTATGCCCCCCTCGGCGGTGTAGATCCTAAACAAAACAGCGACATCCCCCATCAAGGTCCCTCGAACTTGCACTCAGTGCACTTGTACTTGTTGTAAGTTTCTCTGCAGTGCTTGCATCTTATGATGTTCGATTTTCCACAATTCGGGCACTTGAACTCGGTATACTGCGAGCTAAGCCTGCCGCATGAACTGCATACTTTTCCTGCTAATGAACTCATTCTATCACTTAAGAAAGCATAGAATTCTATTTATACAGGAGAATATATAAAAAGGCATTAGGGCACGTGGTGTAACTTGGATAGCACGGCAGCTTGCGGAGCTGTTGGTTGCGGGTTCAAATCCCGCCGTGCCCGTCTAACCAGGGAAGAAAACTCCAGAGGGGCTTAAAAAAGGTAAGATTTATTTTACTTCTGTCCACCAGCAGATTGCGGTTGCACAACTATGTTTATCTCCTGTGTTTTTGCAATAGGAAAAGACAACATCGCATCGTGTTTCAACTCTACTTTAACATACCAACGTATCGGACCGCTAGCAAATCTTGAACCACCGACCATATTTTCAATCGTGGGTATTCCTGGAATGACCGTACCCATCTGTGGAATAACAAAACTGAATTTGTACTGATAAGGGCTGTTCTGTTTTGTATAAACTTTTTCGGTATCTAGCGTTTCAGACCTCGAATACATCTGAACATTTTTCGATACCACCTTTCCTTGTGAATCCCAGGTCTTTTCCATCCTTTCTGCAAACAGAATCGCAATGACTTCTTTACCCTTAACATCCTTGTTTAATTTAAGCGTGGCTGTACCTTCTAGTGTCTCACCAGACGCTACATTAACATTCTTAACCTCTAGGGTTATCTCCCCGTCCCCAATTCCAAACAATCCCATATGAACTACCTAAGCACTAGTCATATTGCTGCATACTACAATAAAAAAGTTTGTAGAATCAGATAGCAAATTTCTGGTGTCATGAGTGATTTAGTACTAGATTAAGAGAAAATAGCATTCGCAGATCTAGCCTAATGTAGCATGAGTATAATAGCAAAATTGAATGGCAAAAAGAGTGCTCTCTAATCTCCATGTGTGCCAGCTGATTTTGAGCACCAGCAAGATATTTCAGGAATGAGAAGCAAGCATATCTCTAGTCCTTTTTATTTTCACATTTATATCTGAGTTAGAGCGCTTAATCTCTGTTAAAGTGTTATAAACGAGCTTTCTTTCTACCATGCTTTCAACCACAAATTCCACCATCTCTCGTGTTTTTTGTTCCTTCTTCTTGATTCTCTCTTTTACGAACCCCAGCGTTTCTTCATCCAAAATATCGTGCATGCCCCATCTTGCTAATTTCATCAGGTTGCTAACATCCGACATGTCGACCGCAAAAGCGACGGCGTCTCCTAGTGTCCCAAGCATTACCTTATCTCCGGACGCATCAGTTACTGTCTTATTTCTGATTTCCTTCAGATATGCCATCACGCCAATAATTCCTATACGCTCTTTCCTATCTCCCAGAATTTCAGATATCTTACCAGTTATTGCATTGTTTCCCAAAGATTTTGCATACTCTTCTGCTCGCACCAAGCCCTGATAAGACAGTGAATCCATAAACTCAAAGTTTTCAACAAGTACTTCTGCAATTTGTTCATTCCGAGGAATGGGAATTTGTAAACTCCTTTCCAAAGTAGAAATTAGTGCCTTGTCAGCATCTTTATGAAATAACACCAAAGATTGCAAACCAGTAGTAGCTTCCTTAAGCACCTCTTTTACGCCTTCGATATCTTTTACTGTCACCGCTGTGACGAGTCTTTTTCCGTAATCATCAATCCAATATGCATCCCCTAGTACATCAAGTCCCATCGTACCACCAGCTGGAAAGCTATTCTGCCAAACAATATATTCTTGTCGCTTCTAATTTTTTACCCAAATGTCCCTCTACTATTCGGTCGTCCTGCCGTCAAACTCCTCGGGTCTTGCCATCGCCTCCCTTTTCGTGTGGCGTATTACCTTGTCTTGGTGCTCTGGAGGTGAGTAGATTGTGTACATCCTCAAGTCAGAAGCTCTTGATGTGTTTACCACGTTGTGCCTGGCACCTGCAGGAACAATCACAGCGCTCCCGTCCCTGATGCGGTGCGCCACTCCATCAATGATTACTTTTCCGTTTCCCTTCTCAAACCTGAAGAATTGGTCGCGCGTCTTGTGCACTTCCATTCCTATCTCCTCTCTCGGCTTGAGTCTCATTAGCACAAGTTGGCTGTGCCTTCCTGTATACAGCACATGGCGGAAATCAGAATTCTTTTTCGTCCTTTTCTCTATACCAGTTACAAAACCTTTCATGAGCTTCACCCAGACGAACCTACGCATTAAGAGAATTTAAATACTCGCTTTCTCTATATGTTTATGAAAAATAATTTTTAATGCATCTGAAGAAATTATGAATTGCAATGATTTTAGCGGATGATTCTATTACTTATGAAAAGATAAAGCAGCTTGCACTTGTCATCACGGTAGTTTCATTTCTCTTTCTTGTCTACATCAATCAGGCCATCGTTGGCGTTATGCTTTTAGCTCTGATTTTATGGAGTCTGTTTCCTAAAAGATTTATACCTTCTTCAATTATCATAATGCTAATTCTCTTACTTTTACAGTCTTCAGTCAGTATAGAAAGCCTAATAAAAAGCGTTTTAGCAGCATATGGTACAGGCAACATACTCATAGTCTTATCTGGATTCATTCTTGCAGCCGCAATGGACAGGACCGGTCTTGCCAAGAGAATCGCGATAAGGGTCGTCTTATTTTTTAATAAAAAACCGAGGTATCTCCTGCTATCCATCGCTATAGCTAACCTATTCATATCTTCATTTTCACCATCCACAACTGCTAAGGCGTTCATCATGCTGCCGATATGCATCGGTTTCATCGAAGCGCTAAATCTTAAGAAAGGCAGCCTCTGCGCAGCCGTCATCATACTCATGTGCATGACCGCAAACAACATCTCTTCAACAGCTTTTCTTACAGCAACTGTTCCAAACCCGATATCTGCTAATTATATGGCTAACGCAGGATTGAAGCTGAGTTGGTCAGACTGGTTTTTAATGGCTTTTCCCCTGACCGTTATCCTTCTGATAATCTCTTGGTTGCTTTTAGAATTCATGTTCAAGCCAGATTTCAAGTGCGATAAGAAAACATTGAAAAATATAGATGAAATGCATAAGAAACTCGGATCCTTAAAACGAGAGGAAAAGATTGTTGCAGTAATATTCACAATTTCTCTGATATTATGGATAGCTGACAAGTATGTTCCGTTCAACGCGGCAAGCTTAACGAGTTTGGTACTCTCCGCCTCGTTATTTTTGCCAAAGATAGGCATATTCAAAATAAGCAAAATCACTGGTATGCTTCCATGGGATTCCTTGTTTGTTTTTGCGGCAGCCATGTACTTAGCTCAAATCGTGCAGCAAACCCAAGCACTAACGCCAATTGTTAAGGAACTGATAGGACAAAAGAATACAAATTTACCAACATATGCTTTAGTGCTACTTGTCTTATTATTTGGCACTTTTATACACATAATCTTTACTACCACAACTGTTTATGCAACAATCATAATGCCAATCGCAATTGCGATAGCCAATATCTATAGTGTACCTGTTTCTTTACTGGCATTGCCCATTGCCTTCATTGCACCACTCGCCTTGATTCTTCCAATAAACACAATACCCAATATAATATTTTACTCGGAGGGATATTTCTCGATAAAACAAATGGTAATTTATGGGATTGTTTTGAGCATAATCTCAATACTTTTGATCATGTTTATCGGCATACCCTATTGGAGGCTTATAGGTCTGATTAGGTAAACTATCGCCTAATGTAATCTACGAAGCAATCGTACAATTTTAAAGGTATTTAAGTCTTAATGCCGATTCATCATCGATGTTCAATCAGAAGCCGATTCTGCAGGTCGCATTGGATTTCGAGCACCTTACCGACGCTGAAAGGATTGCAAGAATACTTCAAAAAGAATTAGCCGACGTGGAATACCTGTGTGAGGCAGGAACTCCATTGATTAAAAACGAGGGCCTCAAGATAGTCATCCCAAGATTAAGAGGCATAGTGGGCACAGAGACGAAAATCTCGGCAGATCTCAAGACGCTTGATACTGGCGCTTTCGAAGTTGAGCTTGCATATAGGTCCGGCGCGGATATGGTTGGAATCGCTGGCGTTGCTGAAGAAGAGACTATAGATGCGGCATTGGCGAAGGCGAAAAACCTTAAGATGACAGCAATTGTAGACTCTCTCGGGATAATGAACATCGACGGCAGACTTGAGGCGATTGAAGAGAAGATAAGCAGCTACATCAAAGAAGGCGGCGATGCGGTTTTGGAGTATCACATCCCTATAGATATCCAAACGAAAGCAAGGGACTTTACTCAAGTAAGAGAGATGCACGAGAGATCGCACATTCCAATTGCTGTGGCGGGAGGTTTGGACGAGCACACCATACCCGAAATCTTAGATTATGGGGCGAGCATTTGCATAGTTGGAGGGACGATCACAAGACCAAAGAAAGGAACACCCGAAGAAGCCATCAGGAAGATAAAGAAAATCATCTATCAGTAGCTAAATACCTGAAAAAGAGCGCGCAAGACCCTTGTACCATTTACTTTGGCGCGAATACATACGCCGCAAATGTACCTCCAAAGAGCTTTTGGCTGAAACTGTAATTGCCAATCTGCGCTTGCTGACAGACCACAATGCTTGCGGAGCTCGTTACAAACGAACTGCCATTTTCCCTGACTGGGGTTGTCATCTCTTGCTTTTCAACGCTGCATCCCGAACCGAAACCAACAGGATACTGTATGTTCGGGAAGTCTGAGAAGTATGGACTAGGAGAGTGTATGACTCCTGTGATTATACCAATAACAAACGAATTTTCGATATTCACAGGGAATGAGAAACTCGAAGCGTTTTCCTTGCTGTACAGCGTGTAGTTAGACGCATTGAGCCCAATACCAACAACCGCTGCTTCCTGCGAATTGAACTGGTTCTGAATTCCACCCACATATAGTGTGCATGTACTGTTATACTGATGCCCAACCGACGAATAACCAGAAAAGTATGTTTCTTGAGTCCATGATGTTTTAGTCGTGCCTGTGCTGGATCCGCCGCATATGTATAACGCATAGTTGGCTGGTAGGAACAAACTACCATATCCATAACCTAAAGTTGCTGCTGTCGAGGAGAGTGTAGAATACTCAATTGTGGTAGTCATGGTAAGTGCAATCGATGTCGTATACATCGAAGTAGAGAACTGTGATGTTGTCGATTTCGTTGTTGTGGTCGATATAGTGAAATTCTGGTATACAGAAGTCGTTGATGTCTCTACCTGCTGGGAAGTTTCTAATACATTTAGGAATAGGACCAACAAAATGCTAATGACAATTACAATACCCAGCTCTAGCCAGAATTTCAGGTTCACAAAAGGCTTATTAGACCTAGATTCGACTTTCATCCTGACTAACTCATAGATCGCATATAGCACTAATCCTATAGGAACGATTATGAGTAGATTTCCGATAACTCCGACAACAATAATTAGCATAAGAAGAGTAAGAAACAGATAATCAGGAATGCTTCCAAGAAACTTGGGCATCAACTCATCATTATGCATTCAACATTCATTATTAAGAATCTCGCACCAAATCTGGCTATCAATCAATTCCTCAAGCGAATTCTGCAGAAATAGAAAAATTCCAGACTAAGAGATCAAAAACTTAAAAATAAGAGGGGCATTACGCCCCCAAACGAATCTATCTTCTTCCCCTTCTGTTCATCTTTGCCCTTGCTACATAGCCAGCTCTGTCTATGAAGTAAAGGTAGCCTTCTGTTCTGCTGATCTTTTCAGATCCAACTCTCGCTTTTCTTCCGCGGTTGTTGCTCTTCATTGGGGTCCTCCATACGTAACCGTCTTTACCTAGGAAGTAAAGATAGCCGTTTTCTCTGTTAACTTTCTCGTCACTTATTCTCTCAGCCATACTTTCACCTATAATAACGCGTTGAACACCTTTTTATATCTATCGTCGAGATGTCGTCAGTAGAATACAAGGGGCAATGCCGATAAATGCTCTATTTTTATACTTTTCATGATAAAGTGACTCGATAGAATGATACAGATACATATTTTTGAAGAAATGAGCATGAAAGGCTATACTTTCATAGAGGGATTCCCCGGAGCTGGACTTGTGGGTCCAATGGCAGCCAGTTACATGATAGAAAAACTAAACATGACGTATATAGGCTACATTGAGAGCGACCTCTTCCCACCGATAGCAGCAGTGCACAACGGCATGCCCATGTATACAGTGAGGCTCTATGCAAACACGAAGAATAAGTTGATAGTTGTCATCTCGGAATTCACGATTCCGCAGAATGTGATATACCAGCTTGCAGAAGAACTCCTTTCTTTCATAAGAAAGAGCGGCATAGTCAAGATAATATCTATAGGGGGCATGCCTGCACAGAAGCAAAGCGGCAATGCTTACATAATATCATCCGACACAGAGATGGTGAAGAAGGCAGCAAAAGAAGGGATAAAACCCGTACGAGAGGGAGTCATAGCAGGAGTCAGTGCACTGCTAATAACAGGAGCTAATAATCTGCACATACCCACAATGAACATTCTTGTAGAGGTCAATCCAATAATAATGGATCCAAAATATGCCGAAATCGCGATAGAGAGCCTAAGGAAACTCACAGGCATAGAGATAGATCTCAGCGAACTGGAAGAAGAGGCGAAGGAAGTGGAATCGAGAGTCAGGGACATAATAAAGAAAGCAAAGGACTCTCACGAGCATTACAACAAGGCGGCCGAGGAGGCATCGGGTCCTCCCGCATACGCTTGACCCTATTTCGCTCAATGCAGGGGTGGCAGAGTCTGGTCTGGCCTTAGCCACAGAAAAATGCGCAGGACTTAAGATCCTGTGGCCTCAGCGCCTACGTGAGTTCAAATCTCACCCCCTGCAAAACAATTCTACTAGTAGAATCCAAGCTCAAGTATGCCACCTGTTTCTAACTTTTCGGGCTAAGAAACATGTAGAACTCTTATATGCTTATGCTTCTAACGTAGAGCATAGCTCCTGAAAGGAGCGAAAAGGAATGGGATATATGATATCAATGATAACTCTAAGTATGTTTGGAGTAACCTCCAATATCGTGAAAGTGTCTCTAAGTATGTTTGGAGTAACCTCCAATATCTTGAAACTATTGCTGAGCATGTTTGGAGTCACCTAAGTAGGAGACTAATATCTAAGCAGATTAATGCTATAGTGAATCTTAAGCATCAATTCTCCTCAATCCTGCCATTCTGTACAAGGAACAGTGTGAGATTAATCAAATTCTCTCTTGTATGCTGAATGAAATCACGACGAATGCTTAAATACCTCCAAAACGTATGTTATTAAGGTAATATCATGAGTGGAGTTGGAATTATACTAAAAGCTACAGACCAGAAAAAAGAAGAACTGAGGGATCACGCAGCCGCGAAAGACCTTAGAGTTGCATCCAATGCCTGGAAGGAATTAGTATCTTCTGATTTTCCGGCCGCACTAGAAGAAAAGGTATTTATAGCTCTTTGCGTTCGTTCTAAAACACAAAATTCCACAATTAAAGATAAAGCAACCCATTTTATTACAGACTCCATGAAGAATCTGGATGAAGAAGAAAAGTCAAGGATACTTGAGAAATGCGCAAATGAGTCTTTAAAGGAAAACTTTAGAAGAATTGCTGAGGGAGATGCTTCTGCGGATTCTGTAAAGCATTATACTTCAAACATCCTGGAGATTGTCAAAGAATATCCGACTTTTTCGAAAGAGGCGGCAACGGAAATAACTGACTTGTTAAGGAAAAAGAGCAGCACTGATTCTATCGAAGCATCGGCGGAGCTGAAAAAAGAACTAAATCTAACTAAACAATAAGCGCCGCATTATTCAGAAAGATTCTTTGTAATTTTTCAAGCATATTATTAAATATGCTCAAAACTGATGCTATTCGGGAATAATATGAGAGATACTACCAAATTAAAAAATACAGTAAAAACTGATGCACTGGAAAAAGCAACGCCTGTCAAACTAGAAGAGATAGTTGTACGACTGAATAGATTTTCTGAGGCAACAGTGGTAGACGTACGCTCTGAAGATCATGATCCATTGAATCCAAAGGATGGCTTGTGGGTCGCCTCAACAGAAGTATTCGTAGCTCCTAAAGAACCAAAACAAAACATGCATACTTTTTCAGTCTTTACAGAGAAAGTAAAGAAGGCGATAGAAGCGCCTGAGAATAGAGATATCACTAAAGTGATTGCGGTTAGGGAAGATAAAGTGCGTCTCATACCAAGAGAAGAGGTAGCAGATTATTCGACTCTAGAATTACCTGCTCTTTATTACATTGAGTCAGTATGTTCTGACAAAGCTGAGCACCACTTAAAATTTCCAGACTCAGAATCCGCACAAAATTTCTTCTTTAGTTTCATTAAACATAATTCTAAAAGTGAGGCGCCTCTAACCATATATAAAAGTGAAATACTAATTAAGCCTCCAGAGCAACCTCTTCTAGAATCAATCATAGTAAGAATATATCCTGATTTAAAAGCAGCAACAGCTGCAGCACTAGGCAAACTGAGCAATGTAGGGCACCTCGGAGAATCGGAAGCAGAGGATATCAAGTCTGTATTTCGATTTTAATAGTCAAAGAATCCTGATGGCGCACAAGCCCTGCATCTATTTTTTCCTGCTAGTCAGAAGGAAAGCTTTCTTAATCTTACATGAGAATGAGCTTTATGGCGGAAAGAAAGGAAATAGGAAGCATAGAGCACTACTATGACAGGATAGGGGTAGCTGTCATAAACCTGCGCGCGGATATTCGCGTTGGCGATACTGTCTCAATAGAGGGCAAGGAGACCAACTTCTCCCAAAGCATAACCAGCATGCAGATAGAGCACAAGGAAGTGAAATCCGCTAAGGCTGGTGAATCTATAGGCATGAAGGTTGACCAGAAGGTCAGGGAGGGCGACAAGGTCTATAAAGTACCCGCTGAATAACAACTCCAAAATGTCCATCAGTGCGCAAGAGGAGCTATGCTCACTTCTTGCTCTTTGTCCTTCTAAGGAATGCGCCAGAGATAAGGTATATAAGTTTCATATAAGCTTAATCAAATGGCCGCCGCTGTAGCTCAGTGGTACTTCAGTCTCTAAGGGATTCGGGCACTAAAGAGCGTCTGCATGGTAAGCAGAAGGTCGCGAGTTCAATCCTCGCCGGCGGCTTACACTTAAAGGTATGCTTCTTTCCCGGAGCTAACAGAATGATATCTGCTATTTTGATGCTATTCGAAGACTTAGAATCGTTGTCGTCATTTCTTTTTCTATAACAACCTTTATATATGGGGAAAAACATAAACTAATTAGGATCAGATAAAATAGGGGTGTTCATGCTAAAATCATCAAATGTGCTGAAGAATGGGCTCTTTTTCAGTCTTGTGTTTGTCTTTTTGCTCGGATCTGTCTCAGCTAACCCAGCACTTTACTACAAGGCGGCTAATACAAATGTTGTCATTTCTTCGGATACTACCTTAGTAAGCGATTTAATTTGCGGCAACCTTACAATTTACAAGGGAGTTACTTTAAACACAAATGGTTTCAATATCTATTGCAGCGGCACAGTAACAAATAACGGTGTAATAACAACCGGGTACAGAAATGATGCTCTCGGACCTAAGCTTTATGCGGGTTCGCAGGGTACTTCTTTTCCATCTTCATTTGGCGGATCTGGAGGAGGTGGAGGTTCTGGTTGGGGCGGCGCTGGCGGTTTTTATTCTGGTAATGGTGGGAACACTTTAGTTGCAGGAGGAGCATACACTGATATTAATACGGCAAGTGGAGGTAACGGATCAACCCCGAATGTGCCTTTCATGTCAAAAGATAATATAATAAATTGGTACAGTAGCGGTTTTCAGAATTATATTTCTGGAGGCGGTGGAGGACAAGACAGCAGCACCGGGGGCAGAACTCACCCATGTCCTTACTCTGGGGCAAGCACTTATGGAGTTTACATACAAGCGAATAAAATAGCAGCAGGAATGATAAATGCGGTGGGCATAAATGGCAACGATTCAAGCGAGTATTGCGGTGAGCCGTGGGACCCAGGCGGTGCAGGTTCAGGAGGAGGAGTCATAATGCTATCTTACGGCTCTGGCGGATATATTGCTGGAACATATGACGTTGCAGGGGGGACAGTAGGTTCGCCTTATAATCAAACAGGAACTGGTGGAGCAGGAGGCGCTGGTCAAGTGGCAACATATAGCTATGGAAATGATGCTCCGATAGTCATACTGCCCTCAGTATCAGGTCCAACGACAAGCACGCTTATATCTTTTATAGCCATAGGCATAGCAGTGGCAACTGCTGTTGCTGCTGTGGGCGTTAGGGGTCTGAGAAGCAACAGATCAAGAAAGGGAAGAAAATAGCAAGCTGTCTTCTTGGCAGTGTGCTTCAATTATCCTTTTCTCCTCTCTCTCACTTTCGTTTCGTTGTCTTTTTTCTATTCTCTTCAACATTTGTCTTTTTCGTGTGCTTTCTTAGTATTAAGTAATAGACTATAACGATAACAACAACTGCAGCAACCACTATAATGAGCAGCGTTTCAAATTGCACATTCAACTGTGGCGGTACTATTGGGGAAACGGTAGTGGGAATGGTGGTTGTAGAGGTAGATGTGGTCGTTGTTGTTTGTACTATGTTTATATTAAACATCTTTACCGTTCCTAGTTGTATGTTTGCTCCGCTAGAAGAATTTCCTGACGGTGTCGCAAGCGCTTGAATCAGTCCATGCCATTTTTGGCCGACTTTCAGACCCTGTGAAGAAACAGTTACATTTACGTACTCTGTGGTATCTGGAGGAATGCTCCATGAAGAAGAATAAAAAGTTATATCTGGGGTTGCATTAATGGATAGATTGTTTTGAGCTTGGAGCCGGAAATCGGATGATTTGTTCATTATTGTAAAGGACAAGCTTTGATTTCCGTCATTTATTAGGCCCCACTGCAATGTTTGGGAGGAATTTGGGTATAGAGCAAAATTCAATACTCCTCCTATCTCTCCAAATCCAGCGTACACAATACTGGCAGTTAAAATTATTGCTATTAGAGTTATCCCTATTGCCCCTTTCATCCGCATAGTACGCACTTATAAACATAACTGCTTTCTTTCATAATGCATCATTCAGCAGCTGCTTGATATCGTTATTATTTGATTATAGTTTTGTGGTGTTGTGTATGCTGGAATTGCTAGCCCAAAGTATATAGAACCTGTTCCTCCTCCAGCAGTAACAGCTATCTGCGTATCAACACTAGGAGCGTAGTCTAGTTTATTTGCGCTAGCCCACGCTAAACCTGTCGTAGGATTCCAGACAGTATTTCCTACCATGAAATTTGCCGTGGTGGTCGTCTGGCCTACCCAGTTCCCTCCGTAAACGAGGATATTGGAGTCTATATTTCCGTTGTTAGTTACCGTCAGCAACACGGTCGTCCCTATGTTAGTACCTGCGCTTATACTTCCGAAAGATAGTGTTGACGGGCTTCCTCCGAATGTACATGAGTTCGGAACCGTAACAGTTCCAGTTGGCGTTACGCTGTTTCCAGCAGCATACAGGAACCCAACAATCACATACAACGCTATGATGAATACCCAAACAAATTTTGGCATTGTTACAGTATTTTCTTTCTTCATTCCATCACCGCAGCTCCTACATTACTCGCCTGATAGACATCTGATGAATATCTTTAATAACTTTCTTATTTGTGGAACTGCATACTGAGTTTCAGTTCAATATTTAGCAACTGCTTGATACCGTTATTATTTGATTATAGCTTTGCGGTGGCGTGTATGCCGGAATCGCTAGCCCAAAGTATATTGTATTTGTTCCTCCAGCAGTAACAGCTATCTGCGTATCAACACTAGGGGAGTATGTCAGTTGGTTTGCGCTAGCCCACGCTATACCTGAAATCGGTGACCAGACAGTATTCCCTACCATGAAATTTGCCGTGGCATCTCTCTGACCTACCCAATTTCCTCCGTAAACTAGGATATTGGAATTCATATTTCCGCTATTAGTTACTGTCAGCGCTGAGGTAGTTGAAATGCTAAATCCCTGCGCTATACTTCCGAAAGCCAGTGTCTCTGTGCTTTCTGAGAATGTACATGACGATGGTGATACAACAGTAACAGTTCCAGTTGGCGTTATGCTATTTCCAGCGCCGTATAGGAATTCAGTAACTGTAAACAGTGCTATGACTGCAAACAACGCTGTGATGACTACCAAAATAGATTCT
Organism: Candidatus Micrarchaeales archaeon; assembly: GCA_049520335.1. GTDB lineage: Archaea > Micrarchaeota > Micrarchaeia > Micrarchaeales > CABMGC01 > JAJYVH01. Next base: position 10,177 of record JBEKPX010000001.1, on the reverse strand, counting down.
GGCATAGTCGTAGTATTCTCTTTTTCTATTTCCTCACCACAAGTTGCATATGTGTACTTTTCTTACCGCAAAACTGCATATTAGATTGCACCTCAATACTTCAACAGCTGCTTGATACTGTTATTATCTGGTTATAGTCCTGTGGCGCTTGGTATTGTGGAACTGATAGCCCTAAATATATAGAGCCTGTTCCTCCACTAGCAGGGACGGTCACAAATGTGTCATAGCTAGGGGAATATGTTAGTTGGTTTGCGTTAGCAATTGCTACACCCGAAGTCGGAGTCCAGACTGTGTTCATTACCATGAAATTTGCTGTGGCAGTCTTCTGACCTATCCAATTTCCTCCATAAATTAGGATATTTGAGTTTGTATTTCCTGTGTTAGTAATCTGCAGCTGCACACTCGTAGTAATAGTGCTAAATCCATGTCCTATATCTCCGAAAGATAGTGTTGACGGGCTTGTGAATGTACATGTTGATGGTATCACACTGAACTGGAAATCAACACTGTTCCTCGTCACTGCTGAGAGATATGATGAATCTGTCACTATGAAGTTCCAAGTGAATGACTGAGTGCTTCCAACTGCGTATGCTAGGAATGAGTTGGTTGATGGCGATGTGGCACTCCCCAACGTATTGAAAATGCCTGGCTTTGACTCATTGTAGAACTGGACTGTGAATGGAGGTGTGCCATAGTTCCATGTTCCACTGAGAGTCTGAATAAGACCATTATTAAGTGAGGAAGTTCCAGTCAGGGAAGGGACTGAGAGAGCTGTATTCACACTAACTGTGTCTACCGAAGAGCATACTGAATTTGCAGGAGTGGAAGCGGAGTCTATCACATTCACACTGTAGCTGTTAGTCGTTGTTGGCGAGACTGATATGGAGCCTCCTACCTGCCCGGAGATTATGTTTGCAGTCCCACAGCCAGAACCAGTGAACCAGTTGTAGGTATAAGGTGTAGTGCCTCCTGAGACTCCTGACTCTGACAATGTTACACTCTGCCCACTGTCTATTGTTGGCGCGGAAGGAGATATCGACGGTGTGTCCGTAAGGGCGGAGTTCACGCCTATGTGCAAATCAAGAGAAGTCTTTGTCAGTGGAGAATATGCAGAGTCTATTACGATTCCGTTCCAGGTATAGCCTGTATGAGCACCCGGAGTTAGCACTATGAAAGTGTTGGTCGTTGGAGATGTCGCACCTGGAATTGTGTTGAAAGTCACTCCTCCAGAATCAGACTCATTGAAGAACTTTGCCTTGAACGTCGAGGTACCTCCTGACCATGATATGGTTAGTGTCTCGTACTGGCCTGCATCCACCATTGTATTGCTCGCAGCAATCGTAGGCACAGAGAGTGATGGGGTGGTTACAGTCACCGTGTCTACTCCCGAGCACACTGAATTTGCAGGTGTGGAGGCAGAGTCCATTACTTCCACGCTGTATCCTGTTGTCGAAGTTGGAGATACTGTTACACTACTTCCTGTTCCTGCGGTTAAGGTTTGGCAAGCTGTGCCCGTGAACCAATTATAGGTGTATGGAGTTGTGCCTCCTGAGACAGTTCCAGTTCCAGCTGTAAGAGTTATACTCTGTCCATTATCTATTGTAGGTGATGTCGGTGTTGGAGTTGCTGGTGTTCCTGTTATGGCCGAATTTACTCCTATATGCAAGTCAATCGAGTTCTTCGTCGCCGGCGATGAGTCGACCACTACCCCGTTCCATGTTATGCCTCCGCCTGTGGTTACCAGCTTGAAGGTGTTGGTCGCCGGCGAATCTGAGAGCAGGAGACTGCCGAGCGTGTTGAAGGTTAATGAATTTGACTCGTTGTAGAATTTCACAGTGAAAGGTGCGGAGCCTCCAGGCCATGAGATTTTCAAAGTCTCATATTGGCCGATGTCCACCAAAGCGTTGCTTGCGGATATGAATGGCGTCCAAAAAGGCAGGTTCCCTCCCCCGCCATAATATCCTCCTCCGGAACCCGGTATCTCGCAGTATGCAGCATACATGCTAATTGGATAGGTATTTGGGGAGGCGGTCCACGTTCCTACGCCCGTGCTGGAGACTGGCGCATAGTAGACATAGTTATATGGAGTGGTTTGACTAGTACCGACGCAGTAGATATAACCTCCGGAGATGGAGCAGCCTGCTTCCTCCATGTCTGCAATGGGATAGCGTGTGGTGGAGGTCCATGTGCCTACACCTGTGCTGGAGACTGGCGCATAGTAGACCTGATAAGTGTTTGGATACGAACCGCTGCTTACGCAGTATATGTATCCGTTGTAGATTGAGCAGCCTGCATAGTACATGTCGATCGGGTAGCTTGGGGTGTTGGTCCATGAACCTATGCCTGTGCCGGAGATTGGCGCGTAGTAGACGTAGTGAAAGTACGGATTAGCATAAGCACCAACGCAGTATATGTATCCGTTGTAGATTGAGCAGCCTGCATCGTATAATCTTTCAGATGCGATGCTTGTGGTGGAGGTCCATGTGCCTATGCCTGTGTTGGAGATGGGGGCGTAGTAGGCAAGCCACCATGCGTCACAGTTAGTCCCGACGCAGTAGATGTAACCATTATAAACCGAACAGCCTGCCTCACACATGTTGATGGGATAGCTCGTGGTGGAGGTCCATGTGCCTACGCCCGTGCTTGAGATCTGTGCATAGTAGGCTTGATTTCCGTTACTAGTGCCGACGCAATAGATGTAACTGCTGTAGATCGAGCAGCCTGCATTCCACATCCAAACCGGATAGCTCGTGGTGGAGGTCCATGTGCCTATGCCTGTGTTGGAGATTGGCGCATAGTAGACGTAATTGTATGGAGATACTGCGCCATTGCCGATGCAGTAGATGTATCCGATTGTGGTTGTGGCCGTGGTTGATGTGGAAGTGGAGGTTGATGTGCTGGTTGAGGTTGATGTGGTTGTTGAGGTTGATGTTGAACAAAGGCTACCACCGCAGTGATATGGGACAGGGCTTGAGCAAGGCGACGAATGACATATTGCAGTAGAGTCACATGAGAGACTACTGCCACCGCAGCAGAGTGGAGTGTCGACGCTGCATCCTGTGTCGATACTGGTTGTGACTGTGGTTGATGTGGAGGTGGAGCTTGATGTGGAGGTTGTTGAGGTTGATGTGGTTGTTGAGGTTGATGTTGAGGTTGTTGTGGAAGTGGTTGTTGTGGTAGTGCCGCCATGAGGACAACTGGATACGCTGGTGCACGTTCCCAATTGGGTACATTGTTTAAATCCATCGCACGCCGAAGTACATGTAAAAGTATCAGGAATTGCACATGAAGTAGAGTCTTGGTCGCAGCAATATTTGTTTAGTGCCTTAGCTGTTCTTGGCAGTGCACTCAAAAAAAGGACTAACATAAATGCAATGAAAGTTAGCTTCTGCCTATTCATGATACTAAAAAACAATGGACTCTTTTATACCTATTTCTCCATGCTCATGAAGTAGGGAGTAAGGCAAATTCTATATTCATCTCCACGCTTCCACATCTGCACTTGTTCGAGTTGCTCCCTGGTCGCGGCTTTTTTGTTTATGGTAGCGATGAGGAACACGTCGCTCGCCACAATCGGAAGTCCTGTCTTTCTCTTCAGCTCCTCAACCACCTCTCTCTGCAGTTTCTTGTACTTAGGAACGAGTTTGTCAGGCCCGAACTTCTCTATTATCCTTTGTGCGGCAAGCAAGGAGAAAATGTTTTTGAACCATTTATTCCCAAAGAGCGAGCCCATCTCCTCTCTAGTGAAGGCAAACCCCACGCGGTAGTAGAACATTCCGAAGGGTTTGCTCATCGAGGCTAGAATAGCCACTATGTTCTGATTAGACAGATCTACCACGAAACGCGGGACGCACCCAACATAGGTGGCGTCATACACTATCTTGTGTCCTGCATCGCAGATGTCTCCAATCAATTCTTCCCCAAGCAGATTACCGTCCCTTGCAGATGGGTTCGATATGAACCAATATCCTGGCGTCTTTGCATCAGAGACTTTAATCACTTCCATTGTCCTGAGCCCAAGAGGCTTAGAATATTCCCTATATCCTTCATATTCCCCTTTCAGCGTATATATCACTGCATCCGGATGCTTCGACTTGATGCCAGCAAGAATGTGGAATATTGCCTCACTTGAGCCTGCAGTAGGATATTGCCATCTGTAACCTTCTATTCCCTTGAAAAGAGGACCAAATTTTCTCAGGTAAGCGTCGATCACTGGCTTGTGCAATTCATCCAAGTCAGGCGTCAGTGGCTTAAGGTATGTTGACGTGGGATAGTCTTTCGCAAGCAGTGAAATCTCCCTTTGAACCTCTGACATATAATAAGCTCTAACTCCTATCGTTTCCTTTATTGCTTTTCCAGGCACTGTTTCTGCCAAAGTTACAAGTTTCCGCCTTGGCATATACTCACTATATCTTCACTCCGTTTACCGGCTGATTCTCAGCTTCACTACTGTATCTCCAATCAGTTATTAGCTTCCCTGAAGGGAAGAAGATAAGCTGCCTTATATCACCCTCTTTTTCCTTATTGTCGCTAATGCCTGTAGTTAAGCACACATTTTGCTTATCTTCTCCATATTTATATAATGCTGCACCATAGAAGAACTCAGCCATTCTAGTTCCATGCTTATCCAAATCTGCAAGCATCTCATCCATGACTTCTTGACTAACTATCCTGGGCTTTGTCCATGCGGAGACATCTGAATTTTGACTTCTCTCCACGGCTTCCATCCTTCGTAGAGTCAGTTGTTCAACTTCATGTTCCCGGACAAACGCTATCATCTTCCTCATCTGAGCCACGTTATCAATATAATCCTTGATTAGCGTGCAACTCAGTCTGACTTGGTAGCCAATGTCATGTAACTTTCCGATAATAGTAGGAAGGTCTATGTAATCCTTATTGGCTGTATAAATCTGCTTATTTTTTTCATATTCATAATGCACGATGGAGATGGCGATCAGTGCAAGTCCCATCTCTCGCCACTTTTTCAAGAGAGAATCATACTTTTCTGGATGAGTACCGAAAGAGATGGAGTTTGTCTGCAGTTCGATGCTACCAAAAGGATATTTTCCGACAGTTCTAAGATATTTCTCTATATGTTCAGGATATAATGTAGGCTCTCCCTTGCCTGTTATCATGGCATTTCTGATTCCGAATTTTCCTGCAAGCTGGCAGGCCTTCTCTAGCTTCTCGCTGTTTATAGGCTCCAGCTTCGGACCCATTCCTTGGAACGGTGTGGTTTTAGAGATGCAGAATGGGCATTTCGCTTGGCAGATTGTGGTGCCCGCGATAAGGCTTAGTGTCTTGCCGTTTGGCTGTATTCTTTGATTCTCAATAGAAGCCATAAGGTCACTCCAATTATACTTTTCTAGTAAATTTATAAAAGGTTAAATTCTCCCACAAAATGTATATGGCTAGATATGTTGTATTTCGATGCTTTGCGAAGATATCGCAAAATCAAAAACTCAGTCTTTCTCCCATCCTTATTCCAAGCCTCTCCGCGGTTCCTGCCTTCAGCTCGAGAACATAATTTGCCTCTTTTTTCGGAACATAGGAACGGCCGAATATAGACGATGGTTTCGCGTTCTTGGCGATGTCGACTATTCTGTGTTTATCATCCATCCACACGATGTCGATGCCGAACCTCATATTAAGCATGATTACTGCCGCTGTGTTCCTTCCTTTGAATTTAAGCGGAAACAGCATTCCTTCATCCTTCCCAATACCTGTCCTGTACATCAGCCCTACCATCTGCTTTGCAAAAGTATCTGCCACTTCGGATTTTATCCTCTTGCCCTTGTATCTCACAACCGTTCTGTTGTACGGCCTTGAACTGAGAAAAGAGTAAAGCATTCTAGTTAGCATTATATCAATACTATTCTTAGCTCAACAACTGACGGTGAAAGAATCAAACATACTTGCTCTCCCTCTTGCTTGCCTCGCTAATCTTAACAAAAGATACATTTTTCTGAAACTCCTTAATGTTGGAAGAACTTACGTATGTCATTGCAGATCTCAGACCGCCGATCAAATTGTTCATTATGTTAACAGCACTTCCCTTGTAGGGTATAAGCGTTTCCGCACCCTCGGGAGTATAGCCCCCTACATCAACCTCCTCCCCGATTCTTGTCGCTTTATCTGAATATGAGCGTATAGAAGCCATACCTCTGTAAAACTTGTAGTTTGATCCTGTCCTGTTTACTATGGCTCCAGGGCTCTCGTCCGTGCCCGCAATCAAGCCTCCTATCATGACCGCACTCGCCCCTCCGGCGATCGCTTTGGCAAAGTCCGCGGACCTGTTTATGCCGCCATCGGCTATTATTGGCATCTCCAAACCGGAGCAATTTATGATTGCACTTAGTTGTGGATATCCAACACCTGCAACTGGTCTCGTCAGGCATGCACTTCCAGGGCCAACACCCACCTTAACGCAGTCAACGCCCGCGCTCTTGAGGGCGCTCACTCCGTCTCTGGTTGCAACGTTTCCCGCGATAACGTCTATATCATACGATTTCTTGACATATCTGATAGTGTCAGATGTTTTTGTAAGGTAGCCGTTAGCTACGTCTACCACAATAAAATCCGCTTCAGCTTCCACTACCGCATCAAGCCTTTCTTTGTAGTCCCCGCTTATGCCAATCGAGGCACCAACCAGCAGCCTGCCCTTTCCGTCCTTGGATGCGTTCACGTAACTCTCCGAAATACCTACATCCTTGGCTGTAATCATGCCTGCCAGATTGCCTTTCGAATCAACCAGAGGGAGCTTTTCTATCTTGTTCTTTGCAAGTATTTTCTTAGCCTCCTCTATTGCTATGCCCTCTCTAGCAGTTGTGATGTCTCTTGACATTATTTCCCTTACCTTTTTATTCTTGCTTTTTTCAAATTCGTAGTCTCTGCGTGTGACTATGCCCACCAACTTTCTGCCTTTCAGAACAGGAAAGCTCCTTATTCCCTTTTCAGCTATCAATTCCCGTAACTCTCCGATAGTCGTTTCAGGTTCCACATAATAAGGGTTTTCTATAATAACGCTTTGCGCCCTCTTTACCTTCCTTATCTCCGCTGCCTCTTCTTCTACACTGTTGAACCTGTGTATTATTCCGACCCCGCCAAGCCTGGCAACTGTTATTGCCATCCTCGACTCTGTCACAGTGTCCATATTCGCGCTTATGATGGGCGTTTGCAACTTTATGCTGCTTGTTATGAATGTAGATGTGTCCACTTCTTTTCTGGAGTTTGGTCCTCCTTCTTTTGACGTTTTTGGCACTATCAGTACATCATCGAAAGTAAAGCCATCATCTTCTATTTTCATCCTATCACCAAAATCTACTTTACGATAGCCTGACTCTGCTCCTTCATGAACTGCTGCAGATAGAACCTGCTTCCCGTTCCCTTTCCTGTCAGTCCACTGCCCTTCCAGCCCACGAATGTATGTATGCCCACTATCGCTCCTGTCGTAGCGCTTGTCTTCCTATTAACATACATGACACCTGCCTGTATTCCACTGAGGAATTTTTTCACCTCCTTCCTGCTTTTGCTGTAGAGTCCGGCAGTAAGCCCAAACTCAGTGTCGTTAGCCTTCTGCATCGCCTCATCGAACTTCTTGAATGTGTCTATCGCGAGTATCGGAACGAAAAGCTCATCCCGCATCAACCTGTTTGAATGCTCAACCTCGATCAGAGTAGGTTCCACATATGCACCCTTAAGTCCGGTATTCACTTCATTCCCTCCATAAAGCACTCTTCCAGAGTTCTTCGCCTCCTGCACGCACTTCCTATACTTGTCAAGCGCCCCGCCGCTTATCAAAGGCCCCATGTAAATCTCCTTGTTCAGCGGGTCTCCTATCCTGAAGCTCCTGACCTTGTCTATCAGTTTGCTTATGAACTCCTCTTTTACCGTATCCTGCACATAAACTCTCGAGCATGCGCTGCACTTCTGGCCGTCGAAACCGAATGCTGCGCTTGCTATCCCATCTACAGCTTCATTCATGTCAGCATACTTAGATACTATCACAGGATTTTTTCCTCCCATCTCTACTATGAATACCTTCTGCAGCCCTAGCTCCTGAGCTTTCTTCATCATTCCGATGCCCACTGTTCTGGAACCTGTGAATGCTATCCCACTAACCTTGCTGTTCGCAACCAACTCATCCCCGACTTCAGAGCCTGGTCCTGTCACATAATTGAATACACCTTCAGGAATTCCTGCCTCCTTGAATGTTTCATACAACTTGAGTCCTGTAAGCATCGTCATGTTATCTGTGGAAGATGGTTTAAACACAACAGTGTTTCCTGTTATCAAAGCGCCAGCGCTCATTCCTGCCGATATCGATATTGGAAAATTGAAGGGCGCGATCACTCCAAAAACTCCATATGGCTTCATACCAATGGTTATCTTTTCCTCGTTCCCCGGAGCACCCTGGAATCCAGCGCTCACTTCTTTGCTGCTTCCGGATAGCTTGGTCTTCCTCACGAAGCCCTTATTCCTCTCAAATTCGATACCATAATAGTTCAGGAAATCTATAGCTTCGTCAACCTCCCCCACTGACTCATAGCGGGTCTTTCCATTCTCTATGCTAAGTACCGCAGCCACTTCAAATTTATTCCTCCTGAATACCTCAGCCGCTTTCCTAACTATCTCGATTCTCTCCCCATACTCCCTATTTCCCCATGCCTCAAAGGCAGCATATGCGCTGTCAATCGCCTGCTTTGCGTGCTCTCTTGTTCCCTTCTGGAAACTGCCTATGAGCGTGCCGTCTATGGGAGAAATCTCACTCAGCTCCTCATTCGCATAGATCTCCTTTCCACCTATGTACATCGGGAACCTCTTGCCCAGAGCATCTCTCTTCACCTTAGCTACGGCCTCGTCAAAAAGCCTATCGAACGTCTCCCCATTTCCTTCTTCAACATAGTGTCTGTAGGTGAACTCATTCGTAAAAGCAGTCATACAATCAGTGATACAGCTGGGAGTTAAAACTATTAAAATGTTCTAGCAAGCAAACGTCCGCTCAAACCTTCAGGACAGAAAAAGATTTATTCTTATATTCCTAGTCTAATTCACGGCGACCTGGATGCAGAGTAGCACTAGCACTATCAGTGTGGATCGTTTTGACATCGAGAATCTAGTTAAGGAAGCCACGTGGAAAGACATACTATTCGCTCTAGTCAATAAGAATGAGCTCAATCCCTGGGACATAGACATAATCGACATAGTAGGGAAGTACCTGGCAGTAGTAAAGGGGATGAAGCTTCTTGACCTCAGGGTGCCGGCAAACATAATACTCGCAGCTGCCATACTCCTCAGGCTGAAGAGCGACATGCTTCAGCTAGACGAGATCAGCGAGGAGCAGGCAGGCGTCTTGGACGAGAACGCGAGGCCCTACGTTCCTGTCGATAGCCTTTCAATGAGGCTCAGGCTGCCTCCGAGAAGGAAAGTCACGCTTAACGAGCTTATAGACGCCCTAGAGGAGGCGATGAAGCTGAAGGAGTACAGGGAAGCCAAGATGGCAGATGAGGTGAGAATTATCCCATTGCTTCTGAGCAGGGTAGATGTTGAGGCTGACATAGAGGTTGTATACTCAATCGTGAAGAGGAATCTGGGAATTGACAAGAAGATTAGTTTCTCGTCGCTCTGCAATATTGCTAAAAAAGATGATGTGCTTTTGGACATATTCATACCCCTCCTTTTCCTTGCAAGCAGGGACAGGGTGATGCTGCTCCAGGACAAGTTCTTTGGAGAGATACTGATAGAACCCAACTAGGTTTTCATATGGAGGAACAGCTAGACTACAAGAAGCTCATCGAGGCAGCGCTTTTCATGTCTCCGAACGCGCTCGGAATACAGGAGCTCTCCGAGATTACAGGGATAGCTTCAGTCGGCCACGTCGAGGATATGGTGAGAAAACTGATTTCAGATTACAAGACGAAGGACACCGCACTTGAGATAATAGAGATAGACAGGAAGTTCATGTTCGCATTGAGAGAACCGTATGCCACAAGGGTGAGCAGATACGCCAGCGGGCCGGAGATAGGGAAGAGCGCTCTCAGGCTCCTGGCTTACATAAGCAAGAACAACAATGCACTCCAGAGCGAACTCGTGAAGATCTTCGGGGAATCGACGTACGAACACGTCAAGGAGCTCGTAGAGAAAGATTTCATCGAGAAAAGGAAGCAAGGAAGGAGCA